>JAPWUQ010000014.1 GCA_028275445.1 Anaerolineae bacterium | reverse complement strand
GGGGTCTGCCGGCGGGCGGCATGGATGAGGTGGTTGCCGCCGATGGTGGCCAGGTCCCCATCGCCGCTGATGACGATCACGTTCAGGTCGGGGCGTGCCCGCTGGACGCCGGCGGCGAAAGCCACGGCCCGGCCATGGGTGACGTGCAGGGTGTCGGCCAGGAAATGGGGCGAGGGCACCCAGGCGCCGCATCCGATGCCCGAGACGAAGACCGTGCGGTCGAAGTCCAGCGGCAGGGCGGCCGCCGCCCGCAGGAAGGCGTTCATGAAGATGCCGTGGCCGCACCCCGGGCAGAAGGCGGTGGATTGGCGCAGATAGGCCTGGCGCAGGAGCGAGGCGAGCGGATACGCGGAGGTGGCGGTCATGGTTACCAATTGCCCTCCAGCAGATATGCTAGGATGCGGCGGGGGTCCATGGGTTCGCCGTCCACCTGGGTGAGGGAGGTGACGGGGACGCCGGCGGCGCGGCGCACCTCGCCGGCAAGCTGTCCCAGGTTCATCTCCGGCACGATGATCTCCCGCCGGCCGCCACAGCGGGAAGCGACGACCTCATCGGGGAAGGGCCAGAGGCTTTTCAGCCGCAGGAGGCCGACCGGGCGGCCCTGCCGGCGGGCCTGCTGTACGGCCCACAGGGCACTGCGCGCTGCCGAACCGCAGGCCACCAGCACGCGCTCGGCATCCTCCAGGAAGTGCTCTTCCCAATCGTCAATCTCGTCCTGGTGCCGGCGGATTTTGGCGGAGAGCCGGCGCATCAGCCTGTCCTGGACGGCGGCATCGGTGGTGCGGCGGTAGCCGCGGCCGTCGTGGGTGGAGCCGGTGACCAGGAGGTAGGCGCCCTCGCCGAAGGCCGGCATGGGCGGGACGCCGTCCGGTTCGGGGGTGTCGAAGGGCATGTCCTGGGGCCAGCGCAGGCGCTCGAAGGTGCGCACGGCCGGCGGGATGGTCACCGTCTCGTACAGATGGCCGACGATTTCATCGGCCAGGAGGAAGACCGGCACGCGGAAGCGCTCGGCCAGGTTAAAGGCGCGGATGGTCAGCTCGTACATTTCCTGGACGGACCAGGGGGCCAGAGCGATGAGGTCCACGCCGCCGTGGGTGCCCCAGCGCGCCTGCATGATGTCGCCCTGGGCCGGCCGGCTGGCCTGGCCGGTGCTGGGGCCGGCGCGCTGGACGTCCACGATGACGCAGGGCGTCTCGGTCATGATGGCGTAGCCGATGTTCTCCAGCATGAGGCTGATGCCCGGGCCGGAGGTGGCGGTCATAGCTTTGAGGCCGCCCCACGCCGCGCCGATGACGGCGGCGATGCTTCCCAGCTCGTCCTCCATTTGCATGAAGTTGCCCCCGAGTTCCGGCAGGCGCTGGGCCATATGCACCATGATTTCGCTGGAGGGGGTGATGGGGTAGCCGGCGTAGAAGCGACAGCCGGCGGCCAGGGCGCCTTCGGCACAGGCCTCGTTGCCCGACATGAAGTAGGTGCCGGGCGGCAGGAGGGCCGGCGATTCCTGCCAGCCACCCATGGGGTTGGGACGGGGCAGGGGGCCGGCGCGCGGCGGTGGAGGTGTGGGGAGGGCGCCGGCGGGAACCACGTCAATGGCCAGCTCGGGACAGAGCTGGTCGCACTGATGACAGCCGATGCACTGTTCGGGGAAGGCCGCCTGCATGGGCACGATGCCCTGCGGCGTGGGGCGGTCGGCCGGCCGGAAGACGCCGGCGGGACAGGTCTGCGCGCATAGGGCGCAGGCCTGTCCCTTGCATAGCGATTCGTCCAGGATGACGCGGTGGGGTTTGGGCATAGGTGCTCCCGGGCCGGCTCAGCTTTCCGTCCAGGTTTCGGGGTCGTAGGCCGGCAGTTCACAGCGGAGCGGCCGGTCCTGCCGGTAGCCCAACGCGTACTCGGCCTGAAGGAGCTGATGGATCTCGCGGCTCCCCTCGTAAATGACGGCGCCCTTGGCGTTGCGGAAGAAGCGCTCCACGTCGTACTCGTCGCAGAAGCCGTAGGCACCGTGGATCTGCACCGCGTCCGAGGCGGAATCGAAGGCGGCGTCGCAGGCGTACCATTTGGCCAGGCTGGTCTCGCGGGTATTGCGGATGCCCTGGTTTTTGAGCCAGCCGGCGCGCAGGTAGAGGAGCCGGGCGATCTCGTAGCGCTGGGCCATATAGGCGATCATCTGCTGGATGAGCTGATGCCGGCCGATGGGCACGCCGAAGGTCTGGCGCTCGTTGGCATAGCGCACGGAGGCATCGAGGCAGGCGCGTATGAGGCCGGTGGCGCCGGCGGCGACGGTATAGCGGCCCTGGTCCAGGGCGCTCATGGCGATCTTGAAGCCCTCACCCTCCTGGCCCAGCAGGTTTTCGGCCGGCACCGGCACATCGTTCATGGAGATGGAGCCGGTGTTGCCGGCGCGCACGCCCAGCTTGCCGTGGATGGTGTCGGTGGTCAGGCCGGGCCAACCGCGCTCGACGATGAAGGCGGAGATGCCGGAATGATCGCGCCGGCGCTTCTTTTCCATGTCGGTCCAGGCGAAGATCAGGAAGTGGTCGGCCACGTCCGCCAGGGAGATCCAGGTCTTTTCCCCGTTGAGGATGTAATGGTCGCCCTCGCGGCGGGCGGTGGTCTGCAGGTTGACCACGTCACTGCCGGCGTTGGGTTCGGTCAGGCCGAAGGCGCCGATGACGTCCCCCTGGGCGGCCGGCACCAGGTATTTCTGCTTCTGCTCCTCGGTGCCCCACTGGAAGAGGGTGCAGGAGTACAGCCCGACATGCACGCTCATGATGACGCGGGCCGAGGTGTCCACGTATTCCAGCTCCTCGCAGGCCAGGCCGAGGGAGATGTAATCCATGCCGGCGCCGCCGTAGCGCTCCGGGATGCAGATGCCCAGCAGTCCCTGCTCGGCCATCTTGGGGAAGATGCCCGGGTCAAAGGAATGGGTGCGGTCCAGCTCTTTGATGGTAGGGGCGATCTCGCGTGCGGCGAATTCGCGCACGGTCTTTTCGAGCATGCGGTGCTCATCGCTCAATTGAAACTCCATTGTTTCCTCCGGTTCGATAGGTTATTTGTGCAGGCGCTTGCGGAATTCCTCCGTCAGCGCCGGCAGGACCTGGAACAGGTCCCCGACGATGCCGTAGTTGGCGATCTTGAAGATGGGGGCCTCGGGGTCCTTGTTGATGGCCACGATGACGCGGGATGTCTGCATGCCGGCCAGGTGCTGGATAGCGCCGGAGATGCCGCAGGCGATGTAGAGGTCGGGGCGCACGGTGCGGCCGGTCTGCCCCACCTGATGGGCGTAGGGGATCCAGCCGGCGTCCACCGCGGCGCGCGAGGCCCCGACGGCTCCTCCGAGCACCTCGGCCAGCCGGCGGATAGGCTCAAACCCCTCCGGGCCGCCCACGCCGCGTCCGCCGGAGACGATGATGCGGGCATCCGCCAGGTTCACCTGGCCCTCCTCGCGGATGAAGTCCACGACCTTGGTGGCGATGGCCTCCTCGTCAAGATGGGGGTTGACGCGGATGATCTCGCCTTTGCGGGTGTGGTCGGGCGCCGGCATCTCAAAGACGCGGTGGCGGACGGTGGCCATCTGCGGGCGGTGGTTGGGGCAGATGATAGTGGCCATGATGTTGCCGCCGAAGGCCGGGCGCGTCTGGCGGAGGAGGCCGGTCTCCGGGTCAATATCCAGGCCGGTGCAGTCGGCGGTCAGGCCGGTGAAGATCTCGGTGGCGACGGCGCCGGCCAGGTCCCGGCCGCGCGTGGAGGCGCCCAGGATGAATATCTCCGGCTTGTACTGCCGGATAAGGTCCACCAGCACCGCGGCGTACGGCTCCGTGCGGTAGTGCTCCAGCACCGGGTCGTCCACCAGGATGACGCGGTCCGCGCCGTAGGCGATGGCCTGGTGGGCGATGTGTTCGACGTGATATCCGAGCACACAGGCGGTCAGGGTCGTTTTGCGCTGGTCGGCCAGCTCGCGCCCCTTGCCGATCATCTCCCAGGAGATACTGCCGGCCTCCCCCCGCAGTTGTTCGACCCAGACCCAGACCCCTTTGTACTGCTCCAGGCCGGCGGCCGGCGCCTCGACCTCCGGCAGGCTGAGCGCGCCCACCGGGCAGACGTCAACGCAGGCGCCGCAGGCGGTGCACTTGTCGTCGACCACCGCCTTGCGTTCCTCGTCCATATGCAGGGCACCGAATGGGCAGGCCGCCACGCAGGCCTCGCACCCGATGCATTCCTCACGATTGATCTGCAGTAGGGCCACGGTTATCCTCCTTCGTAGTCAAACGAGTGAATGCCGCCGGCTCAGATGATTTTCTCTGCCAGGAGCTTCTCGACCAGTTTGGCGGCCTGCTCCTGCACGGTCTCGCCCTGGATGATCTCGGTCTGACCACTGCGGGGCGGCGGCGTGAAGACGCGCACCACCCGGGTGGGGGAGCCGTCCAGCCCGAAATAGGCGGGATTGGCCCCCTCCAGGTCCTTGGCGGTCCAGATCGGATATTCCATGCGGGAGGCGCGGCGGATGCCCTTGAAGGTGGGATAGCGCGGCTGGTTGATATCCTTGACCACGGTGAGGAGTGCCGGCAGACGGCTTTCGACCACCTCGCGCCCCTCTTCCAGCAGACGTTCGACGCGGATTTCGCCCTTGTCGAAGTCAATGTGCTGGATCTTGCAGACGTAGGTGAGCTGGTTGATCTTCAGTTGGCGGGCGATGCCTGGCCCGACCTGGCCGGTGTCGCCGTCAATGGCCTGCCGGCCGCAGAAGATGATGTCGAAGGGGCCGAGCCGGCGGATGGCCTGCGAGAGGGTGTAGGCGGTGGCCCAGGTGTCGGAGCCGGCGAAGGCGCGGTCCGAGAGCAGGATAGCCTCGTCGCATCCCATGGCCACCGCTTCCTTGAGCACCTCGATGGCCTGGGGTGGTCCCATGCTGATGGCGGTCACCTTCCCGCCGAACTGCTCCTTCAGCCGCAGGGCTTCTTCGATGGCGTAGGTGTCGAAGGGGTTGAGGATGCTGGGGACGCCCTCGCGAATCAGTGTGCCGCGGACGGGGTCAATCTTGACCTCCGTGGTGTCGGGAACCTGTTTGATGCATACGATGGCGTGCAAGGCTTACCTCCTTATTCGTGGTGGGAACGAACGGCCGGCCGTCGCGGCAATTGTACCAGCAGATAGAGGGGGCCGGCAAGTAAAGGCGAAAGGCGGGGTGCCGGAGCAAGGTGGAACGGCCTGACATATCCCGGATATCGGGGCGCGGTGTCGTACAGACTGGACAGGGAGCCAGGACGGGGGAAACACGCGGTCGGGCCGGCAGAATGATTGGCCCGATGCCGATGCTGACGCTCCGCGATGAGCCGGGCTTCCATGCGTGAACCATGTCCCTCCATTGGGATGTGCCGGCACTGCGGTTGAGAAGACCTACAGGCGGCTGTTTCCATTATACCACAGGTTCGGGCGGGTTTCAACATGGAAGGGCCTCTTGACCCGCTCGTTCAACTATGCTATAATTTTATCAGGATTGTTCACCTTCAGCGTACACCCGCCCGGGAGAGAAGCGATGGACGAACGAGTGGAAGTTACCCTCAACATCAACGGCGAGGAGTACCAGCTCGAGATCGGCAAACGCTGGACCCTCCTGTACGTACTGCGCGATGTGCTCAACCTGACCGGCACCAAATACGGATGCGGCACGGGGGACTGCGGCGCCTGTAAGGTCCTGATTGATGGGGAGCCGGTCAACTCCTGCACCTATCTGGCCACGCGTGCCCAAGGCAAAGAGGTCATCACGATTGAAGGGCTGTCCAAGGACGGCCGGCTGACCCCGGTCCAGCAGGCCTTCGTCGAGACGGGCGCCATCCAGTGCGGTTTTTGCACCCCCGGCATGGTCATCACCGCCACCGCGCTCCTGCGCCGCAATCCCAACCCCACACGCGAGGAGATCATCGCGGCGCTGGACAACAACTTATGCCGCTGTACCGGTTACGTGAAGATCATCGAGGCCATTGAGCTGGCCGCTCGGCGCATGCGAGGGGAGGCGTAACATGGCAGAGCGACAGTACGAAGAGCTGAAGGAGTTCGAGAAGCAGTTGGAGGCGCGCGGCCTGAAGTACGTCGGCCGGCCCAGACCCAACCGCGAGGCCGTCCTCAAGGTCACCGGCAAGGCCGTCTACGTGGATGACCTGCGGCTCCCGAACATGCTGCACGCCAAACTGCTTCTCTCCCCCCACGCCCATGCCCGCATCGTCAGCATCGACACCTCCGAGGCGGAGAAGATCCGCGGCGTGCGCGCCATCGTCCATTACTTCAACAGCCCTCACAACGTCTTTAACAGCGCCATGCGCTTCTACGGGGACAACAGCCCGTTCGATATGCCGGAGACGGAGTATATCTTCGACGAATACGTGCGTTTTGTGGGGGACCGCGTGGCGGCGGTGGCCGCGGATGATCCCTTTATCGCCGAGGAGGCGGTGAAGCGCATCAAGGTGGAGTACGAGCTGTTGCCGGCGGTCTTCGATGTGGATCAAGCCCTGGCGGAAGGCGCTCCCCTCGCCAATCCTCACGGCGTGGATGGCACCAATATTTGCGGCGGCTGGCTGGCCTACGGCAGTCATTCCGAGGAAGAGGTGCTCAAGGCCATTGACGAGGCCGATTACGTGTTCGAGGACACCTTCGAGCTTTCCAAGGTGCATCACGGGTACCTGGAACCGGTGTGCCACGTGGCCTATTACAGCCCGGACGGCAAGCTCACCATTTGGACCTCGGGGCAGAACGTGTTCTGCTTCCGCAGTGTCATTGCCCAGGCGCTGGGGCTTCCGCACAGCAAGGTGCGCGTCATCAAGATGATCGTGGGGGGTGCTTTCGGCGGCAAGCTGGAGGTCCTGCATGAACCGGTGGTCGGCCTGTTGTCCATGCGCACCGGCCGGCCGGTCAAGCTCCGCCTGACGCGCAAAGAGGTCTTCCTGTCCACCCGCAGCCGGCACAGCGGCAAGGTCACGGTGCGCACCGGCGTGGACAAGGACGGGCGCATCCGCGGCCAGTACATCCGCTCGCTGATGAACACCGGCGCCTACGCCGGCTCTGGCCCCAATACCGTCGGCGCGCAGTCCGGCAAGACCTTCCTGCTCTATGATGCGCCCTACATGTTCTACCGCGGCGCGGCGGTGTACACCAACATCCCGCCGGCCGGCGCCATGCGCGGCTACGGGACGCCGCAGATCATGCTTCCGCGCGAAACCCATATTGACCGCATCTGCCGAGAGATGGGGTGGGACCCGGTCGAATTCCGGCTCAAGAACGTCCTGCGCCCCTTCCAGAACAATTGCCTGGGCCAGAACGTGCATAATGCCCGTATTGCCGACTGCATCCGCGCCGGCATGGAGGCCTTCCGCTGGTACGAGCGCCGGCGGGCGGCCGAGGCCACCCACGGCCAGCGGGTGCGGCGCGGTGTGGGCATGGGGCTGGCGGTGCACGGCGCCGGCTGGTACCCCGTCTATCAGGACCTGACCACTGTCACCATCCGCCTGCACGACGACGGCACCGCCGTCCTGCTCACCGGCACCCATGACCTGGGCACCGGCGCCCGCACCATCCTGGCCCAGATCGCCGCGGAGATCCTGACCATTGACCCGGACCTGATCGAGGTCATCGAGGCCGATACGGACGTCACCCCGCTGGACCTGGGCGCGCAGGCCTCCCGCACCACCTACATCGGCGGCAACGCCACCATCCTGGCCGCCCGCCAGCTCCGCGAACAACTGCTGGACGAGGCCTCGCGCATGCTGAAGGTTTCGATAGACCGGCTGGAGCTGGATGATGGGTTTGTGGTGGTGCGCGATAACCCGAGCCAGTGCGTCTCCATCGCCGATATCGTCGCCTCGGCACAGCGCGGCTCCACCGGCATGCCCCAGCGGGAGCTGATCGCCACCGCCACGTTCGAATCTCGCACCGCCATCGAGTCCTACGCCGCCGACTTCTGCGAGGTGGAGGTGGACACCGAGACCTATCAGGTGCGGGTGCTGGATTTCCTGGCGGTGCACAACTCCGGCCGCGTCATCAATCCTCTGCTTTTCGAGGGGCAGGTGCACGGCGGCATTCATATGGGCCTGGGATATGCGCTTTCCGAGGAGATGATCATTGACCCGCAGACGGGCGAGGTCAAAAACCCCAACTTCAAGAAGTACCGCATGTTCAAGGCGGCCGATATGCCCCCCAGCATCCGGGTCATTACGGTGGAGGAGCCGGAGGAGGCCGGCCCATTCGGCGGCAAGAGCATCGGGGAGTGCGCCTCGGACGGGGTGGCCGGCGCTGTCGTCAATGCCGTCAGCCATGCCCTGGGCGTGGAACTGCGGCGCGTGCCCCTGACCCCAGAGTACCTCCGCTCCGTCGTCGAGGCCTCCAGGCGTTCATAAGGCGATCAAAAAGGGGGTGGGCACCTGCCCACCCCCTTTTCAGTCCTAGACCCGGTCCGCGGTGAGCGCCTCGGTGGGACAAACGGTCACGCACAGGCCGCAGGAGCGGCAGGCATCCGTATCCAGCCGCATCACCTTGCCCTCTTCCAGGTGTCGGGCCTCGTAGGCGCAGACGGTGACACAGCGCCCGCATTCGGTGCATTTGTCGGCGTCGAAGAAGAAGGTGAGGGGGCGCTTGTCCTCGCCGGGGACGATGGCCGGCAGTGCCCTGCCGCGCACCTCCGCCGGCGAGCGGTAGCCGTGCGCATCGAGCCACTTCGCCAGCTTGTTGGCGGTCTTTTCGAACCAGCTCACCCCCTGCAGCATGGGGGCCGTCTGCGCGCCGATAGCTGTGGCGCCCACCATGAACATCTCGACCGCGTCCTCTGCGGTGGTGACCCCGCCGGTGGCCACCACCGGCACATCGGGATGCCGCCGGCAGATATCCGCCACGATGCGCACGATGACCGGCTTGATGGCGGTGCCGGACATCCAGGCATAGCCGTAATCCCCGCTCAGCGCCGGCCGGGCGGTCTCTATGTCAATGTGCAGGACGGGCCCCAGGGAATCCGCGGCAGTGATGCCGTCGGCGCCGGCGGCCAGACAGCCGTCCACCACCTCCATCAAATCGGGCCAGTTGGGGCTGATCTTGGCCAGCACCGGGAAATCGGTCAGGCGCTTGGCCGCCTTCACCATCGGCACCATATCCACCGCCCGGTACGAGACCACTTCCAGCATGCGGATGGGGTCGCCCACCCGCGCCAACTGCGGCGCGATCAGCTCCACCTCTTCCACCGTGTGGCCCAGGCTGGCGATGACCACACCGTCCGCGCCGCGCAGGGCCGGGAACTCCTGCTCCACCCACTGCTGGACGCTCAGGTCCGCCCATTTTTCGGTGTTGAGCATGGTGCCCTTGCCCAGGCTCACGATATGCGGGATGGGGTTCTCCGCCGGCAGTTTGCAGAGCGTCTTCGTCACTGCCGCGGCCGCGCCGGCGGCAAAACAGCGGCGGATGCCCTTCGCCCCATAGGTCAGCGGGCCGGAAGAGGCGATGAACGGATTGCGCAGTTCCACTCCGCACAGCGATACACGCACATCAGCCATGGTTTTCCCTCTCTACGATGATTTTTTCCTCCCCTGCGGCTTTTTCGCGGCCTCCAGGAGGTATTGACGCGCCGTTTCGGCCAGCATGGCGGCGGCGATGGGCAGGAAGCGCTCGTCCAGGTCATAGGTGGCGGTATGGGCCTGGCGCGGCGGGCCGTCCTCCGGCCGGCCGGCACCCACCAGAAAATACACTCCCGGCACCATGCTGGAATACAGGCTGAAATCCTCGGAAACGGGGGATGGTTTTTCCTCCTCGACGCGCAGGCCCAGCTCCCGCGCCACACGCCGCACCAGCCGGCACATCCCGGGGTCATTGACCGTGGCGGGATGCCCGCGCGAGATGCGCAGTTCATAATTGCCGTCCTGCAGGGTCGCCAGCCGGCAGGCATGCTCCAGGCCCTCCAGGATTTTCTGCCGCACCGCGCCGTCGAAGGTGCGGATGGTGCCGGTCAGCTCCACCCGGTCGGCGATGATGTTGGCCTTGCGCCCGCCGGCGATGGTGCCCACGGTGATCACCCCCACTTCCATGGGGTCAATGCGCCGCGCAATAATGCTCTGGATGGCGTTGACCACCTGCGCGGCCAGCACGATCGCGTCCACACCGCGGTGCGGATACGCCCCGTGGCTGGCCCGGCCGTGGATGATCACCTCGAACATGTCGGTGGCGGCCAGGATAGGGCCGGGGGAGACCAGCACCGTGCCGGGCGGTCGGTCCACCACGTTATGCAGACCGATTACCGCATCCACCCCATCCATGGCGCCGTCCTCCACCATGCGGTCGGCGCCGCTTTTGCCCTCTTCGTCAGCGGTTTCCTCCGCCGGCTGAAAGATGAGCCGCACCGTGCCGGCCGGCAGTTCCATCTCCTTCAGCAGTTTGGCGGCCCCCAGCAGGGCCGCGGTGTGGGCGTCGTGCCCGCAGGCGTGCATCACGCCCGGCACTTCCGAGGCGAAGGGCAGGCCGGTGCGCTCGTTGATGGGCAGGGCATCCATATCGGCGCGCAAGGCGATGACCGGCCGGCCGGCGCCGATATCCGCCACCACCCCGGTGCGCCCCACCCCCACGCGGTGGGGGATCCCCTCGGCGGTCAGCACCTGGCTCACCAGCCGCGAGGTGAAATATTCCTCGAATCCCAGCTCGGGATGGCGGTGAATGGCACGGCGGATCTCGATGAGCTGAGGAGCGATCGCCTCGGCTCGCTGAAGAACCTGCCGCTCAGGACGATGGGCCATTGCTGTCCATCCTTTTCAAATCTTCATGCGGGGGTCCAGGGCATCGCGCAGGCCATCCCCCAGCATGTTGATAGATAAGACCGATATCATAATGGCCAGGCCCGGGAAGAGGGTGATCCAAGGGGCCGTGCGCAGGTACTGCCGGCCCTCGTTCAGCATGGCGCCCCATTCGGCGGTGGGGGGCTGTACCCCCAGCCCGAGAAAGCTCAACGAAGATGCGGACAGGATCGCCGCGGCCACGTCCAGGGTGGCCAGCACGATCACTGGACCGATGATGTTGGGGAGCAGATGCCGGCGCAGGATGATATGGTCCGGACATCCCACCACCCGGGCGGCCTCCACGTACACGTTTTCCTTCGCACTGAGCACCGAGCCGCGCACCAGGCGCGCGTAGCCGGTGATGCCGGCGATGCCCACCGCCACCATCACGTTCAGCAGGCCCGGCCCCAGCATACCCACGATGCTCAACGCCAGCAGGATGCGCGGGAAGGCCAGCAGAACGTCCACCAGGCGCATGATGATGGAATCCAGGGCGCCGCCGTAAAAGCCGGCGATCAGCCCGAGCACGATGCCAATGCTGGCGGCGATGCCCACCGCAATCAATCCGACCACCAAGGTAATGCGGCCGCCGTATAAAATGCGGCTGAAGATATCGCGGCCGTATAAGTCCGTGCCCAGGATATGGGCTTGGCTGGGCGCCTCAAGCTGATGCAAGATGTCCACGGCATCCGGGTCGTAGGGGGCGATGGCCGGCGCCAGGACAGCCAGCAAGGACATTATTACCAATATGGCCAGGCCGCTCATCGCCACCCGGTTGCGCACCAGGATGCGCAGGGCGATGCGCCACGGGCTTTCCGCCCGCATGCGGCGCGTGCGTTCATCCTCTACGGAACACCCCGAAGATTTGGCCACCGCCGTCACACCACACCCCTTCAGCTATACCGAATGCGCGGGTCAATGACCGCGTACGAGATGTCCACTAGCAGGTTCACCAGCATATAGGTGGTGGCGGTGACGAACACCGCCCCTTGCACCACCGGCAGGTCCTTCCAGACGATGGCGTCCACGATCGTGCGCCCCAGCCCTCGGCGGGAGAACACCGTCTCGATGATCACCGTCCCGCCCAGCAGATAGCCGAACTGCAGGCCCAGCATGGTGACCACCGGGATCAGGGCGTTGCGCAGGGCATGCCGCAGGATGACCACCCGCCGGCTGAGGCCCTTGGCGCGCGCCGTGGTGATGTATTCCTGCCGCAGGACCTCCAGCATGCTGGAGCGCACCAGGCGCGCCAGCGAGCCGGAGACCGCAAACCCCAGGACAATAGATGGCACAATCAGGTGTTGGATACCTCCCTGTCCAGTGATGGGGAGAATGAGCACGCCGTAATAGGTGTTGATGGCGCTGATGAGGTACATGATGAGCAGGGCCAGCCAGAAGTTAGGCATGGAGACGCCGGCGATAGCCGTCAGCATGCACAGCCGATCCACCCAGGTGTTGCACTTCAGGGCGGCCAGGATGCCCATGCTGAAGCCGATGGCCAGCGCGACCACCAGCGCCCCGATGGCCAGCTCGATAGTGGCCGGCAGGTTCTCGGCGATAATCTGCATCACCGGCTGGCGCAGGAAGATGGAATTGCCGAAATCACCGCGCACCGCGTTGCTCAGGAACCGCATGTACTGCACCGGCAGGGGGTCATTCAGCCCCAACTGCTCCCGGAGCTTCTCGATCGCCTCCGCCTTGCCGCCGGACTGCGCCAGGATGGTCGCCGCCGGGTCGCCGGGAAGCATGTACATCAGGAAGAAGACCAGGGTGACGACGCCCCACAGCACGGGGATCATGATCAGCAGACGCCGCTGGATGTATCGAAGCATATTCGCTCCTCAGCTCGCATGGGGGAGAGGGGGCCGGCATGCCGGCCCCCTCTTCAAGACCCGCTTACTGCTCGATGTACACGTCGTACAGCCAGGGGAACCAGCCCTGCAGGCTGTAGCGCAGGCCCTTCACCTTTGCGCTGGCGCCGTTCAGGTTCACGTAGTCGCGGATGGGGATAATGAGCGCCTGCTCCATGATGCGCACCTGGGCCTTGGCGTACAGCTCGGCACGCTTCTCCCAATCCATTGTCCGGGCACCCTCATCCAGCCACTGGTCCAGCTCGGGATCGGAGTAGCGCGACCAGGCGAAGCCCTTCTCGATGTTGCGGGAGTGGAAGTAGCTGGAAAGGATGTCCGGGTCGCTACTGCTGATGGCCATGGGGATGAGATGGTGCTCGTTCTTGCTGGCCGCCTCCAGTGCCGCTGGGTAGGTCAGCACCTGCGTCTCCAGCTTGACGCCCAACTGGCGGTAGAGGCCCTGCATGGCCGTGCCGATCTCCGGCAGGTAGCCCCAGGTCATCAGGATGGTGTTGAGGGCCAGGTCCTGGCCGCCCTTGTCCAGGATGCCGTCGCCGTTGGTATCCTTCCAGCCGGCGTCCGCCAGCAACTGCTTCGCCTTCTCCAGGTCAAAGGGGTACATGCCCTCCACCTGGGAGGTATAGCCCGGCGTCTTGCGTCCCAGCGGGCCGTGGGCGATGGGCGACAGGGCGCGGAAGATGCCGTTGATGATGGCCTCGCGGTCCAGGCCGTAGAGCAGGGCCTGGCGCACCCGCAGGTCATCCGTGGGCGGCTTGGAGGTGTTGATGAAGAACTGGAGCGACTGGCCGGGGATGTCCACCGGATAGATGACGAAGCGCGGGTCGGCCATCAGGCGGTTGGCATCCACCGGCGGGATCTCGCCCATGATCTGGACCTCGCCCGACTCCAGCGCCGGCGCGCGGGTGGCGGCATCCGGATAGAAGCGGAAGGTGATCTTGTCCAGGTAGGCCGGCCCCTGATGCATCATGAACTCCGGCGCCCAATTGTAGTCGGGGTTCTTGACCAGGACGATGTGATCTTTGGCCACATACTCCGACATCATGAATGGCCCGGTGCCCACCTGATGCTCGCGATACTTCTCATCGCCCCATTCCTGCAGGGCCTTCGGGGAGGCGATGGCCAGGTACACCTGGCTGACCGAATCCAGGAAGGGCGCGTACGGCTCCTTGAAGTAGACCTTGACCGTGTAGTCGTCCACCACCTCGGTGTGGTCATACGGCCCCATCATGTACTTGGCCTTGTTGGACTTGAAGTTCGGGTTGGTGATGCGGTCGAAGTTGAACTTGACCGCCTGTGCGTTGAAGGGGGTGCCGTCATGGAACTTGACGTCGTCGCGCAGATAGAAGGTGTAGACCTTGCCGTCCTCGGAGATCTCCCACTTCTTGGCCAGGCCGGGGTGGAAATTGCCCTCCTGATCGCGCCAGACCAGCGGGTCATAGACGCTGGTGAGGAAGATGCCCAGCTCGGAGGAAGCGCCCGAATGGGGGTCAATGTCGGAGACGATGAGGGTCAGGCCGTAGGTCAGCTCGCCCCCTTTGGGAGCCGGCGTGGGGGTGACGACCTTCTCCACCACCACCGTCTTGACTACCTCTTTCTCGACAGGGACTTCCTTCTCCACCACGACGGTCTCCTTGACCGTCACCACCTGCGGTGTGGCCGGCTGGGCACAGCCGGCAAGCAGGCCGGCCACCAGCGCCACCAGCACCACTCCCACCATCAGACGATAGCGCAACATGCCATCTCCCTCCTTCTTGTGTCTTGCGGATTACGCCTCATGAAAATGTGGCCCCGATGTGCATCCTTCCTCCCACTGCATGCGTTCGTTCCCTTCTCCACCTCCTTTCGCTGTGCGGAGATACGGCCGGCGTACAGGGTTCCCCGCGCATTTTATTGGGGTTTGCCCGGTACGTCAATTTGCTCCCAAATGAGCTGGGTGATGTCCACCACCCGCATGGGACTGCGCAGTTTGTTGCGCGTCTGCTGGAACTGCATCAGGCAGGCCGGGCAGGAGGTCACCAGCGTGTCAGCGCCAGTCTCCTCCGCCTCGCGCAGGCGCTCCTCGCCGGCGCGTGTCGAGATGTTGGGATAATCGAAGCGGATCAGGCCGCCGGCGCCACAGCAGTAGGCCAGGTTGCGGTTGCGGCGCATCTCGCGCACCGAAACGCCGGGGATGCGCCGCAGAATCTGGCGCGGCGCCTCATATATTCCCAGCCAGCGCCCCAGCGTGCAGGAGTCATGATAGGTGACGACAATCTTCGGGGAGACGGGTCGGAAGCGGATCTCCCCTTCCTCCGCCAGCCGGGCGATTTCTTCCAGGATGTGGAGCGGTTCGAAGGGGAGCCGGCGCCCCAGCAGGCGCGGTGCGTCGTGCTTGAAGGTCTTCAGACAGCCCGGGCAGTTGAAGACCACGCGCTCCACCCCCAGCCGCTGATACAGCTCGATGGTGTGCTCCAGGCTCTGACGCGCCTTATCGAGCTGGCCGGCGGCGATGTACGGATGACCACAGCACCACTCATCGCTCAATACGGTGTAATCCACCCCCAGCAGTTCCAGCGTCTCGGCGGTATCAATGGCCATGTTCTGGCGCACGTAGGAGGAGGTACAGCCGACGAAGAAAGCGGTGCGGGCCGGCCGGTCCACCCGTTCCTCGTGCGACAGCCAGGCCAACCGTTCCGCATGCGGGGCCTGATAGACGTTGTGCACTACATCTAACCCCATCTCGCCTTCCAGGGCGCGCCGGTAATTCTCCGGGATGAGGCCCAGCTCCGCCAGGTCCTGCTTCATGGCGGTGAAGATGGCGGTGGTGTCCAGGAACTTGAAGCAGTTTTCAGCGCAGGCGCGGCATTCGGTGCAACTGTACACGCGGCGCGCCAGCTCCTCATCGTAATCGATCAGGCCGTCCACCAGGGCGCGGGCGAGGTTGAACTTGCCGCGCGAGGCATAGGATTCGAACAGGCCGCCCCAATAGGCGGGACATTTGGCCGCCAGCCCCAGGGTGGAGAAGTCAAGACACTGGCCACAGCGGTTGCACTGGTAGATGATCGCTTTGAGCGCGTCAATGTGCCGTTGGGAGGAGCGAACCGCCTCCCCAGCCGGCGCAGTCGTTTCCTGTCTCACCATGCCACCTCCGGCGTCACCTGCGGGGTATCTTCCGGTTCCATCAGGAGCACCCCGGGGTTGAGGATGTAGTTCGGGTCCAGCGTGCGTTTCAGCGCCTTCATAAGCTCGAAGCCGGCGCCCAGCTTGGGCATGACCACCGGCGCCAGCGCCTGCAGGATGCCGCCGGGGGACATATAGCGCCGCATCAGCTCGTCGGTATAGCGCTCGCGCAGGGCCAGGCCGTAGCGCCAGGAGCGCTCGTCCAGCTCCGGGTACAGGGTGTCGATCCAGATGAAGGCGCCGTTGCGGGAGAAATAGACGTCGTAGCACTTGATGCGGATGTCGTAGCGCTGGAACTCCTCAGCGTGCTCGACGGCATCCTGCCGCAGGTAGGCGATGGCATCCTTGACGGCCTGGGTGGGGATGAAGCCGGCCACCTCCGGGCAGGTGTACGGGCGGTTGCCATAGTAATAGTCGGGCGGCGTGTTGCGCAGCCAGGAGTACATGTGCTCGGTCCAGTAGCGGCGCGTGGCGTTGCTGTCCAGGGGGTGTCCGCCGTGCGCCTCGCAGACCGCCTCGGCGATGCGCCGGCGCTCGCCGGCCCGCAGGCGCGAGTCCCGCACCACGATGTGCAGGAAGGCGTCATACTGTTCGTAGCCGGCCGGCTTCGGGCCGCCGAACAGCCCCACCAGATGGGTGGCCGCCTCCTGCCGTTGGATGGACTGCGCGGCGTCCACCGCCCGGTCTACGCTGTCAAAGCCGTAAAAGGCGAACTCCTCCGCTTCCGGGATGCGCCGAATGCGGAAATAGACTTTGGTGATAATGCCGAACACGCCGCAGGAGCCAATGAAAAGGCCGGTCAGGTCGGGGCCGTTGGCGTAGCGCTCGAAATGGGGGTGGCCGGCCGGCTCGTTGGCGCCACTGCCGGTATGCAGGATTTCGCCGTTGGGCAGGACCACCTCCAGGCCGGCGACATGCTCGCCGGTCATGCCGTATTCCGCCAGGCCGTGCGGCACGGCGTTATAGGCCACCGAGCCGCCGATGGAGCAGGAGAACATGCCTCCCGGCCCCGGCACCCCCAGCTCCCAGCCCAGCTTGTTCAGCTCCACATCCACGGCATGCCAGACGGCGCCCGGTTGTACTACCACCAGCTTTCTCTCCAGGTCAATCCGCTCGATGGCGCGCATCAGGTCCATGGCCATCAGGATACAGCCCTCGCGGATGCCGTTGCCGATGAAGGTGGTGGAGCGGCCCCAGACGAAGATGGGCGTCTGATGGCGGTTGGCGGCCCGCACGATGCCGGCGACCTCCTCGGTTGATACCGGCCGCACCACGTAGCCCGGCACGCCGCCCGGGCTGGGGCCGCAGTCGCGCGTGTAGCAGATGCGGTCCACCAGCTTGTCGCTGACGCGCTCCGGGCCGCATACCGCTGTCAGGTCTTCCTTCAAACTTGGCATATCCTTATTCCTCCGCATGCTTATGGCCCGGGAAAAGGGGGCTGTGCAGGCTTCGCCGGCGCAGATCCTGCCCCCGTTCCTCGGCCATAGCAATGATATCGTCCTCGTTCATGGTCTGCAATTGACGGACGCGCATTACTACGCGGCCGTCAATGATGACCGTTTCCACATCGGAGCCTTTGGCACAGTAGACCAGCGTGTTGATGATATCATGCACCGGCACCAGGTGCGGCCGGCGCAGATTCACGATGACCACATCGGCCAGCCGGCCGGCCTCGAGCACGCCGGCGGGGATGCCGCAGGCCCGGGCGCCGTATTCCGTCGCCATGCGGAAGACCTGGCGCGCCGAGAGCACCCCCGGGTTCTCCGCCGCGCCTTTCTGGATCAGCGCCGCACAGCGCATTTCCTCGAACATATCCAGCAGGTCGTTGGAAGCGGCGCCGTCGTTGGCCAATGCCACCGGGATGCCCAGCTCCAGCATGCGGGGCACCGGCGCGATGCCGCTCCCGAGCTTCAGGTTGCTTTTCGGGTTGTGGACGACGACGACCCCGCGCCGGCGCAGAAGCTCCAGGTCCTCCTTGTCCATATGCACGCAGTGCACGGCAGTGAGCCGCTCGTCCACCAGGCCGAAGCGCTCCAGGTAGCGCAGGGGGGTGGTGCCGGCGGTTTGCGCGATCTGCTCCACCTCGTAGCGGGTCTCCGCCACATGGATTTGGACGCGCAGGCCCAGCCGGTCGCGCTGTTCCGCCGTCCAGCGCAGGAGCGCTGGGCTGGCCAGGAACGGGGTGGAGGGTGCCAGCATGATGTGGATGCGAGGGTTGTCGGCCGGCACGCCGTGCCAGCGCTCCACGTACCCCAGCGCCTCCTGGCGCATGAGCGCCGGCTCCCGCCGCAGACATTCCGGTATCCACTGGTCCACCAGGGTGACTGCCCCGATGCCCCGGAAGCCGATATCCAGCCAGGCCTGGAAGACGGCGTCCATGGTCATGTCCATGTTGATACAGCAGGTGGTGCCGTTCTGGATCATCTCCAGTGCGCCGGCCAGCGACCAGGCATAGCCCAGGCGCTCATCATGGGCCTGCCAGTGATCGGTATGGATGACGTCGGCGGCGGGGTAGAGCACCTGCGCGCACCAATCTACCAGTGGGACGCCGTCGTTCAGGCCTTTCAAGAAGTTCTGGTAGAGGTGGGTATGGGCGTTGATGAGGCCCGGCATGACGGCCCGACCATGGGCGGGTATAATATCCCATCCCGGTTGGGGTGTGAAGCGGCCGATGCCGGCGATGCGGTTGCCCTCGATGAGCAGGTCCTGGTCCTGCAGGACATGATCCGCATCGCAGACGATGAAGGAGGCGTTCTGGATGAGAATGGTCATGGTCCGTGCGACTTCCTTGTCCGATATGCCCCGCCGCGGGTCAGGACGCCTTTTCCCACAGGGCGCGCGCCGCCTGCCGCGTGCGGGCGCGCAGGCCGGCTTCGTCCACGCCGGGTATCTCTCCATCGCGCATGAGGAAACGGCCGGCCACCATCACGTTGCGCACATGCGGGGGGTTGCGCCAGAGGATCAGTTGATCGTAGAGATTATGCGGCTCCGCCGGCGTGGGCAGGTCCAGCTCGATGGTGATCAAGTCCGCCGCGCAGCCCTCGGCCAGCCGGCCGGCGTGCTCCAGGCCCAATGCCCATGCCCCGTGCGTGGTGGCCATCTTCCAAACCAGCGGCGCCGGCATGGTGGTGGGGTCCAGCAGGCGCGCCTTATGCATCAGGAAGGCGCCGCGCATCACCTCGAAGAAGTTGTTGATGTAGCCGTCGGTGCCCAGGGAAACGGGGACGCCGGCGGCCAGCATCTCCGGCACTGGGCTGAATCCCCCGCCCACCTCGCAGTTGCTCAGCGGCATATGGGAGACCGAGACGCCGCGCTGGGCCAGCAGGGCGATTTCATGGGCGTCGATCTGCACGCATTGGGAGGCCAGCACGCGCGGCCCCAGCAGTCCCCAATGCTCGTACTGCTCGATGGTGCGCCGGCCGTACTGCCGCAGGCAGTACTCCGGCTCATAGGTGCCCTCGGAGACGTGCATGTGCACCTTGGCGTCCAGCTCCTCGGCCAGCGCAAAGGCCTGGCGGATGAACGCTTCCGAGCAGGTAAAGGTGGTGTGGAAGCACATCATGCCCTGCACCAAGCCGCCGGCCCGCCGCGCCCGGGCGATGAAATCGGCGTTCTCCCGCAGACCGAGCTGGCCGTTCTCCTCGCTCTGGCGTTGGGTGGCCTCGAAGGAGAGGAAGCCGCGCAGGCCCCAGCGCCGCACCACTTCCGCTTCCACGTCCAGGGCGCCAGGGATGGCATTGGGCGCCTCCAGGCAGTCGTAGAACGCGGTGACGCCGCTCCGGATCATATCATAGCAGGCCAGTTCTGTGGCCGCGGCGATCATTTCCTGGGTGAGCGCGTCCTCGACCAGGGGCCACCAGAACTCCTCCAGGAAGGGCCAGAAGCCGGCCGGCGCCTTGCTCAGCGGGATGCCGTGCGCCAGGACGCCGTACATATGATGGTGGGTGTTGATCAGGCCGGGGCTGATGACCTGATTGGCGAAGTGCAGATGCTCGGCGGAGGGAAAGCGGGACAGCAGTTCGCTGGTGGGGCCGGCGACCAGGATGGTGTCTGCCTGGACGGCCACGGCCCAGTCCCTGGCCGGCGGTTCGCCCGGGGTGTGGATGACGAAATCCGCGCTGAGGATACGCACATCTCCCATGGGGAATGCCTCCCTACGGTGTTCAGCAAGTGCAACGCGCCGGCCGAGGCCTGCCAGCCGGCATCCTCCGAATCGTCCCAACTTTATCTTATCACATCTATCACACGCTGTCAAGGGCTATTTAACAGCCCCGGCTCCCTCCCTGCGTGCGGGGAGGGGCCGGGGGTGGGGTAGGCTCCCTCCCTGCGTGCGGGGAGGGGTTGGAGGTGGGGCCGGCTCAGCCGGCGGCGGACGCGAAAAAGGAGCCACCGATCGGACTTGAACCGATAACCAGACGCTTACGAAGCGCCTGCTCTGCCGATTGAGCTACGGTGGCTCGCTTGCGGTGATAATTATATCGAAAAGGGGCCGCCGGCGCAAATTCTGGCGCCGCCGGCCGGCGCATCCTTACACGCGCGTGACGTACTCGCCCGTCCGGGTGTCCACCCGCACCACGTCGCCGGCTTCCACGAACAGCGGCACGTTGATGACCAGCCCTGTCTCCAGCTTGGCCTTCTTCGTCCCGCCCTGGGCCGTATCGCCGCGCACGCCGGGCTCCGCCTCCACCACCTTCAGGTCCACGGTGATGGGGAGTTCGATGTCAATGGGCTCTCCTTCATACAGGGAGAGGTCCAGCGTCAGCCCGTCGGTGAGGTAATACACCGCGTCGCCCAGGGCCTTGCGGGGGAGCGCCGGCTGTTCATACGTCTCGGTATCGAGGAAATAGTACATATCCCCGTCGTTATACATGTACTGGACGGTCTTATGCTCCAGCCGCACATCCTGCACCCGGTCGCCGGAGATGAAGGTGCGCTCAATGATGGCGCCGGTGCGCAGGTTGCGCAGTTTGGTGCGGATGATGGCGTTGCCGCGCCCGGGCTTGTGATGCTGATATTCCAGGACCTTATATAATTCCCCATCCAGCTCGAAAGTGACCCCTTTGCGCAGTTCGGTGACGCCGATCATACGAGTTGTGCTCCTCCGTGGTCAGACAATATCAGTCCCAATAGTGCTGTTAGTATACCACAGCCCCATGCGGTTTTCCAAAAAACGCCGGCGGGATTGCCGGCCGGCTCAGTCGGAAGGTCTCAGCAGGGCGCCGATGCCGGCGAAGAGGGCATCGCGCAGGGCGATCCACAGCCGGAAGCCGATGGCAACGGCGTTCGCCGGCGCAAAGGGCACGAACGGCGCTAACAGCATCACGATAATGCCCTCCCGCACCCCGATGCCCATAGGGACAAAGATGATAAGGAAGCCGATCAGCCAGGCGGCGCTGTAGGTGCCGACCGCGACCGGCCACAGGCCCGCCGGCCAGGCGGGATACACCGCCCGCATGAACAGGTGAAAGCCGGCCCCGATGCAGAGCTGGGTGAGCATGTGGCAGAGGAGCAGGAAGAGCATGTCGCCATAGCGCAAGGTGACCGCCGGCAGTTCCATGTGGAGCAAGCGCGCCGCCGTCCGCAGGCCGAACTGAATCACCCGGGGATGGAGCGCCGCCAGCCCCAGGATGCTCAGCGGGATGGTCCAGCGCAGGCCGGCCTCCGGCGGCAGTTGGGGCCAGAACGGCAGGCTCAGCACAAAGGCGAGGGCGGCTGTCAGCGCCTGCAGGGCCATTTCCAGCAGGATGCTGAAGGACAGGGCCAGCGCCGGATAGCCGGCCTGGGCGCCCATGGCGAACCGGCCGGCCACGTCCCAGATGCCCCCCGGCAGATAGCGCGCGATCTGGGATAAGGCCCAGATGCGCGTCGTCTCCCGCCAGGGCCGGCGCACGCCCAGCCGCGTCAGCGTCCAGCGCCAGATGGCCGCCAGCAGGAAAAGCTGGGCCAGCACCAGGACGAAGGAAGCCGTCAGGTACGCCGGCTGAAAATGCCACTCCTGCGCGGCGAATGTGGGCCAGTTGGTCCAGACGGCGCGCCCCCAGAAGAACAGGACAGCGGCGATGACGAGGGCCTGGGCCAACCGCCAAAGCCGGCCGCGCGCTCTGCGGGATGCCGATGGGGGGACGGAAGCGGTCATGTGGGCCGGGGTCCTTTATGCCGGGGAGTGCTGGGACTCGCGGATGAGCCGGCGGGCCAGCAGGTCTACAGCGACATCTTCCATGCCCAGCCGGCGCAGGGTCTCGGCGGTGGGCCGGCCGGTCTCCACATCCCACCCCCACAGCGCATAAAACTCGCTCAGCGCGGCGCGCAGTTTCTCCGCATCCCCCCGCTGGGGGCCTTCCAGGTACGGGCTGGGCAGGAAGTCCTCCTGCTCCGTGAAATGCGGGATAATGACCTCATCGTCCTGGCGGGATCGGGCGAAATCGCGCACCTGCAGGGCGCGCTCCAGATTGACGATGCGCTCCCCACAGCGGTTGAAATCCTCCTCGCTCAGCTCCAGCCCTGTGGTCGCGGTGAAGAGGTGATATTCGAAGGCGTAGCCTTCCATGCCGCCGGCGCGCGCCATGCCGTCGGGCGTGCGGTAGCTCCACAGCATGGGGAAGACATTGTCGTCCACCGTCAGGCTGTCCTTCAGCGCGCCGCGGATGCAGTGCCAGCGGGCCGCCGGCGCCTTCCCCTCATAGCCCGAGTAAGGGTCCAGCGCCAGGCGCGTGCCGTACAGCTTCTCCGCGCCGGCCATCAACTGCTCCCAGGTTGGCCCCTCTCCGTGGTGGGCCAACGGCGAGTAGCCCAGCGCGCCGGTGATATATCCGTGGCTTCCGCCCATGGGGTCGCGCGTATCAATGGCCCACTGCAGTGCCGGCGCGATCCAGAAGGGGAACACTACCCGGTTGGCGCGGTCGCCGCGGGCATCCATATGGCCGGCGTATCCCCAGGCCTGGTATACATCGTCGGCGAAATCCACCCCCAGGCCCAACTGCTGGGCCGCACGCCAGCCCCCTTCGGCCAGCGCGTCGCCGATACCTTCCCGATAGGCGATGCGGCGGAAAAGCTCCGCCCAGAAGCGCGGATCGTCCAGGTCAATGGGCAGGCCGTCTATCTCCGCGCGCAGGCCGCTGTCCCGCCAGTAGCGCAGGAGGGGGAGGATGCCGAAGACCAGGTCCCAATGGTTGATGCCGTAATCGTTGGACAACTGCGCCAGCTCGAAGCCGGCTTCAAAGCCCAGCTTCCAATCGTAAAAGGTGCCCGGCAGGCCGGGGAAAATCGGGGCGACGCAGTGCATATGGCCGGACAGCTTGCGGCCGCTCAAAGGGCCGGGCACATTGCGATAATAGTACGAGCCGCCGCCGCATTCGATGCCGCACTGCTGGGTACAGGCATGATAGCGCAGGCCGTAGCGCTGGACCCGTTCGGGATCGAGCCGGCCCTGGGCCAGCCGACAGCCCTGCCGCGCCTCCTCCAGCACCGCCTTTGTGCGCTCCCAGAGCAGGGCCGGCCGGGCCACCCGCACCGGGCCAGTGCCGCGCACGGCAATGGCCTTCAGGCCTTTGTCCCCCATGACGGCGCCGAAACCGCCCTGGCCGGCGGCCGATTCGGTCTCGGTCTGGATGACGGCGATGCGGCTTCGGTTCTCGCCGGCCGGCCCGATGCACAGGATGCGCCAGCTCTTGCCCAGCTCCTCCTGGAGCATTTGCTGTGTCGTCAGGATGCCCTGGCCCCACAGATGTCCGGCCGGCCGGATTTCCACGCGGCGATCCTCGATCAGCAGGTAGACCGGCCGCTCCGCCTTGCCGGCGATCACCAGGCCGTCATAGCCGGCGTATTTCAGAGACGCGCCCCAGTGCGCGCCGAAATTAGCGCGGCTGAACCACTCGTGGGGATAGCCCTGGGGCGCATGGCTGGCCACACTGGTGCGGCCGGAAAAGGGCGCGATGGTGCCGGTCAGCGGGCCGGGGAAGAACATCAGGAGGTTGGCCTCATCGAAGGCGCCGATGCCGGCCGGCATCTTCTCCCAGGCCAGCCGCGCCTCGATGCCCCGCCCGCCGATGTAATCGCCGGCGTACGGCGCCGTGTCCATCTCCTCCACCCGGCCGGCGGAGAGGTCCACCCACAGGAACCGGCCCACCCAACCGAACCATTCGCCCATACCCATTCCTCCTGCGGCATTGCTGGCGTTATTCTACCATGAAACCCGCGGAGGGCGAAACAGGGCGCCGGCCGGAACAGGGAACGAAGCGATGTCCGCCGGCGTCTGAAAAGCAGGAATGCGCGGAAGGATGTCTCGCCTTGTGATGTAGGAGGAGAGCCATGAAACGTGTCTGGTATGCATGGCTGATCGGACTGATCGTGCTGGCGGCCTGCCTGGCGCCCGCACCGCCGGCCCTGGCCGACGGCATCATCATCCCGGAACCGCCGCCCAGCCCGATCGTGGAGCCGCCGGCCCTCACTATCCGCTACCACCATGTGGAAGTGCGCATCGAGGGTTCTGTGGCGGAGACGAAAGTGGACCAGGTCTTCGTCAACGAGTCGAGGTTCCCGGTCGAGGGGATGTACGTTTTCCCCCTGCCGGAGGACGCCGCCATTTCGCAGTTCGACCTGATTGTGGATGGCCAGCGGATGGAGGGGAAGCTCCTGGAGCGGGAGGAGGCGCGCCGCATCTATGAGGATATCGTGCGCCGGCAGCGTGATCCCGCCCTGCTGGAATACGTCGGGCGCGGGGCCTTCCAGGCGCGCATTTTCCCCATACCCGCCGGCGGCGAGCGCCGCGTGCAGATCTCCTACACCCAGACACTGCGCCAGGAGAACGGCCTGTACCAGTACGTGTACCCGCTGGATACGGAGCGCTTCTCCGCCCGACCTATCCAGAGCGTGAGCATCGCGGTGGAGCTGGCGGCGGATGCCCCCCTGCGCGCTGTGTATTCCCCCAGCCATGAGGTGGCCGTCGAGCGCCTGGACGACCGGCATGCCCGCATCGGCTATGAGGCGACCCACGTCCTGCCGGACCGTGATTTCGCCCTCTACTTCAGCACCGCCGCCGATCCCTTCGCGGTGAACCTCATCAGCTATCGGCCGGCCGGCGAGGACGGCTATTTCCTGCTGTTCATCACCCCGGATGACCGCCGGCCGCAGGAAGAGATCATCGCCCGGGATGTGGTGCTGGTGCTGGATACCTCCGGCAGTATGCAGGGCCAGAAGATCGAGCAGGCCAAGGCCGCGGCGCGCTATATCCTGGAGCAGTTGCGGCCCGAGGATCGCTTCAACGTCATTGATTTCAGCACCGGCGTGCGCAGTTTCTCGCGCCGGCTGGAGCCGGCCAGCCAGGTGCCGGAGGCCGTCCGCTACGTGGAGGGACTGCGGGCCGCCGGCGGCACGAACATCCACCGCGCCCTGCTGGAGGCGCTGGCACTGGCCGAGGATCCCAGCCGGCCCTTCGTGGTACTGTTCCTGACCGACGGCCTCCCCACGGAGGGTGTCACGGACATTGACCGCATCATCCAGGCGGTGGACGAAGCCGCCGGCAAACAGGCCCGCATCTTCGCCTTCGGCGTCGGCTACGACGTCAACACCCTGCTCCTCGACACCATCACTCAGCGGCACAGCGGGGTCGCTACGTATGTCCTGCCCGAGGAGCGCATTGACGAGAAGGTCTCCGCCCTGTATGCGAAGATTAACGCCCCCCTGCTGGTCGCGCCGGCGGTGGACTTCGGCGGCCTGCACGTGATGGAGCTGTACCCGGACCCTCTGCCGGACATCTTCCTGGGGAGCCAACTGGTCATCGCCGGCCGCTACCGCGCCGGCGGGATCACCACCGTCACCCTGCGCGGGGAGGTGAACGGCCGGCCCCAGCAGTATGTCTATGAGGGGGTGCGCTTTGCGGAGACCGGCGGGCCGGCCTTCGTCGCCCGCCTGTGGGCCACGCGCAAGGTCGGCTATCTGCTGGACCAGATTCGCCTGCACGGCGAAAACCGCGAACTGGTGGAGGCCCTTATTGACCTGAGCGTGCGCTACGGCATCATCACGCCTTACACCTCGTTCCTGGTGGAGGAGGAGCAGGATGTGCTGACTCCGGAGGGGCGGGCACAGGCCGTGGAGCAGGAACTGCGCCTGATGGCGCCGGAGCCGGCGGTGGGCGCCGGCGCGGTGGAGAAGAGCATGACATTGCAGGCCCTGCGCGGCTCCGAGCGCGTGAGCCAGGAGATGCCGGCGGAAATCCGCCACGTCGGGGACAGGGCCTTCGTGCTCCGCCAAGGCGTCTGGACCGACACCCGGTATGACCCGTCCCGGATGAAGGCTATCCGAATCGCCTTCGCCTCGCCGGCGTACTTCCAGCTCCTGGAGCGGTATCCGGAGTGCGCCGGCTACCTGGCGCTGGGGCAGGAGGTGTTGTTCGTCGCGGATGGGCAGGCCTATCAGGTCGTGGCAGAGGCCGGCCCCGGGGTCATCACGGAGCGCCTGCCGGCGGAGCCGGCCTCCCGGCTCGACCCGATTCTGCGCTGGCTGAGACAGCTCGACGCGCTGTTCGACAAGATACCCAAGCGCTGAGTGCAGGCGTGAGGTGACAGTCACCAACCAGGTGACAGTCACCTGTGAGGTGACTGTCACTAGTATCTGTCGGCAGGATGGGGCAGGGCCTTTGGGGCGTGAGGTGACAGTCACCTTTGAGGTGACTGTCACCTGGCCGCATTAACAGTGCGCGTCCAGCCAATCGGCCACCAGCTTGTAAATATCCTCTTTGCCGATCTCGTTGAATACCTCGTGATAGAGGCCGTCGAAGATGTGCAGGGTCTTATCGCTGGAGCCGGCGTGCTCATAGACATAGCGGCCGGCCTCCGGACTGACCAGC
>JAPWUQ010000013.1 GCA_028275445.1 Anaerolineae bacterium | reverse complement strand
CACGCCGTTCGATAAGCGGTAAGTCCGGCGAGGCGGGAGGATTGGGTGTTGGGGAATGCGGCAGCGGCGCCGTCCAGGCAATACGTCGAACCCTTTGCCGCTGCCGCATCCTCCCCCGAAGGACTGGACGCGACAGTGCCAGCATGTGCAGGTACCGCAAGAACAGCGGAGACGTTCCGTTCGAGATCTTTCGGGAGTGTGGTATTGGGCGGGAGGCCCCAATGGGTCATAACCACTCTGCTGTGAGGAAAGCCGTGAACCGCCGATTGTGCCGTTTGCGAAGGGAGGGAGTCCTATGAAACGCGCGGTTGTGGTGCTTTCGGCCCTGATGCTCTTGCTTCTGCTCGCGGTCCTGGGGATGCCGGCCTTCGCCCAGACAGCCACGCCGGCCGCTCCGACGCCGACGCCCGCGCCCAAAACGCCGGCGGAGCTGGCCTGTGAGAAGCTGAAAGACCTGAAACTGCCGGCCACTACCATCACCGAAGTCGAATTCGTCATGAAGCGGCCGGCCGAGGAGAAGTTCGGCATCGTGGTCTACGGCCCGGATTGGAAGTCGCCCAAGTCCGCCTTTGGCCAGGCTTCC
This sequence comes from Anaerolineae bacterium, assembly GCA_028275445.1. GTDB lineage: Bacteria > Chloroflexota > Anaerolineae > JACIWP01 > JACIWP01 > JACIWP01. Next base: position 26,350 of record JAPWUQ010000013.1, on the reverse strand, counting down.
GTGGGGGTGCCGTTCTGCCGTGTGGCGGCGACGGTGGAGCCGGCCATCAAGTTCGAGGTCTGGATGCCGCCGACGGACAAATGGAACGGCAAGTTCTTCGGTGTGGGGAACGGCGCTCTGGCGGGCGGCATCAACTATCCCGCCATGGTCGCTCCCCTGATGCGGGGCTATGCGGTGGCCAGCACGGACGGCGGGCATGAAAGCCCTGCCCCGGTGGTGGGAGACTGGATGAACGGCCGGCCCGACCTGTGGGATGACTTCGGCTACCGCGCCATCCACGAGATGACCAAGAAGTCCAAGCTCATCGTGGAAGCCTATTACGGCAAGGCGCCGGCGCACTCGTACTTCCAGGGGTGCTCGGGCGGCGGCCAGCAGGCGCTGGCGGAAGCGCAGCGCTATCCGGCCGACTATGACGGTATCATCGCCGGCGCGCCGGCGAACTTCCCCACCCGCATGTGGCCGGGTGAGGTATGGCCGGCCTTCGTGACGCATCGGAGCAAAGCCTATGAGATCCCGCTGGAGAAACTGCCGCTCATCCATGAAGCCGCAGTCAAAGCGTGCGACGCACTGGACGGCGAACAGGACGGCCTGATCGAGGACCCGCGCCAGTGCAAGTTTGACCCGGCGGTACTCCAGTGCAAGGGCGCCGATGCGAAGGACTGCCTGACGGCCCAGCAGGTGGATTCGGTGAAGAAGATTTACGACGGCCTGCGGGATCCCACCACGGGCGAGCTGTTCTGGCCGGGGTACGAGCCTGGCAGTGAGCTGGACTGGCCTGGCCATATCGGCGAACCTTTCGTCATCCCGCTCTCCTACTTCAAGTACATGGTCTTCAACAACCCGGATTGGGACTGGAAGACCTTTGACTTCACCGATCCGAAGGACTTCGCCATCCTGTACGATGCCGATGCCCGCTACGGCCCCATCCTGAACGCCACTGATCCGGATCTGACCGCCTTCCGACTGCTGGGGGGCAAGCTGATCCTGTGGCACGGCTGGGCCGACCAGAACATCGCGCCGCGCAACACCATCAACTACTACAACAGCGTGGTCGAGGATGTGGGGAGCGAGGCGGAGGCCCAGAAGTTCGTGCGCCTGTTCATGATCCCGGGTGTGGGGCACTGCCGCGGCGGCGAAGGTCCGGACACGTTCGATATGGTCAGCGCGCTGGAGCAGTGGGTGGAGAAAGGCGTGGCGCCGGATATGGTCATTGCCACCAAGATCAAGGACGGCAAGCCGGCGTTCTCGCGGCCGCTCTGCCCGTATCCTCAGACCATCGAATATAAGGGCAGTGGCAGTATGAACGATGCGGCCAATTTCGTCTGCGGCAAGCCGAAATAAGGGCGCGTAAAGCGCCGTATCCCAGCATCGGTGGAGCAGGGCGGTGAGGAATGACCAGCACATATACAGTACGAGCCATTGAGCGGGCGATGCGCATCCTGATGACCTTTGACAACGATCACACGGACCGCGGGGTGACCGAGATCGCCCAGATGACCGGCATCCACAAGGCCACCGTGCACCGCATCCTGATGACCCTCATGGCCGGCGGGTTCCTGGAGCGTTCGCCGGACGGAGAGCGGTTCCGGCTCGGCCGGCGCATCATCGAACTGGGCCTGGGCGCCCTGGGGCGGCTGGACCTGCGCCGCATCGCCCTGCCCTACATGCGCCAGCTCGTGGAGCGTTTCCAGGAGACCTGTGACCTGGGGTTGTTCGACCGGGGGCGGGTGCTCTACGTCGAGGTCATCCACAGCGGCCGCTCGCTCTCGGTGGCGCCGCTGGTGGGCCGGCGCCTGCCGGCCTACTGCTCCGCCAGCGGCAAGGCCATGCTGGCGTTCCAACCGCCCGATGTGGTCGAAGAGGTTCTGCTCGAACCGATGCGGCAGTTCACCGAAACCACCATCACCTCGCCGGCCCGGCTCCGCGAAGAGCTGGAGCGCATCCGCGAGCGAGGCTACGCAATCGACAATGGAGAACTGGAGGCGGCAATCCGGGCCGTTGCCGCCCCTATCCTGAACCTGGACGGTTATGCGGATGCGGCCGTGGGCCTGGTGGGGCCGGCCTCCCGCTTGACCATAGAGACCCTGACCGAAATGGCGCCGGCGGTCATCCAAACGGCGCAGGCGATCGCCGGGCAAATGCCCGTTCGATTCACGGTATAAAACCATCTCAGGAGGTGTACAGTGGACAAACTGCCGTTTGTCAAAGCCGAGGATGTCCCGGGAGAATACCGCACCCCGCCGCGAGTCTCCAAGCTCCTGCTGGGGCCCAAGACCATCGGGACACGCAACGTTTCCATGGGCATGAACATCACCGAAGTGGGCAGTATGATCCCGGATCATGTGCACGAGGATTCGGAAGAGGTGATGTTCATCATCAGCGGAAGGGCCAAGCTGGTGGTTGAGGGCGAGGGGGAATGGGAGGTAGGCCCCGACACCGCCATCTTCGCGCCGTTGGGCAAGCGCCATCGCCTGGAGAACATCGGCGATGAACCGCTGAAGCTGGTATGGGCCTACGCGCCGCCTCTGCCCCAGCATTTCAAGTAATCCATGTGCCGGCGTAATGCCCACATTGGATATACCAATCAACTAATCAGGAGGTATTACTACCATGTTCGAGGAAACACGCAAGTACCTGAAGTCACTGGGACTGCCGGAGGGGGATCTGAACGATCTGCCCACCTCTACCCAGACGTTCCCGGATGGGGCGCACTTCCGCATCGAGGTGCCCACGGTCAACTCGGCCGCGGCGGTGGCCGCCCTGCTCGAGACCAGCGACAAGCTGGGCATCACCATCAACCGCGTCACAGAGACCTACGGAATGTTCCGCCACACCTTTCAGGAGCTGAAGGAATACTGCAAGCTGTGTCATGACTACGGGGCGGAACTGCTCCTCTCCGTCGGCCCGCGCGCGACTTATGACACTGGTGCGACGGTTCTGTCTCCCCAGGGTGTGCGCATTAGCTATCGCCTGCGCGGCATGGAGCAGGTCTTGCGGGCGGTGGACGATATCAAGCGCGGTTATGAGGCCGGCTGTCGCGGCTTCCTGATCTACGACGAAGGGCTCCTGTGGCTCGTTGCCCAGATGCGCAAGGATGGCTTCCTGCCCAAGGATATCATCTTCAAGACCTCGGCCCATCTGGGACACTGCAACCCGGTGTCCTTCCGCGTGCTGGAGAGCCTGGGCGCGGACAGCATCAACCCGGTGCGCGACCTTCAGCTCCCCATGATCGCCGCCCTACGAGCCGCGGTGAAGGTGCCGATTGATGTGCATACGGACAACCCGCCGGCCTCCGGTGGCTTCATCCGCGTCTACGAAGCGCCGGAGATCGTCCGCGTGGCCGCCCCCGTGCACCTCAAGACCGGCAACTCCGTCGTCAGCGCGCACGGCCAGATCACCACTGCCGAAGACGGCAAGCGCATGGCCGCCCAGGCCGCCATCGTGCTCGAGATGATGGGTAGATACTATCCGCAGGCCAAGCAGACCCAGCGCGGCGCCGCCGACTTGCACATCCCGCAAGCCTAATTGAGGGTTCCCGTTCGCGGTGCGCACCGCTCTCTCGGGGATAGCAGTGGGCGGGTGGGTGGATTATCCCCGGATAGAGGAGCGGTGCGGAGGAAACTCGCCGGCGGAGCGCGTCCGGCCGCCGGCGTGATCTCAGGAGGTCCCTATGGGCAAATGGAAACTGCCGCCTTCAGGCGGCCACATGGACAAGCCAACCGGCGTTTACTTCCAGACCATGACCAAGCGGGAGATCGAGGAACGCCTGAAGGTCAATGACATCATCATCATCCCGGTGGGAAGCACCGAGATGCATGGTGACGCCCAGCCCTTCGGCGAGGATACGTTCCTCGTCAGCCGCATGGCCGAGATGGTGGCGCAGGCCACTGGCTGTACCGTAGCGGAGCCTATCTGGTACGGTTCCCATCCATATAATCACCTGGGCATGCCGGGAACCGTCGTCATCCCGGAAGACACGTTCATCGCCTATCTGCGGGCCGTCATCGCCGGCTTCTGGAACGCCGGCTTCCGCAAGCAAATCCTGCTCAACGGCCACGGACAGGAAGAGGTCATCCCGCTGGCCTTGCATCAGTTCGCCAAAAAGTACCAGGTGCCCTGCATGCTGGTTTCCTTGCACTGGCCCACGGTGATTCACGATTACCTCAAGGACAAAGCGCATGGCGGGCCGTTCGAAACGCCGTTCCGCCACGCCGATGAGGCGGAATGCTCATATTCCCTGGCGCTGTTCCCGGAGATGGTGAAGCTGGAGTACGCCAAGGACACGAAGCCAGAGGGGTTTATGCCCCCCGACCACGTGGACAAGGGCGGGGATGTCTATCATGCCCCCATCAAGGGCCATGAGCAGGTCGGTTTCGGCGGCATCGAGGTGATCATGACGCCGGAGGGGGTGGTCGGCCGGCCTTCTCTGGCCGATGCCTCCAAGGCGGAAGCCGGCCTGAACGCCCTCTTCGACTATATGGTGCGGCTCATCCATGATATCCTCGAACGCTTCCCGCCCGGTCAGCTCCCGCCCATCGACAAGGTCACCATGCGCGATCGGGAAGAGGTCGAGGCAGTGCTGAAAGGACCGTTCCGCGGCGGCAAACACCTCTACACCATCTGCTATCCACCTTGATGCTGTGGAACGGATCCTGAACCACACTGCCTGGCCGTCGGGGGTTGGGACACGCATGGATGCTTCGCGACAGCACTGTGTCCCGACCCCCTGCTCGGGGAAGGTGCCGGCATCCGGCCGGCCCCGAGGCGGACAGTCCTGCGCATGAACCGCCCAACATAGACCAGCAACGAGAAAGGGAGGAATCATATATGGACAAAATCCTGCGAGTGGATATGAGCCGGCTGGAAGTCCGTGCGGAGCCGCTCCCGCCCGAATATGAGCGTTTCGGCGGACGCGCGCTCATCGCCCGCATCCTGCTGAACGAAGTCCCGCCGACATGTGAGCCGCTGGGCCCGCATAATAAGCTCATCTTCGCCCCGGGCCTGCTGGGGGGAACCAATGTGTCCAGCGCCAACCGCCTCTCCGTGGGCGGAAAAAGCCCGCTGACCGGCGGCGTGAAAGAGGCCAACTCCGGCGGCAACGGGGCGCGCGATATCGCCCGGCTGGGCTACAAAGCGGTGATCGTGGAGGGCAAGCCGGCGGATGGCAAGCTCTACATCCTCTACCTGGCGCACGGCCGCGCCGAGCTGGTCCCCGCTGACGACTGGCGCGGGCTGGGCACCTATGCCACCTCGGCACGGGCGAAGGAACGCTGGGGGGAGCAGTGCTCGGTCATTTGCATTGGGCCGGCCGGCGAGATGCTGCTGCGCGGCGCCGGCATCGTCGTCACCGGTCACGAGGAGCAGGTCAGCCGGCTGGCGGCGCGCGGGGGGTTGGGCGCGCTGATGGGCAGTAAAGGCCTGAAAGCGGTGGTGCTGGACAGCACGAACGCGCCGGCGCTACCCCTGGCAGACCCGGAACTGTTCCGCAAGGCCTCAACCGCCTTTGCCAAAGCCCTGCTGGACAACCCCCGCACCGGCCGCACCGGCTCCATGCACATGTACGGCACCTCCGGCATCCTGAAAATCGTCAATGAGATCGGCACCCTTCCGACCCGCAATTTCCGCGAGGGAAGCTTCGAAAAGGCGGCGGAAATCAGCGGCGAAAAACTGCGCGAGACCGTGCTCCAGCGCGGTGGGAAAATCGGCACCCCCTGCATGCCCGGCTGTGTCATCGCCTGCTGTAACGAGTTCGTGGGCGAGGACGGGCAGACCATCGTGGCAACCCTGCAGTACGAGACGCTGGGGCTGGTGGGTTCCAACCTGGGCCTCGGTTCCCTGGACGAGGTGGCGCGGCTCAACCGCGTCTGCAATGACCTGGGCCTGGATTCCATCGAGACAGGTGCGGCGCTGGGGGTGGCGGCGGAAGCCGGCCTGGCGCGCTTCGGCGACGTGGAGAGCTTCCTGGCACTACTGCGGGAAGTGGCCGCCGGCAGTCCGCTGGGCCGCGTCATCGGGAACGGCGCGGTGACGACTGGCAAGGTCTTCGGGATCGTGCGCGTGCCGGCGGTCAAGGGACAGGCCATGCCGGCCTATGACCCCCGTTCCCTCAAGGGTAACGGCGTCACCTATGCCACCTCGCCGCAGGGTGCCGACCATACCGCCGGCAATGCCTTCGGCGCCCGCAACGAGGTGGACCCGCTGGCTGTGGAAGGGCAGTGTGCCGTGTCGCTGAAGCTACAGCTTGGCGCCGCCATGCTGGACAGCACCGGCCTGTGCCTCTTTGCCCGGCCGCCGGTCTACTCCGACCCGCAGATGATGGTGGACATGATCAACGGGCGCTACGGCTGGGGCTGGACGGTGCAGGACCTGGAGGAGTTCAATAAGTCGGTTCTGCGCATGGAGCTGGAGTTCAACCGCCTGGCCGGCTTCACCAAGGCCGATGACCGCCTGCCCGAATACATGCTGGAAGAGCCGCTTCCGCCGCACAACAGCGTGTTTGATGTGCCGGCCTCCGAGATGGATGCCATCTTCTCCGGGCTGTGACGGCAGGTTGGGTGAAATACGTGAGCGAAGGGAGCGAAGCTACGCATGGCTGAAGAGGTGGTACGGGTTCCTGTAGAACAGTTGCTGGAGGCCTGCCGGCGCATCCTGGAGAGCGTCGGTGTGCCCCCCGAGCAGGCGCAGATAACGGCCGAGGTTGTGGTGGAGGGCGATCTGCGCGGGGTGGAATCGCACGGCATCCTGCGTTTGCCGGCCTATGTGCACCGCGTGCAAAAGGGCCTTATGAAGGCCGTCACCGAGGTCAAGACAGTGGTGGAGCGGTCGGCGACCGTACTGCTGGATGCCGGCGGCGGATTTGGGCAGGTGGCCGGCGTCTATGCCATGGAGCGGGCCATTGAGAAAGCCCGCCAGAACGGCGCCGGCGTTGCGGCCGTCCGCAACGCCAACCATTTCGGCGTGGCGGCGTATTACGCCATGCGCGCCCTGCCCCACCGCATGATCGGCATGGTGGCGAGCAATGCCGCACCCAGCATGGCGGCCTGGGGCGGCGCGGCGCCGGTGCTGGGCACCAATCCCATCTGCGTCGCTATCCCCACCGGCCTGGACGTGGACATCGTCCTGGACATGGCCTCTTCCCAGGTGGCGCGCGGCAAGATTCGGCTGGCGGCGGTGAAGGGGGAGCCTATCCCCGCTGGCTGGGCGCTGGATGCCGCAGGCCGGCCCACCCAGGACCCCCAGGAAGCGCTGAAGGGCACGCTGATGCCGATGGGAGGGCCGAAGGGCTACGGCCTGGCGCTGGTGGTGGATGTGCTGGCCGGCGTGATGACCGGCGCCGACTTCAGTGTGCGCATGGCTTCCGTCCATGACCTGGAGCATCCCACCTCCGTCGGGTTCGTCATGCAGGCGGTGGACATCTCCGCCTTTATCCCGTGGGAGGAGTTCACTGCCCGCATGCGGGAGCTGGTGGATATTGTCCGGGGTTCGCCGCGCGCCCCCGGGGTGGAGCGCATCTATCTGCCCGGGGAGATTGAATGGTTGAAGGCGCAGGAGCGCCGGCAGGCCGGCGTGCCGGTGGCGCGCTCCGTCCTGCGGGAGCTGGAGGCGCTGGCAAAGGAGCTGGGGGTCAGGCTGGAACTGCCGGCGGCCTGACCGCCGGCGCAGGCGCGTGAATATTTGTGAATATTGGAACAATCTTGGTCGGGAATTTGCCTCCCCAGGCCTAACGGGAGTATAATGTTATTGTGCCGGCTTTGTCATGCGGCCGGCACGAGCAGTAAATTCCTCCTCGCGGCAGGCGAGGATATGGGAGAACAACGATGGTCACGGCAAATCAGAAGGACTTAGTGGCGCAGGCGCAGAAGCCGGCGGAAGAAGCCATGCGCTTGCATCCGTTCTACGGCGGAAAGATTCAGACGGCGCCCAAGTGCCCCGTGCGGGACTACCACGACTTTTCCATTTGGTACACCCCGGGCGTGGCGGCGCCCTGCAAGGCCATCCAGGCCAACCCCGAACTGCTGTATGAGATGACCAACGTCGGCAACACCATCGCGGTGGTCTCGGACGGCACGCGGGTGCTGGGGTTGGGGGATATCGGGCCGGCGGCCGCCATGCCGGTCATGGAAGGCAAGGCCCTGCTCTTCAAGTACCTGGGCGGCGTGGACGCGGTGCCCCTCTGTCTGAACACCAAGGACCCGGATCAACTCATCGAGGCGGTCAAACTGCTGGAACCGTCCTTCGCCGGCATCAACCTGGAGGATATCGAACAGCCCAAGTGCTTCTACGTCCTGGACCGACTGCGGGCGGAGATGTCCATCCCGGTCTGGCACGACGATCAGCAGGGGACGGCCACCATCATCCTGGCCGGCCTGATCAACGCCGCGGAAGTGGTCGGCAAGAAGCTTTCGGAGATGCACATCGTCGTCTTCGGGAGCGGCGCGGCCAACGTCGCCACCACCCGGCTCCTGCTGGCCTACGGCGTCAACCCGGCTCATCTCATCGTGGTGGACTCCAAGGGCATCCTGCATGCGGAGCGCGAGGATATCGCGGCACAGCGCGACGTCTATCGCGACAAGTGGCGGCTGTGCCAGATCACGAATACGGAGGGCCGGAAGGGCGGGCCGGCGGAGGCCTTCCGCGGCGCCGATGCCGTCATCGCGCTGTCCAAACCAGGCCCCGGCACCATTAAGCCGGAGTGGGTTGCCTCCATGGCGCCAAAGGCCATCGTCTTTGCCTGCGCCAACCCGACGCCGGAGATCTGGCCGTGGGAGGCGAAGGACGCCGGCGCGGCGGTGGTCGCCACCGGCCGCTCCGACTTCCCCAATCAGGTCAACAACTCGTTGGTGTTCCCCGGCATCTTCCGCGGGGCGCTGGATGTGCGCGCCAAGACCATCACCGACGAGATGTGCCTGGCGGCGGCCGATGAGCTGGCCCGCATGGCGCGCCGGCAGGGGCTGGATGCCGAACATATCGTCCCCACCATGGACGACGTGGATGTGTTCATCGCTGAAGCAGTGGCGGTGGGCATGAAGGCGCAGGAGCAGGGCGTGGCGCAGAAAAAGGTCTCGCGGGAAGCCCTCTGGGAGCATGCCAGCAAGCTGATCTCTCACGCCCACGAGCTGACGAAGGTGATGATGGAAGAGGGGCTGATCCCCGCTGTCCCAGCGTGACACTGCCCGAGCAATTACCAGGTGACAGTCACCTCTCAGGTGACTGTCACCTGGTGACTGTCACCTCGCCTGTGCGAGTCAGCAGATGCGCGGCAGGGGGTCGCCGGCCAGCATGTCCAGCACCCGCCGCGCGCCGTAGGCGGTGCGCAGTACCACGCGGCCGGGATGTTCCTCCGTCACCCGGCCGATGACCGCCGCCTCTCTTCCCAGCGGGTGGGAGCGGAGGATGGCCAGGGCGCGTTCGGCGGACGCCGGCGCCACCGCTATCAGTACCTTCCCCTCATTGGCGATGTATAAGGGGTCCAGCCCTAGTATTTCGCAGGCGGCGAGCGCCGCCGGCCGCACCGGCACCGCTTCCTCGTCTATCTCAATGCCCACACCGACGCCGGCCCATTCGTTGAGCGTGGTCGCCAGCCCGCCGCGCGTCGGATCGCGCATACAGCGCACTTCCTCCGGCAGTTCCGCCAGCAGGGCCGCGATCAGCCCGTTCAGCGGCGCGCAGTCACTGGTCAGCTCGGACTGAAAGGTCAATCCCTCGCGCTGGAGCATGATGGCCAGCCCGTGGTCGCCGACCGGGCCGTTGATGAGCAGGATGTCGCCGGCGCGCAGGCGGCGCGGCGACAGCGGTTCGGGCGTCAGCAGGGCGCCGACGCCGGCGGTGTTGATGAAAAGCCCGTCGGCCGCCCCTCGCTCGACCACCTTGGTGTCGCCGGCCGCGATCTGCACGCCGGCCTGCTCGGCGGTTTCCGCCATAGAGCGCACCACCCGCTCCAGCGTCTCCATCGGCAGGCCCTCTTCCAGGATGAAGCCGGCGGTCAGGTACAGCGGCCGTGCGCCGGCCACCGCCAGGTCATTGACCGTGCCGCAGACCGCCAGCTTGCCCACATCGCCGCCCGGGAAAAAGAGCGGCTTGACCACGTAGGAATCGGTGGTCAGTGCCAGCCGGCCGGCGCGAAAGCTCGCGTCCTCGACCAGGCCGGCGTCCCCCAGTTCCGCCAGCGCCTCGCCGTCGAAATAGCGCAGGAATACCTCGCGTATCAATGCATGGCTCATCTGGCCGCCGCTTCCGTGGGCCATCAGGATGACCTGGCTCATGCCGGCTCACCTCCGTACAGGTAATAGGCGGAGCAGGCTCCCTCGGCGCTGACCATGCACGGCCCTACCGGGTGCTGGGGCGTGCACACGCGCCGGAACAGGGGGCAGTCATAAGGTTCCAGGACGCCGCGCAGTACCTCGCCGCACCGACAGCCGGGGGGTTCGCCGGCCCTCTCCACCCGGACGGGGAAGCGCCGCTCGGCGTCGTAATCGGCAAAGGCCGGCCGGATCTTCAGCCCGCTGGCGGGGATAATGCCGAAGCCGCGCCATTCGGCATCGGCCACCTCGAACACGCGCTCCAGCATGGCGAGCGCAGTGGGATTGCCTTCCGGCTGGACGCCGCGGCCGTAGGCGTTGAAAACCCCCGGCCGGCCCTCCATGACGCTTTCCACCAGCGCGGCGATGCCCTGCAGGATATCCAGCGGCTCGAAGCCGGCCACCGCGCAGGGTATGCCGTATTCCTCGGGCAGAAAGCGCCAGGCATTCGAACCGATGATGGCGCTGACATGCCCGGGACCGAGGATGCCGTCCAGGGCCACCTCGCCGGCATCCAGCACGGCGCGGGTCGCCGGCGGCGTCAGCTTGTGCATGCTGAAGACGCTGAAATTGGGGACCCCGCGGGCATGGGCTTGGTAAATGGTCGCCGCCACCGCCGGCGCAGTGGTCTCAAACCCCACGCCGAGGAAGATGACGTGCGAGCGGGGGTTTTCCAGCGCGAGGCGCAGGGCGTCCATGGGGGAATAGACGACGCGCACGTCGCTCCCCCTGGCGCGGGCCTCCTGCAGGGTGCCGCGCCGGCCGGGCACGCGCATCATATCCCCGAAGGTGGTGATGATAACATTGGGCATGCCGGCCAGCGCGAGGGCGCGGTCCAGGTCGGCGGAGGAGGTCACGCAGACGGGACAGCCCGGGCCGGCGCGCATGCTCACATTTGGCCCTATCGCCTGGCGCAGGCCGAAGCGGAAAATGGCATGGGTGTGGCTCCCGCAGAATTCCATCAGGCGCACCGGCCGGCGGGCCACCGCCTGGATGTGCTCGATCAACCGCCCGGCGAGCTGGGGATCGCGAAATTCATCCACATAGCGCATCAGGACTCCTCCTCGGAGCAGAGAAAATGCCCCAGCACCGCCTGGCCGAGCGCCACGCCGCCGTCGTTGCAGGGGACCTGGCGGTGGAGCAGGACGCGGAAGCCGGCCTGTTCCAACAGCGGCACGCTCAAGCGCAGTAAAAGCCGGTTCTGGAAGCATCCGCCGCTGAGCGCGACCGTTCGCAGGCCGGTATGCTCCGCGATGGACCGGCACACGTCGACGATCATGTGGGCGACCGTGAGGTGAAAGCGCCAGGCGGCGGCCGGCGCCGGTGCGCCGCGGCGTATATCCTGCAGGAGCGCATCGAACAGGGCTTCCAACCGCACCCTGGTGACGCCGTCCTGCTCCTCCAGTGCGAAAGGATACGGGGGCACTGGCGCGGGAGCCGGCTCCGCCGCGTGTTCCATCTCGATGGCCGGCTGTGCCTCGTACGAGGCATGCCGGCAGATGCCCAGCAGGGCGCTCACGGCATCGAACAGCCGTCCCATGGACGAGGTGAGCGGGGTGTTCAGCCGGCGGTCCACCTGCTGGAGGAGCAGGGAAAGGTGTTCCGCCGGCGCCAGGTCTGCCGGCACCGCTTCCGGCCCGAGGAGCGTATACAGGTAGCCGGCGGCGATGCGCCAGGGATGATGGATGGCGGCGTCGCCCCCGGGCAGGGGCAGGTACATGAGATGGGCCAGGCGCCGCATGCCGGCATAGCCTCCGACGAACCACTCACCGCCCCAGATGCGGCCGTCCTCGCCGTATCCCGTCCCGTCCATGGCGACGCCGATGACCTCGCCGTCCTCCGGCCGCCAGCCGTTGTCCGCCAGGCAGGCGGCGATGTGCGCTTTGTGATGCTGGACGGCGCCCAGGATGGGGATGCCGGTACGGCCGGCGTACTCCTGGGCGAAGCGGGTGGTCATGTAATCGGGATGCAGGTCATGGACGATGCCCCGCGGCTCCAGCCGGAACAGGTGGCGGTACAGCTCCAAGGTCTGGCTGAAATGTTCCAGCGTCTCCAGGTTCTCCATATCCCCGATGTGCTGGCTGAGGAAGGCGTACCGGTCGCGCGTCAGGCAGAAGGTGTTTTTCAGCGCCGGCCCGACGGCCAGCAGGGACGTGACCGGGAAGGGCAGCGCGATGGGGAAGGGGGCGTAGCCGCGCGCCCGACGCAGGGGTTGGGGCTGGTCTGCCGGCGCGCTTCCCTGCCATGTCACCACCTGCCAGACCGAGTCGTCGTAGCGGGAGTAAATGTCGCGGTTGTGAAACAGGAAGGCGTCGGCGAGGTGTCCCAGCCGGTGCAGGGCTTCCTCGTTGTCGCAGGCAATGGGTTCCTCGCTGAGGTTGCCGCTGGTCATCACCAGCGGCCGGCCCACGTCCCGCAGTAGGATGTGGTGCAGGGGCGTGTACGGAAGCATCACGCCCAGGGTGCGGTGGCCGGGCGCCACGCCCGGTACCACATCCGAGCTTTCCAGCCGCTCCAGCAGGACGATGGGACACTGGGGGGAGGTCATCAGCGCCTCTTCCGCCGGCGTCAGCCGACAGTGCCGGCGTACCTCTTCCAGGCTTGCCATCATGACGGCGAAGGGTTTGGCCGGCCGGCGCTTGCGCTGGCGCAGGAGCGCCACCGCCTCCGGGTTGGTGGCGTCGCAGGCCAGGTGGAATCCCCCCAGCCCCTTGATGGCCAGGATGCGGCCGGCCAGCAGGAGCTCCTTGACAGCGGCCAGGACGGCCTCGGTGTCCGCATGGTCGGGGCCGGCGGCGAGGGGCCGGCCGGCGGGGTCCGTCAGCCAGATATGCGGGCCGCAGACCGGGCAGGCATTGGGCTGGGCGTGAAAGCGCCGGTTCGTCGGGTCATCATATTCCCGCTGGCAGTCCGGGCACATGGGGAAGACGCGCATGGTGGTGTTGGCCCGGTCGTACGGGATGTCGGCGATGATGGTGAAGCGGGGGCCGCAGTTGGTGCAGTTGATGAAGGGATAGCGGTAGCGGCGGTCGGCCGGGTCGAAAAGCTCCCGCAGGCAGTCCGGGCAGGTGGCTACATCCGGCGAGATGAGCAGGTACTGGCCGGCCACCTGTTCGGAGGGGCGAATGGTGAAATCCGCATAGCCCTGCACCGCGGTGGGCTGTACCTGGAGGGAGACGATGTGCGCCAGCGGGGGCCGCCGGCGCTGAAGCTCCTGCACGAAGCGGTCCAACTGCTCCGCCGGCCCTTCCACCACGATATCCACCCCGCCGGAATGGTTGAGCACCCAGCCGGCCAGGCCCATCTCCCGCGCCAGGTTATACACGAAGGGGCGGAAGCCCACGCCCTGCACAATGCCGGCGACGCGGATTATACGCGCTTCCCGCGGCGCGACGGCCAGGCTTATTTTCCCTTCACTGCCGTTTTCAGCCATTCCAGCCAGGCCTCCATCCCCTCACCTGTGCGCGCCGAAAGGGGGATGACCGGCGCGCGGGGGTTCAGCCCCTGCACCAGCCGGCGGAACTCCGCCAGCTCAAAGTCCATATAGGGCATCAGGTCGGTCTTGGTGACCAACACCACGTCCACGAACTCGAACATGCTTGGGTATTTGTACGGCTTGTCGTGGCCTTCCGGCACGCTCAGCAGGGCGACGTTGTAGTCCTGCCCCAGGTCGAAGCCGGCCGGGCAGATCAGGTTGCCCACGTTCTCGATGAACAGGAGCTGTATCTCGTCCAGCGGCAGGGCCTCCAGCGCCTGCTGGACCATGGTCGCGTCCAAGTGACAGCCGCCGCCGGTGTTGATCTGCACCACGGGCACGCCGGCCTGGGCGATTTTGTCGGCGTCCACCTGGGATGCCACATCCCCTTCGATGACGCCGATCTTGCAGGTCTCGCCCAGGGCGCGGATGGTGGCCAGGAGCAGGGTGGTTTTGCCGGCGCCCGGCGAGGACATGATATTGATCGTTGTGATGCCGTGCCTTTGCAGGCGTTCCCGGTTATTCGCCGCAAGGCGATCGTTGGCGCTCAATATCCGTTCCACCACCGGGATCCGCTTTCGCTCCATGGATAACCTCCCGTGAGCCTTATCCGCTCACTCGATCTCGATGCTTTCCACGTAAAATTCCTTGCCGGCCAGCACCTCGCCGCCGGTGGCGCCGCACTGCGGACAGGTCCAATCCCGCTCTGGCGGGCTGAACTCATGGCCGCATTCCCAACAGCGCAGTCGGGTCGCCACGCGGTGAAAGTGCAGTTTGGCCCCTTCGGCCAGGGTACCGGGCGTCAGCATATCGAAATAGAACTGGATGGAATCATCCACGAAGCCGGCCAGGTCGCCGATGACCAGATGGATATCGGTGATGCGGCTGGCGCCGGCCTTTTGTGCGTGCTCGATGGCTATGCGCAGGATGCCTTCCGTCACCGGCAGTTCATGCATGGTCGGTTCTGTCTTCTCCTGCCAGCTCCAGGATGCGGGCCACCGCCGCCGGCACCAGCGCCTGGGTGGCCGGCGAAAGGCCCTCGCCGAAATCAAAGTCGTGCCCGCGCAGGGAGAGCAGGATGCCCTGCGGCGCGCGGCCGTGCATCTGCTCCGCCAGGGCCAGCAGGGCGCAGGGATGCAGGATGTGCGAGACCGTGGCCGGCTTGAAGCAGGCCTCCAGCGGCTCCTCCAGGATGGGCTGGGGCAGTGCTTCCACATGCGCGTCGACGAAGATGACCCGCTCATAGGGGGAAAGCAGTTCCGCCAGCTCCGGGAGGAGCTGATGCAGGGCGATGCTGTCAATACGCTCTGTGCTGTCGCGCAGGGCGTCTATGCCGTCCTCGCCGGCCGGCAGTTCGGGCTGGCCCAACTGCCGGCGCAGGGCGTTGACCACCGCCAAGCCGACGCCGTCATCGCGGCGGTACACGTTTCCAAATCCAATGACCAGCACTCGTCGTGGGTTCATGCCGGCGCAGTGCTCCCTATCAGATTGTCCGGTTTATACAACGGAACGCCCGATCGCGCAATTCGTCTGCAATCCCATGCCCTCAGCGACAATTGATTTCCCGAGGGGCTGTCATCCGCGTCGGGAAGGCTGACCAGCAACAGGGGCGAGCCGCCGGCTCGCCCCTGGCACAACGTGAGATGGAAATAGAAGGCGGTGCGTTCCGGTCAATCGCGCCGCAGGACATCCAGCAGTCGGCCGTCCGCGTCGTACAGCTCGACCACTATGGGCATCTGCCCCACGGCGTGGGTGGAGCAGGAGAGGCAGGGGTCGTGGGCGCGGATGGCCGCTTCCACGCGGTTCAGCATGCCCTCGGTCAGGTTCTTGCCGTCCACGTAGCGCTTGGCGACCATATCCACCGACTTGCTCATGGCCCAGTTGTTGTGGCCGGTGGCGACGATGAGGTTCACGCGGGTGAGCTGTCCCATCTCGTTGGTCCAGTAGTGGTGGAAGAGGGTGCCGCGCGGCGCCTCCACACAGCCGACGCCCTCCCCGACGATGCCGGCGGATTCCGCCACGATGTCGGTGCTCAGGATGTCGGGGTCTTCCAGCAGTTCGCGGGTGCGCTCCAGGGCGTAGATTGCCTCGATGAGGCGGGCATAGTGGAACCAGAGCGTGCCCTCGACCGGCCGGCCGCCGTTCAGCCGCTTCCAGATCTTCATCTCTTCCTGGGCCAGCGGCGTGCTGATGTGGCTGGCGACGTTCAGCCGGCCCAGCGGTCCCACGCGGTAGGTCCCTTCCGGCCAGCCCAGCTTCTTGTAGAAGGGGAACTTGAGATAGGACCAGCGCTCCACGTGCTCAGCGATGTAATCCAGGTAGTGGCGCGGGTCGAACTGCTCCAGAAGTTGCCCCTGGGCGTCCACGATGCGTACCTGGCCGTCGTACAGCTCCAGCGCGCCGTCCGGCTGGACCAGCCCCATATAGTTGGAAGGGAAGACGGCGAACTCGTTCATCAGGGTTTGATTCTTGTCCGCCCAGTCCAGGAAAAGGGCGATGCCGGCTTTGGTGGTGGCCAGATGCTCGTCAATCTGGCTCAGGATCCAGTCGCGGTCCTCCGGCTTCAGGGCGCTGTTCACGCCGCCGGTGATGGCCCAGCGGGGGTGGATGCGCCGGCCGGAGAGCCGGCGGATGATCTCCTGGCCGTAGGCGCGCATCTTGACGGCCTTGACGGCCAGGTCGGGGTTGGCCTGGATCACGCCCACCACGTTGCGGATGGCCGGGTCGGCGTCGAAGCCCAGGATGAGGTCCGGGCCGGCCAGCTCGAAGAAGTGCATGCCGTGCGACTGGATCATTTGCCCCATGTGCAGGAGCTCGCGCAGTTTATGGGCGGTGGGCGTGGGTTTCACGCCGGCGACCCCGTCGCAGGCCTTGGCGGCCGCCAGGTGATGGCTCACCGGGCAGATGCCGCAGATGCGGGGCGTGATCTCCGGCATTTCGAAGAACATGCGCCCCTCGCTGAATTTCTCAAAACCGCGGAATTGATCCACATGGAAAAAGGACTGCTCGACCTGTCCCTGGTCGTTCAGGTGAATGGTGATGCGAGCATGTCCCTCGATGCGGGTCACAGGTGAAATGGTGATGGTCTGTCCCATAGATGGGCCTCCTTACACACGTCGTTGGCTGAGCGGCGTCATTCGTACTTGAGCACTTCGCCGCTCAGGACCGGCTTGCGGCCGGCGAGCAGTTCCGTTATCACGTACCAGATGGCATCGGCCGAGGGTGGGCATCCCGGCAGGTACACGTCCACCGGCACCACCTCATCCACGGCCATGGCCCGGTCGGTCAGGATGCCGATACCCTCATCCGGGATAATGCCCTCCGGGTTATGGGTGCTCTCGGTCTCGATATATCCCCGGCGCAGGACCTCTTCCTTGGGGAAGAAATTGCGCATGGTGCAGATGCCGCCGAAGACGGCGCAGTCCCCCAGGGCGATGAGGATCTTGCAGTGCTCGCGCATTTCCTTCGCCGCCTCGACCTGGTGCGTGTTGCTCACCGCGCCGGTCAGGATACCCACATCCACCCCGTCCTTGGGCGGGTGCTTCAGGTCGGTGATGGGCGATGAGGTGATTTCGGCATGCTCCAGCAGGGTCAAGATGCGCTCATCAATGTCCAGGATGCTCATATGACAGCCAGCGCAGGCATCTAACCATTCAGTGGCCAGTCGGATTTTGCCCATGTTCGTAACTCCTCGCTCGCGAATTTGCGTTTCATGTGCCGGCTTGATGCGTTGGGTGTTCCACCGGCCCCGGCCTACAGCAGGCCGGCCAGGGCCTGGAGCACCTCGACTTCACTGCGCACGCCGGCCGGCATCTGCACTGCCGCCTGAACCACCAGCTCCTTGCCCTCCAGATTGGTGACATGGCCGTTCTGCTCCGCCCAGATGGGCGCCGGCAGGACCACATCGGCCCGCTCGGTCAGGGCTGACTGCCGGCTGGCCTGCACGACGGTGAAGCCGCCGTTGAGGAAGCCGGCCAGCTCCGCCGTGCGCACCTCCGGCGCGTCGCCGGCCAGCAGGAAGACCACCGCAGCACTGCCGGCGGAGACCGGTGTCAGGCCGGCCTGCAGGGCGCCCCGTCCGTTGGGTCCAGGCTCCAGGCCCAGGAAGAGCGCCTTGTCCGCCAGGGCCCCCAGGGCCTTGCGCACCTTGTCCGAGGTGCCGACGCCGTAAATGACCACGGGCTTTTCGGCGCCGGCGGCCAGCGCCGCGGCCTTGTCCGCCTCATCCTCGGCGAACACGGAGTGGGCGTAGGCGGCCATGCCGTTGGGGGAATCCCCGATGAGCACCAGGCGGGCGCCCTTGTCAAAGGCGCGCTTGGCGAAGTAGCCGACCACGCGGTTCTGCTCCAGCGGATCCGCGCCGGCCACCACGATCAGGTCGGCGGAGGCCACATCGGCGACCTGGGCCGGCCGGGCACCGAGGATGGCCGGCAGAGCGGGTTCGGCACGGCCGGCCCTGCCGCCGGCTTTGGCGAAGAGGCCGGCGAAGGCCCGCAGTGCCTCGTTGGTGGTGCAGGATGCGGCCACGCCCAGGGCGCCGCCGGCCTTCAGCTTGCCGGCGACGAGCTGGAGCGCTTCGTCCCAACTGGCCGGCTGGAGCGCGCCGTTCCGCCGCACCATGGGGGAGGTAATGCGCGCCCGTGTGTCATAGAGCGGCCGGAAGCGGCCGTCCACGCACAGCAGGCCGCCGCTGGGCCCCTGATGCCAGGCGCCCTCGACGCGGATTACCATGTTGTCATGGGTCACCGCTTCCACGGCACAGCCGACACTGCACTGCATGCAGGTCGTGGCGACCTTCTGCACGTCCCCTTTGTGGCGGTAGCGGTAGGCGGATTTGCGGTCAATGAGCGCGCCAGTGGGGCACACCTGCAGGCAGGTGCCGCACTCGACGCAGGTGGATTCGCCGAAGGGCACGTCGTGGTCGGCGATGATCATGGAGTTGGCGCCGCGGAACTTGAGGCCCAGGGTGTGGTTGGCGGCGATTTCCGAACAGGCGCGCACGCACCGCCGGCAGAGGATACAGCGGTTCGGCTCATAGACAAAGTAACTGCGGGTCGCATCCACTGGTTTGGGTTCGTAGGTGCGGTTATAGGTCCAGTGGTCGAGCTGATAGCGGTAGGCCAGGTCCTGCAGTTCGCAGTCCCCGCTCATCTGGCAGTACATGCAGTAGTGGTTGCGCTCGGAGAAGAGCAGTTCCAGCACGAATTTGCGCGTCTTGACCACCTTCTCCGATTCGGTCCAGACCTCCAGCCCTTCGGAGACGGGGAAGGTGCAGGCCGGCTGGAGGGTGCGCTGTTTGGCAACTTCCACCAGGCACATGCGGCACCCGCCCCAGGCGGAGAGGGCCGGGTGCTCGCACAGGGTAGGGATATCTACGCCGGCCGCACGCGCGGCCTGCAAAATGGTCTGCCCGGTCTGGGCAGTGATCTTCTGACCGTTGATGGTGATATTCACCGTGGCCATCGGTCGCTTTGCCTCCTTGACACGTTCATGTGTTCCCTCGGTTCATCACGCCGGCTGGTGGGTCTTCTGCTGGGCGGCCATGACGGCGGCCTTATCCTTGCCCGTGACCTCCAGCCACTCCAGGTCGCACCGCAGACAGCGCCGGCACTCTTCCCTGGCCGCCTGCTCCGACAGGCCCAGCTCGACCTCGTCGAAAGTGCGGCGTCGTTCGGCCGGCTCCAGCTCCGGCATCTTGGGCCGGCGGGCGTTGACGTATTCTTCCATGTTGTAGGTCAGCTCGGGGAAGTGGTACGGCGGATTGTACTCCGGCTTGGTGGCCTTGCCGGTATGCAGGTAGGCATCCACGGCTTGGGCCACCAGGTTGCCTTGGGCCACCGCCTGGATGACGGAAGCCGGCCCCAGCGCGGCGTCGCCGATGGCGAAGACGCCGGCGCGGGTGGTGGCGAAGGCCTTGTCCACCACGAAGGTGCTGTCGCGGTTGGTCTGGATGCCGTCCTCTTTGAGCCAGGAGAGGTCGGTCTGCTGGCCAATGGCCGGGATGACCACGTCGGCCTCCATGATGAACTCGGAGCCTTCGACGGGGATGGGCCGGCGCCGGCCGGTGCGGTCGAACTCACCCAGCGTCTGGTGCACCAGCTCCACGCCGGTGACCTTGCCGTCGCCGACGATGCGCACCGGGTTGACCAGGTAGTGGAAGATGACCCCTTCCTCCTCAGCGGCGCGGATTTCATCCTCATAGGCCGGCATCTCGGCGCGGGTGCGGCGGTAGACCACGTTGACCTCGCTGGCGCCCAGGCGCAGGGCGGAGCGGGCCGCGTCGATGGCCACGTTGCCGCCGCCCACCACGACGACGCGCTTGCCGGTCAGGTCAGGGGCGCGGCCGAGGTTCATCTCCCGCAGGAATTCCACGCCCGGCATGACGCCCTCTTTGTCCTCGCCCTCGATGCCCAGCCGCCGGCTCTTATGGGCGCCGATGGCCAGCACCACCGCCTTATAGCCCTGGCGCATCAGGTCGTCAATGGTGAAGTCGCGGCCGAGCCGCTGGTTGTAGCGGATCTCCACGCCGGCGCGCAGGATGTTCTCGATCTCGATGTTGAGCACGTCGCGCGGCAGGCGGTAGTCGGGGATGCCCACGGCCATCATGCCGCCGGCCACCGGCAGGGCCTCGAAAATGGTCACCGGGTAGCCCATCTGGGCCAGGCGCAGGGCGGCGGTCAGGCCGGCCGGGCCGGCGCCCACCACGGCGACCTTATCCGACTTGGGGGTGCCGATGCGCGGCGGCGTCCAGGGGTTCTTCATCTCCTGGTCGGCCATGAAGCGCTTGATCTGGCGGATGGCGATCGGCTCGTCAATATCGCCGCGCCGGCACTTGGACTCGCAGAAGGCCGGGCAGACGCGGCCGCAGACCAGGGCGAAGGGGTTGCGCTCGCGGTGGATGGCCAGCGCCTCGGCGTAGCGGCCCTGCTCGGTGAGGGCGATGTAGGCCGGCACATCCACGCCGGCGGGGCAGGCGTTCAGACAGCGGGCGATGGTCAGCTCCTTGCACTGGCCGGCGGGGCACTTCTTGTCCTCAATGTGGGCGATGTACTCGTCCATGAAGTAGCGCAGGGTGCTCATCACCGGGCCGGGCGTCAGTTGGCCGAGGGCGCAGAGGGAGCCGGCCTCCATGCCCTCCGCGATCTCCTTGATGGTCTCGATATCCTTCATGGTGCCCTTGCCCTCGGTGATGCGGGTCAGCACCTCCAGCATGCGCTTGCCGCCCACGCGGCAGGGCACGCACTTGCCGCACGATTCGGCCTGGGCAAAGGTCAGGAAGAACTTGGCGAACTCCACCATGCAGGTGTCTTCGTCCACCACGATCATGCCGCCGGAGCCCATGACGGCGCCGACTTCTTTCAGGGAGTCGAAGTCCACCGGCACATTCAGGTGTTCGGCGGTGATACAACCGCCCAATGGGCCGCCGGTCTGCACCGCCTTGAACTTCTTGCCGTTGGGCACTCCCCCACCGATGTCGAAGATGATCTCGCCCAGGGTGATGCCCATGGGCACCTCGACCAGGCCGGTGTTATTGACCTTGCCGGTGAGGGCGAAGATGGCGGTGCCGGGGCTTTTCTCGGTGCCGATGCTGGCAAACCACTGGGCGCCGTTGACGATGATCTGCGGGATGTTGGCGTAGCTCTTGACGTTGTTGATGTTGGTGGGCTTGCCCCACAGGCCGGAGACGGCCGGGAAGGGCGGGCGGGGCCGCGGCTCGCCGCGCCGGCCTTCAATAGAGGCCAGCAGGGCCGTTTCCTCGCCGCAGACGAAGGCGCCGGCGCCCTCCTTGATATGCAGGTGGAAGCTGAAGTTCGTGCCCAGGATGTTGTCCCCCAGGAAGCCGTATTCCTCCGCCTGCGCGATGGCGATCTTCAGGCGCTTGATGGCCAGGGGATACTCGGCGCGGCAGTAGATGTAGCCCTCGCGCGCCCCGACGGCATAGGCGCAGATGAGCATGCCCTCGATGAGGCTGTGTGGGTCGCCCTCGATGATACTGCGATCCATGAAGGCGCCCGGGTCACCCTCGTCGGCGTTGCAGACCACGTACTTGATGTCGCCGGGGGCCTTCTGGGTGAACTGCCATTTCAGGCCGGTGAGGAAGCCGGCGCCGCCGCGGCCGCGCAGGCCGGAGGCCTTCACCTCCTCGACCACATCCTCCGGCGTCATGGAGTTCAGCACCTTGGCCAGCGCCTGATAGCCGCCGCGGGCAATATATTCCTCAATGTTCTCCGGGTCGATCAGGCCGCAGTTGCGCAGGGCGATGCGGAGCTGTTTCTCATAGAAGGGAATCTGATGGTAGTACGGTACCGCCTTGTGTTCCTCAGGCTCTTTATACGTCAGGCGCTCGACGATGCGGCCCTTGACCAGGGTTTCCTCGACGATCTGGGGCACGTCGTCGGCGCGCACCTGGCAGTAGAAGATGCCCTCGGGGTAGATGATCATCACCGGGCCCATGGCGCAGAAGCCGCGACAGCCGGTCTGGACCAGGCGCACCTCGACATCCAGGCCGCGCCGGCCCAGTTCGGCTCGCATGGCATCCATGACGGCATGGGAACCGGATGCGGTACATCCTGTGCCACCACATACCAGCACGTTGGCACGATACAGTGGTTCGGCCATTCGGGTCCTCCTTCCGCAGAATAGTCAACCGTGTTTCACGGGCAGTGTGTCAGGCTCACGAACTCAGAACTGCTGATACACGATATCCTCGTACAAGCTCTCGAGCTTGCGCTTGTGGGTCAGCTCCTCGTTGGCCAGGAACTCGAACAGGTTGCGCACGGTCTCATCGCAGGTGACGCCGGCCATGGTGGCGTACAGGTCGTGCGACTCCTTCTCCCGCCGGATGGCCACCGTCAGCACCGCCTGCAGGTCCGCCTGCTCGTCCAGCTTCTCGGGGACGAAATGATCGCCCAGTTTGAGGTCCTGGACCTTCTTGAACTCCCCTTCGACGATCTCCCAGGTCAGGCCGCGCTTCAGCAGGCCCTCCAGCTTGGCCTTGTGGCCCAGCTCGTCCTTGGCCAGCTCTTCCAGCATGGCCTTGGAGTTGGGGTCCTGCACCCGGCCGGCGGCGTTAACGTACATGGCGTGGGAGTCCTCCTCGCCCACGATAGCCTGCCGGATGATATCTTCAATGGTCTTCCAGTAATCGCTCATGGTTTTCTCTCCCCCGATCACTTGTTGGCGTTCTCTTGCATGCGGGCCACCACCCACTCTTCCACGACGCGGCCGTTGATGAGATGTTCCTCGATGAGGCGGGGCACGCGGTCCGGTGTGATTTTGCCGTAGGTGATGCGGCCTTTGCCGGCCTGCTCGATGTCCACCAGCGGCTCATACACGCACATGCCGATACAGCCGACGGTCTTGACGTGGGCATCGATCTGGCGTTTGTTCAGCTCCTCCAGGATAGCGTGCATGGTCTCGCGGGCGCCGGCGGCAATGCCGCAGGTGCCCATGCCCACGGTGATGACCGTGCCGGTATCCATGCGGAGCTTGAGCTCTTTCTGCGCTTCCTCCCGCAGTTTCTGCAGTTCCTCAATGGATTTGATCTTGGGCATTGTATTCCCTCCTCAGCCTTCCTCTGGTAGGGTCTGGTCTGCGCCGGCCGGCGAAGCATCCCACAGGCTGGCCTCCCCCTGGCGCAGATACTCGTACAACCACTGACGGATCTTCGGATGGGTCAGGGGAACATCCCCTAACGCCTCCCGCAGTTCGCGGGTATCCAGCACGAACTCCCGTCCGTTCACCCGATGGATGTAGCGCACTTCGACCGGCCGCTCGGCCAGCAGGATGGTCATCAGCGAGGCCGGCATATCCCCCAAGGGGGCACGGTCAATATGGCTGTGCTGGAACTCGGCGGTGACGGTGGTGCCCTGGCCTGGAGCGGATTGGATCGTGAGCCGGCCGCCGCACTGCTCCGCCGCCGCCTTCAACAGCGGAAGCCCCAGTCCCACCTTGCGGGTCTTGCGCGTCGTGAAAAAGGGGTCGGTGACACGCCGCAGGGTCT
This sequence comes from Anaerolineae bacterium, assembly GCA_028275445.1. GTDB lineage: Bacteria > Chloroflexota > Anaerolineae > JACIWP01 > JACIWP01 > JACIWP01. Next base: position 2,574 of record JAPWUQ010000013.1, on the reverse strand, counting down.
CCGCGTCCATGCCCCGGCCGTTATCCGTCACCCGGATGGTCAGGCGGTCTTCCACCAGGTCCTCGTCTATTTCGATGGTAATGTGCGTTGCGCCGGCTTCCAGGCTGTTCTGAACGATGTCCAGAATATGCAGAGACAGTTCACGCACTAGGCCACGCTCTGCAGGATTTCCAGCATCTTCTGCGGCGTCAGATGGCCGTATACGGTGCCGTCCACCACCGCCACAGGCGACAGGCCGCAGGAGCCCAGGCAGTACACGACCTCCAGGGTGTATTCGTAATCCGGCGTGGTTTCCCCGGGTTTAATGCCCAGTTGTGACTGCAGGGTATCAATGATTTTCGAGGCGCCGCGCACGTGGCAGGCGGTACCGTCGCAACAGCGGATGATATGCTTGCCGCGGCGGGTCAGGTAGAATTGGGCGTAGAAGGTGGCCACGCCGTAGAGGTCGCTCAGCGGGATGTGCATCTTGCGCGAGATGTACTCCAGGGCCTGGCGCGGCAGGTAGCCGAAGACGGCCTGGGTCTCCTGGAGGATGGGGATGACGACCCCTTTCTTGCCGGCATATTTCTCCAGGATCTCGTCCAGCGGTGCCAGGTCCAGCGTCTCTTCTGCGGCTTGCTGTTTCTGCAGTTCCGCCATGTTGGTATCCCCTCCGTTCGTGAAATGAAGAGAATGCTCCCCTATCTCATGCCGGCGGCGCGTACGCCGCTCATGTCACCCATACTTTGCGTCCATCCACGCCGGCCAGCGCCCGCCTCAGCTCCGCCAGGGTCGGTGCCGCCACCCGGAAGAGCGTGCGGCCCCGCATCTCGCTGAGCCGATGGGCGTCGCCGTTGGTGATCAGCGTCCGGCCGGCCAGTTGGGGGAAGCGCTCCAGCGCCTGCGCCGGCGTCAGCCGGGGGGTGATCTCGACGGCCGGGATGTTCAGGCCAGGCGGGATGATCCCCAGGTTGGCCAGCAGGCTGAAGGCCGGCCGGTCCACATGGGCCGGTATCACCAGCCCGCCGAGCGCTTCCACCATGGTAACGACCTGCTCCACCGAAAGGGAGGTGGAGGTCTGGAGCAGTCGCTCCTGAAACCGCAGGAATGTCCCCTCGGCGTCCACCACGAGCTGACTGCCGAAGGTCTCTTCGCGGTTGGGCAGATCCGGCAGGTGCTGATAGACCTGTTCCTGCCAGGCCAGCGCCGGCTCCAGCGCCTCAAACAGGCAGAGCAGGTGGACCTCTTCGCGCGTTTGCACCTCCATGCCCGGCAGTACAGCGATGCCGGCGCGGGCGCCGGCTTCCATGACGGCGCGGGCGTTCTCCGCCGAGTTGTGGTCCGTCACTGCCAGCCACTGGATGCCCAACCGCTGTGCCTGCCGGATGATGAGCGGCGGAATCATCTCGATCTCCGCGCAGGCGGAGAGCACTGTGTGCAGGTGGAATTCCGCCGGCAGGTACAGCAGGCTCATCCCTCATCGATCCCGGGCACTCCCGCCCTGGCCAGTCGTGCGACGATGGTGAAGGTGGTCAGCGGCGTGGCGAACAGGGCGACGTTCTCTGTGCGCGCTTTCTCAATGGTGGCGGCGTCGATCTTGGCGATATCCGCGCATTCGGTGATGATGACGCCGGCCAGGTCCAGCAGGGAAGCGACGGCGACGACGTTGGGATGGGTCTGGAGCGTGACCCAGATATTGCCGGCGCCGGCCCGGGCCATCACACAGCTCAACAGGTCGGAGGCATAGCCTCCGCTGATCTCCTGGTCCGGTGTCTGCGGCGGGACGAGCGTCGTGATGTCAGGTAACCCGGTTATCTCTCGGATTTTCATGCCTGTCAGCCTCCACTCACCACGCTGTACCCGCCCGAAATTCGATTTTCAGGAGGTGCTGGGAGCGCGGTCTCCCAGCACATTCTCCTCTTTCAGGTAGAACAGCACTTCCAGGCGGGTGCCCACCCCTACCTGCGAATCCAGCATCATCTGGTCAGAACAGCGTTTGATGTTCAGCAGGCCCATGCCGGCGCCAAAGCCCAGATCGCGGATCCAGTCCGGCGCGGTGGAGAATCCCGGCTGCATGGCCTGCTCGATGTCCGGGATGCCCGGACCATCATCCATCGCCAGCAGGCGCACCTTATCGGGATGGATTTCCGCGATCAGGTCGCCGCCGTGCAGGGTGTGGATGATGAGGTTCATCTCGGCCTCATAGGCGGCGATGGCCACGCGGCGGGCAAAGCCAGGTTGGGCACCCAGGCGGTAGAGGGCTTTCTTGATCTTGCTGGAAGCTTCGCCGGCTTTCTGGAGCTCCCGGGCTGGGATGTGGTAGCAGAGGATGAGGCTGGTGCGATCGGAGCTGATGTCTTCGAAGATGTGGCTGGCGCGATAGCGGCGAATCTCTTCCTGATGATAGCCCAATCCGATAGCGTGCAGTAACCCGCGCGTGATATCCCCGCTGGTCAGGATGCCGACCAACTGTCCGTTGGAATCGAGCACCGGCAGGCGGCCGACGCCGTGCTCCTCAAAGCGCTTGACCGCTTCCACTACCGAGTCCTGTGCGCTCACCGTGATAACCTGGCGGGACATCTTCTCCCCTACAGT
>JAPWUQ010000103.1 GCA_028275445.1 Anaerolineae bacterium | reverse complement strand
TGGTCTGGATAAAGCGCCGGCCGACCTCCACCCCGGGCGCGAAGCGCTGTTGCCCCTTGCCCAGACGGTAGCCCACCGGATCGAGATGGAACGCCCTGGAAGGCGAGCGTCCCGCCTGTAGGCAGGCGAATAGATACTGGCCGTCCCGGGTGACGACGTAGTAGGGCTTCAGAAACTCCGCGTACCAATCGTCATCCGGGTTGTAGATGACATTGGAGGCGTCGAAATACAGCCCAGGCTCAATCATCATCTTGTCCATACGATCGCTCCCTCCTTGAAATGATGGCAGCTTCGCCAAAATCACCCGGCCGGAGCTGATTTAGACTTTCATGTCGGTAGGAAAGATTTTCCCGGGGTTCAGGATATTGTGGGGGTCGAGGGCGCGCTTGATGCGCCACATGGCCTCCACCGCCACCGGATCGAGGGCCTGCGGCACAAAGGGGCGCTTCATGATGCCCACGCCGTGTTCGCCCGTCAACGTGCCTCCCAGCTCCAGGGCAATGGCGAAGATCTCCGCCATGGCCTGCTGGACCCGCGCCCATTCTTCCGCATTCCGACGATCGAAGAGGATGTTGGGATGCAGGTTGCCGTCGCCGGCATGCCCGAAAATGGCGATGGGCAGTCCGTACTTCGCCGCCACCCCTTTGATGCGGCGGATCGCCTCCGGGATGGCCGAGCGCGGCAGGGAGATGTCCTCCCCCAATTTATGGGGCCGGCGCCGCGCCAGCGAGGGCGAGACCGAACGCCGGCCTTTCCACAGCGCCTCGCGCTCCTTCTCGTCCTTCGCCACCCGCACCTCGGAGGCGCCGGCCGCCCGGAAGATCTCCACCATGCCGCGCATCTCGTCATCCACCACCTTCTCATCGCGGCCGTCGCTTTCCACAATCAGCAGGGCCGCGGCATCCAGCGGCAGGCCGATGTGCAGGTATTCCTCCACCGTGTGAATGGTGGTATCGTCCATCAGCTCCAGGGTTGCCGGCACAAAGCCGGCCCACAGCACCTTGTTGATCGCCTGGCTGGCCAGGTCCAGGTCGTGGAAGACCACGGTGGCTGTGCGCACCACGGTGGGCTTGACCGTCAGGCGTAAGAGCGCCTCGGTGACCACCGCCAGGGTGCCCTCCGAGCCAGTGAGCAGGGCCGGCAGGTCATAGCCGGTGACGTACTTGATGGGCTTGCCGCCGGCGGAGAAGACCCGACCATCCGCCAGCACCGCCTTGACGCCCATCACGTAGTCCTTCGTCACGCCGTATTTCAGACAGCGAGGGCCGCCGGCGTTGCAGGCGATGTTCCCCCCGATGGTGGAATGCTTGATGCTGGAGGGGTCGGGGGGATAAAACAGCCCGCGCCGCTCCACCTCGGCCTGTAAATCCGCGGTGATGACGCCGGCCTCGGCCGTGACCGTCATATTGACTTCGTCAATCTCCAGAATGCGGTTCATGCGGGTCAGGCTGAGCACCAACCCGCCGTTCGGAAAGGGCACGGTACCGCCGGCCAGCCCACTGCCCATGCCGCGCGGGATGACCGGCACCCTGGCCTCATGGCACAGGCGCAGGACGCGCGCCACCTCTTCCGTGGTGGCCGGCCGCACCACCACATCCGGCCGCCACTCCTCGAACGTCGCATCGAAGGCGTAGCACTGCAGGTCCACCGGGTCGGTATGCACATAGGTCGGCCCGACAATTTCCTCCAACTCCTGCACAAACTCGCGCGAAATCTCCATCCCTACCTACTTCCCCCACTATGCGTTTGCTCCAAAGCCTGCCAGACCAGCTCCACCACATCCACCGTGCGCAGGCGGAGGCGGCGCTTGCGCGCCGCACTGCTCAAGGTGCGCTTGCACTGCTGGCAGGCCGTCACAATCAGTTCAGCGCCCGTATCGAGGGCCTCTGCCAGCCGGCGCCCTGCCATGCTCTCCACCAGCGCCGGCGCGCTGCTCTCGACGTTACCCCCTCCTCCACAGCAGAGCGAATTGGCGCCCGTGGAGGCCATTTCCACCAGTTCCAACCCCGGTATGGCCTGCAGGACGCGCCGCGGCGGCTGGAAAACCTTGCTCTTGCGGCCCAGGTCGCAGGGGTCATGATAGGTGACGCGTATGGGGACGGCCGCCGGCCGCAGGGCCCCGCTCTCCAGCAAATCGGCCAGAAGCTCGGTCGCGTGCAGGACCTTCAGGCCGGCCAGCGCCTCCTCTCCCAAAAGCTCGGGGTACACGTGGGTGAAGACATGATAGCACGACGGACAGGTGACCACCACCTGGCGTGCGCCGGCCTGCCGGACGGCCTCCAGGTTGTGCGCCGCCATCTCCCGGGCCAGCTCGACATCCCCGCTGATGAAGGCGGGATAACCACAGCACCATTCCTCCCCACCCAGCAGGGCATATTCCACGCCGGCCAGGTCCAGCGTCTGGCTGAAGGCCTGCGGGATGCTGAAGCTCATGGGGAAGAGGGAGCCCACACACCCCACGAAGTAGACCGTTTCCGCCTGCGAACGCCCCAGTCCCGTGGGCGCATGCTCCATATTACTGCACCAGACCAGCCGGCCGGCGTTCTCCTCGCCCGAGATGTTGTGGCGGGTTTCCAGCCGCTCCAGCAGGCCGCGCACTGGCTCCGGCACCAGGCCGGCGTCGAACAGTACATGCCGCGCCTCTAACAGCATGGCATCCGCCTTCGTCCCGCTGGGGCAGGCAGAGGTGCATGCCGCGCACAGCACGCAGTCGTAAAACTTCTCGGCAAAGCGCGGAGAGAGTTCCAGCTTGCCCTCTATAACAGCCCGCACCAGCGCCAGCCGGCCGCGCGGCGCCATGCTCTCGCATTCCTCCACCCGATAGGTCGGGCAAGTATAGGCGCATAACCCACAGCGGATACAGCGCAGCACATCATCATGGGAGATGCGCGCTGCCAACTCCTGGACGACGTTCTGCACCTGGGGTTGGACCATCGTCATGCCCCACCTCGCACGATGGGAAGGGTATGCATGGCGTGGGGCACGATCAGCACGTCCAGATGCCGGCCCAACCGCTCCGCCGCCATCCCCAACGCCTCTTCCATCGTGGCGGCCGGGATCATCTTGGCATCCCGCACGATCTCCGGACATTCGGAGCCCACCACGATAACGGGGCAGTCCTCCAGCACCTTGGCCATGACAAACGCCCTCTGCTGGCCCGGTGGATAGCCGTGTTCGCGGGCATCTTTCAGCACCGCCTGGACATCCGGCGCCTCCCGCATGGCCTTGATGAAGCGCTGTTCGCCCACCCCTTCGCCGGCGCCCTCAGGACACTGCGCGGCGATGATGATGATTCCCCCCTTCCGCACGACCGGCGTCGGCGCGAAGTACAAGTAGCTGGCCGCCCGGCTGGCCTGATACAGGTTGGCGTCCTTCGGGAAGCCCACCCCGCCGATGACCACATCGTACTGCTTATCAATGGGCACCTCATAGATACTGCGGGCAATGCGCACCAGCTCCCGAAAGGCGGCCTGGGGGTCGCCGGCCCGCACCGCCACGATGCGGTTGGCATCGTCCAGCACAGCATTGATGATGAAGTTCAGGCCCGCCCGCCGGCCGGCCTCCATCACCGCCTCCTGGAAGGGATTGCCCTCGATGCGCCCCAGGCGCGTGCCGGGGTGGTCCAGCATGTGCGGCCCATGGGTGTACTCGATCATCTTCTCGCCGCCGGCGCCGACCGCCAGCGTCTTGGAGCCGCCGGAATAGCCGGCGTACTGGTGCGGCTCCACCAGGCCCGTGGCGATCAGCAGATCGGCCTCGTAGGCCAGCTTATTGACCGAAAGGGGGATGCCCGACGGCGTGGTGCCCAGGTCCACCAGCATGGCCGGGTCGCTGGGAGCATGGTCCATCACGCGATAGCGCCGCACGATGTCCGCGCCCAGCTTGATGCGCTTTTCCTCGGGCGTGGAGGGGCGGTGCATCCCGATGCCGCACAGGAGCGTGATATCCTCGTCCCGGACGCCGGCCTCCTCCAGCTCGCGTAGCACCGGCGGCAGGAGGATGTGGTCCGGGCTGGCGCGGGTGATATCCGTGAAAATGATAACCACTTTCTGCCCCGGCCGGGCCATATCCCGCAGGCGCGGGGAACCGATCGGATGCTCCAGGGCCTCCTTGACGGCCCGCGCGGGGTCTTCCAGCGGCGGCAGTTCGCGCGAGGTGACGACGGTCCCCCGCATGCCGGCCGGCAGGGAGAAATGCATCTCGCCTCGTCCGTATGCGACATGATACCGTTCTGCCATCTCTCTCACTCCCCCTCAAACGGGAATGGCACATCCAGCTCCTGGGCGATGGCCTGCAGGTCGTTGAAGACCTTGACGTGCAGGGGCACGCCGGCGGCCAGGTTCTGCTCCGTCTGCTCAAATTCCTTCTCACCGTGCACCCAGATGCGGGTCTGTCCTTTCGCCTTGGAGGAATTGTGCAGGCGGCGGATGGCATCGTCCATGCGGGCCTTGAACTCATCCACGGGCATGAAGGCGTCAATGCGCACCGCGCCGAAGATGTGGCCGATGTTGGAGGGAAGCGGCCGGCCCTTCTCATCCTTGGGATAGGTCAGATTCATATAGGCCGCGCCGGAAAGCACACCGCACAGCAGTTCCACCAGGAGCGCCAGGCCGTAGCCTTTATGCCCCCCCATCAGCTCCCCTTCCCCGCCCAGCGGGAGCAGTCCGCCGCCGAGCTGATGGGTCAGATTATGCAGGACCCGCCCGGGGTCATCGGTAGCGACACCCTCTTCATCCGTCGCCCATCCCAGGGGCATCTTCTTCCCCAGGCGGTGATACACCTCCAGCTTGCCGCGCGGCACGATGGAGGTCGCCATGTCCAGGACATAGGGCAGTTCCTCGCCGGCGGGGATGGCGACGGCAATGGGGTTGGTGCCCAGCAGGGCATCCCGCCCAAAGGTCGGCACGACGAGCACGTCGGTGTTGGTCATGCTCATGCCGATCATGTCCTCTTCCAGCGCCATCATGGCATAATAGCCGGCGATGCCGTAATGATTCGAGTTGCGCACGGTGACCAGCCCGACACCCAGCTCACGGGCCTTTTCGATGGCCATCAGCATGGCGCGATAGCTCACTGGCTGGCCCAGGCCGGCGTCCGCGTCCAGCGCCGCAGTGGTGGGCGTCTCGACCAGCACCTGCACCGCCGGCCGGGGATTCATCATGCCCGTCTGCAGGCCGCTGACATAGCGCCGCAGGCGCGCCACACCGTGCGATGCCACGCCCCGCAGGTCCGCCTCCACCAACACGTCCGCCGTGATCTGGGCGTCCTCCTCCGGCACATCCAGCCGCATGAAGACCTGCGTGCAGAAATCCCGCAGTGTGTCCGCCGAAACACGGTATGTAGCCTCTACCTCTTCCATGTCCTTCCTCCGTGATTATGTAATGTCCTGGGTTGCGGCGGCCTGGCCGGCCGCTGACACGGTATATTCTTCCTCCTCCACCTGCCCGGCGGATTCTGCCCGCAGGACCGCCTTCAGGGCTTCGACGGCCACTTCAATCATACTGCGGTCCGGCGGCCGCGTGGTCAGCGCCTGCAGTGCCAGCCCGGGCGCCATCACCGCCCGCAGTATCCTGCTTTCGGGATGTCGGGAGGCATATTTGATGATCTCATACGACAGGCCGGCGATCAGCGGGATCAGCACCACCCGCGACAGCAGGCGCCAGTGCCATTGGGGGAAGCGGAACGGGGCGAAAACCAGCACCGACAGCACCAGCACCACCAGCAGGAAGCTGGTCCCACAGCGGGTGTGGCGCGTGCTGTACCGCTCGATGGCCGCCGGCTCCAGGGGGACGCCGGCCTCGTAGGCATTGATGGTCTTGTGCTCCGCGCCGTGATACGCGAAGACGCGCTGGATATCCTTCCACTGGCCGATGGCGGCGATATAGCCGATGAAAATGCCCACCCGCACAATGCCTTCGACCAGGCTGGAAAGCAGGTCGGAGGGGATGAGGTGGTCCAGCAGTTTGGCGATCGCCGAGGGCAGGAGGAAAAAGAGCGCGATGCCGGCGGCCAGGCTGACCGCGATCGTGCCCCAGGCCACCGGGCCGGAAAACTCCACCCCCTCACCTTCCTCCTCCAACGCCACGTTGGCGGAGAAGGTCAGCGCTCGCATGCCCAGCACCAGGGCATCCCACAGCATGGCCAGGCCGCGGACCAGCGGCCACTTTCCCCAGGGCTTGGTGTAAATGCCGGCCTTCAGCGGCTCCATCCGCACTACAATATCCCCCGAGGGAGCACGCACCGCCACAGCGACGGCCTTGCTCCCCCGCATCATGACCCCCTCGATAACCGCTTGACCGCCGTACTGAAACTCGCCCACCGCATACTCCTGCGCCAGATTTCGCCCATGCCCGGACGCCGGCGACACAGGGATTGTATCCATTCCCCCTGATACTGTCAAAGATGAAACAGACTACAGGCATGGGGAGAGCACAGCAGACAGGCGGAGCGCGGTCCTGGCCAATGGGCCCATCGGTACGGCCGGCCTGCACCAATCCCAGCGGATCGGTGCGCGCGGGTTTCATGCCGCAAAGGGGCGTACTGCAGTCTTACAAATGACCCTTGTTCTCTACAATTCCCTTTTCGGCCGCCGGCACCATCTGGCCGTCCGACTGCAGGATGAACTCCTCGCCGCGCCAGCGCACGCGCCGGCCAATGCCGGCCGCACACCAGGTCAGCGCGCTGAGCAGGTCGCGCACAGGAAGCCAGTGCAGCCAGCGGCGCATCTCGGCGTTGTCCGTCCGCAGGCTGACCAGCCAGGCCATGACCCAGCGCAGTACCAGTGAGACCAGCAGAACGCGCAGGCTGGCCGCATCAAAGCGGCTGATAAGCGCCAGCACCAGCGAGAGCGGGGTGCAGAAGGTCAGCAGGAGGCCGGGATATTCCAACGGCCGGCTCACCCGCGAACAGCGCATCCAGCGCACCTCCCGCTCCCACTGGTCCAGGAAGTTGGTCGCGCCCAGATAGCAGGTGATGATATAGTCGGAGAGGAAGACCCGCCGGCCGAGCGCGGCGACGCGCGCCCCCAGTTGATAATCGTCCGCCAAATAATTGGCGATAGCGGCAAAACCCCCCACCGCGGCCAGGTCCTCTTTGCGCAGGGCCAATGTGGCGCCCAGGGCAAAGCGCATGTCCAGCACTTTGCGGGCCACCATGACCGAGGGGAGGAAGGTCGCGCCCATATGCAGGGCTTCCAGGCCGGCGGTCAGGTTCAGCGGCGCGCCGGCTTTATACAAGCAGGTCACCAGACCGATGCGGGCATCGACCAACGGCGCCACGACCCGCCGCAGATAGTCGGGAGTGGCGCGCATATCGCTGTCGCTGACCACCAGGATATCATACCGTGCCGCGCCGGCCATATGGTGCAGAAGGCTGGCCTTGCGGTTCGTCCCGAAGGCTTCCCCCACGACCAGACGGACATTTCGTTCGGGGAAATCTCGCTGGATGCGCTGAATGACGGGGACGGATGGGTCGGCCGCGTCCGCGACCCCGAAGACCACCTCATACTCGGGGTAATCCTGCCGGCAGAAGCTGGCGAAATTCTCATAAGCCTGATAATCCAGCCCTTTCACCGGCTTCAGAATAGATACCGCCGGCGTGAAACCTTCCGCTGCCCCGTTCTCCCTGGGCCGAAAGAAATCATATACCAGGATGAGCGCGGTCAGCCAGTAGATCCAGCCGGCGGCAATGATCAGCATCAGCAGGACCTTGATGAGCACGTCAGCCCCCTTCCGCTAGCTCGGCGTAGGTCGCCGGCCGCAGACCGCGCTCCGCAATGACCTGGCGGACGGCCGGGCTCAGCAGTGTCTGCCAATCCCCGCGGTTGGGCCCCAAAGGCTCCGCCTGCTGGTCCAGGGTGGGATGAAAGTACAGCTCCGCAGAGGGATGCCGGATATTTCGCAGGACGCCGACGACGTACCGCTCGTGCATCCTGCCGCTCTGCAGGGTGCCGAAGACCCGCGCCGGCACAGCCAGCCGAACCCCCTGCATGCGGCCGGCGCACCATCGGCACAGCAGGCGCAGGATGAGCGTCCACAGGACCTGCAGGGGGGACTGCCGGCGTTCCAGCCGCAGTGTCAGCCCCACATCCTCGCGCGGCAGGCGCATGCCGCGCGCGCCGTATTCCTGGGCCAGGCGCAGGACCAGCGGGAAGATCGCCGGATGCACATGTAAATGCTGATGGCCGTCCACGTGGGAGAGCGGCAGTCCGGTGCCGGCGAAGCGCGCGAACTGGGCTTCGATCTCGCGCTCCAGCTCCTGGCGCGCGGCCTGGCTGAACCCGTAATACAGGCCGGCCTGCAGGGGGTCATCCCGCAGGCGGCCGCAGGGGCTGGTGATATGGGGGATGATGCGGTGGGGGAGCACCGCCGGCCCATTGCTCACCATCAGGTGCAGTCCTACCGCCAGCGTCGGGTGGGCGCGCGCCAGCTCCACCGCCTCTTGCCAGGCCTCGCCGGCGACCATCAGGCTGGCGCTGGTGAGCACGCCCTGCTGATGCGCCTGGATGACCGCGGCGTTGATGGCCGGCGAGCGGCCGAAATCGTCGGCGTTGAAGATCACCTGCGGATTCTGTCCCTTCATGCCCGGCACCGCCTACGCCGGCAGGATCGGATAGGTCACGCCGGCGTGGGGAAAGACCAACACTGAAGCATCGGCCGGCGCGCCGGCGGCCGCCTTCTGCAGGGCAACCCCCAGATCGACGTTGAAATCCAGAAAGCGCAGACGCTTACTGATCTCTGCCGGGATGGTCGGAGCGTAGAACACCACATCATACCGCTTCAGGGTCTGCAGGGCGAAATAAATGAAGAACTTGTCATCGTCCCGCATACCGCCCAGTTTCAGCCGCTTGAAGAAAGGCAGGACCAGGGTCGCGACCGTGCGCATACCCCTTTTACCAATAGGGATGCGGCGGGCAGGGATGTTCATGTCTCCGATCCCCTCGCGCGCTCGGATAAGGTTAAACATAACGCCGCCCGGACGCAGGGCACGGATGGTGTTGGCCAGGGATTTAAAGCCCTGGCGCAGGTCGGTCTCCATCGGGAAAGAGTTGGCGATGACGACGTCGGCCGGCCCAGGAATGCGGACGCCGTACAGCTCGGCGCTGGTTTGACAGCCAGCGCGGTGTGCGGCGATGGGGTCGCCGGCCACAATACGTACCGGTTGGAGCGCGGCGTTCAGCACCGCGTTGACGATGAAAACCGGCTTATTCAGCATGCGCGCCCCCTCTTCCAGGTCAAGGCGCATAGGGTTTTGCTCTGGCGGCTGTCCCACCATGTTGAAGGTAGCCGGCCGGCAGTTGAGCGCGTGATTGGCAGCCACCGTGACCTGCCCCGCCACCCCGGGGATGATGTTCTTGTAGCCGCCGCCGAAAGAAGCGATGACATGCGGCTCAATGCATCCCACGGAGACGATGAAATCGGCCCCCGCGACCAGCCGGTTGATATACACTGGCGTGCGCCGGCTGGTGGTCCCCAGAAACACCAGCTCGCGCGGCTCGTAAAAGGCGTGGTTATGCCATTGCACCCGTTCCAGCACCTCGGCGCCGACCTTGTCGGCCATCTCCTGTTGGCTCATCGCGCGATGCACGCCAAGGGCCGGTATGAGGGTAATGCTATCTTGAGAGACGCCAGCCGCCAGGAGTTCCTCCAGGATGTGCGGCAGGAAGCGCGCCGTCGGCGTCGGACGAGAAAGATCATCCACCACGATGGTCACACGCGCTTTGCCGGCAGCCACCTCGCGCAGGGGAGGCATACCAATGGGATGGCGGAGTGCATCCATCAACTCCGCCTCCACATCGGGCACGGGGGGCAGCCCTTTGGGCGAGAGCACCCCCAGCAAGCGCCAGCCGGCGGGCAGGGTGACTTCCAGCTCGGAAT
>JAPWUQ010000041.1 GCA_028275445.1 Anaerolineae bacterium | reverse complement strand
GCGCCGGCCCCCTTACCCATGCAGGATGATCTCATCCAGCGAGCGCTTGGGGACGTGATGCACCCCTTCGCTGTCGCGGTAGTAGCGGATATCGCCGTCCGGCCCCACCGGCTCCAGCACCACCTTCTCCTTCGGCTTGCCCAGCGCCAACACCAGCAAAATCTGATAGCGTTCCGGGATACCAAGCGCCTCGCGCAGTGTTTCTCGCCGGATGGAGGCGATCATGCATCCCCCGAAGCCGCGCTCCGTGGCCCCCAGCATGATGGTTTGGGCGGCGATGCCCGGGTCCAGATTGAAGTCCTTGGCGATCTCCGTGTCGCCGAGAATAATGATGTATGCGGAGGGGCGCTCGCCTTCCGCCGGCCCTCCCCAATCTTTCAGATAGGCCGCCCATGCCAGACAGGGGAATATCTTCTGGTTCATCTCCGGCTCCCAAGAGAGCCAGTACTTGAGGGGCTGACGATTGGCGGCGGAGGCCGTCTGCCGGGCCAGGTCCACCAGCTCGCGCAGGGTCTGGCGCGGCACCGGGACATCCTCGTAAAAGCGGCGGTAACTGCGGGTCTTCAGCACCAATTCGCGCAAGTCCATATCATTCCTCCTCTGTGCGGATTGCCTCTGTGATTCTGCCCTTACAAGCCGGCGATGTCCAGGGTTTCCAGCCGGCCGCGGGCCAGGTCAACCATGCGGATCAGGTGATGGTTGGTATCGGCGATATACAGCCGGCCGGCGGCACTGCTGATGCCGCCCGGCTCATATAACCCATCGTTCGGCTCCCAGCGGAGGGTCTCCACCCGCCGCGCCGCCGGGTCCACCACCCGCACCTTGTTGTTATAGGTATCTGCCACATACAGCCGGCCGGCGTGCCAGGCGATGCCCTGCGGGTGCTGTAACCGGGCTTCCTCACCGATGCCATCCTGGTCGCCGAAGTCGAACAGGCCCGTGCCGGCCAATGTCCCCACCTCGCCAGAGCGCGGGTCAAGCCGGCGCACGGAGCTGGATTCCGCATCCACAAAGTACAGCGTGCGGCCGTCGCTGGTGATGGCCGAGGGCTGGGCCAGGGCCGCGGACGCCGGCGGTCCATCCGTAATGCCCTCTGCGCCGCTCCCCGCAAAGGGATGCACCTGCTCTGCGGCCAGCTCCAGCCGCCATATCTGATGGGCGCCGGCCATGGCGATGTACAGCGCGCCGCCGTGCACGGTCAGTCCCCAGGGTGAATTGAGGGCGGTACGCCGCGCCGCACCGCCGCCGGCGCGAAAGCCCGCCTGCTCGCCCGTGCCGGCGATGGTCCGCACCTCCCGTGCGGACAGGTCCACGCGCCGCACCGCGTGGTTGTCCGTGTCGGCGACAAAGAGCTGATCCCCTGCCAGCGCCAGGCCGTGGGGCCGGCGGAAGGCCGCGCCGTGGAAATCCCCGTCCCGCAGGCCGGCCTCCCCGCTTCCGATGAGGGCCAGCACCTCCGCCCGCCGGCCGTCCCCCGCGATCTTTGCCCAGATGATCCGATGATGGTTGGTGTCGGCGATGAACAGACTGCCGTCCTCTGCCGCCAGCACGCCGGCGGGAAAGGCCAGCGGACGGTCCGGCTCGACCGCACGTTCGGGCCGCAGTGGGAGCGGCCGGCGTGTCAATGGGCCGGCCTCCTCCGCCCGACGCAGGACATTCTCCAGGATGGGCGTCAGGAAATCGGCGCTGACCTCGCCAGGGCGCGCCCCGACCTGCCGGCCAAACGGATCGATCAGCACCAGGGTGGGCCAGGCGCGCACCGCGTGCGCTTGCCAGATGCGGAACTGCCGATCGTTGACCACCGGGTGGTCCACCTCCAGCCGCATGACGGCCTGCCGGATGTTGGCGGTGATCCGTTCGGCGGAGAATTTGCCGGCATGCACGCCGATGACCAGCAGAGCATCCCCGAAGCGGCGCTCCAGCTCCCGCAACTGCGGGAGGATGTGCATGCAGTTGATTCAGCCGTACGTCCAGAAATCCAGCAGGACCAGCCGGCCGCGCAGGTCTTCCGACGTGAGCGGACGTTCGACGTTCAGCCAGTCCAGGCCGGCAGGAAAGGCCGGCGTGCGGGTCGGCGGCTCAAACGGTGACATGTCCCTGCTCAGAAGAGAGAATGGGCCGGCTAGCCGATGACCTCGTGGCCGGCCTTTTTCAGCGCCAGCACCGCCACCTGCAGTTCGTTCTCTTTGACCAGCACATAATCCGTGAAATAGGTGGAAAGGGCGAAGATGCTGATGCCGGCGACCGCCAACGGTTCGGCCAGCGCGTTAATGAGGCCGGTGAGGGTGAACCCCAGCGGCCCTTCGGAGCTGATGGCTCGCCAGCCCTTCTCGCATTCGACGCCTTCCGGGACGCTGTCCTCGGCGCAGATGATGGAAAGCTCGTGGGGGGTGCGGGTGACCGAACAGATTTCGCCCGTCCAGACCCAGGCGGGTATTTCTGCATCGCGCTCGAGCTGGCAGATGGCCAGCCGGCCGGGGAGGATGGTCAGCCGCAGTTTCGGTGCTTCTTCGGTGCTCTCGATCTCTTCCATCAGCGTCCAGCTCCTTATGCAGGATGGTACATCCAGCAGGTGAACAGGGCTTGCAGTGGAACAGGTTGTGATAATTGTACCATATGCCGGAAGGATGTTCAAGCGGATAGAAGGCGATGCATGTGGATAGATGCGCCGCCCCTGCCGGAACCAATGTCCCCCATAAAATATGGCGCCGGCGCCGGCTGTGGTATAATAGCCGGCCATGAGCGAGCACAATCATGCCAGCACCATCTCCATTATCCATGCGGATGACGCCGCCTGGGACACCTTCGTCGCCGGCGCGCCTAACGGCCACCTCCTGCAGACCAGCCACTGGGGGCATTTCAAGTCGGCCGCCGGCTGGGAGGCTGTGCGGGTCTGTGTCGGAGCCGGCGGTACCATCCTGGCCGGCGCGCTGATGCTGGTGCGCCGGCTTCCCCTCGGCCTGCGGCTGGCCTATGTCCCCAAAGGCCCGGTAGGCCCATGGTGGGAGCCGGAGATCGCCCGCCGGCTGTTCCCCGCGCTGGACCAGGCGGCGCGGGCGCACGGCGCCTTCATGTTGAAGCTGGAGCCGGAAGAACCCGAACCGTCGCCGGCGGTCTCTGTACTTCGCCAGGCTGGCTATCGCCCATCCCCGCAGACCGTCCAGCCGCGCAGTACCATCTGGGTGGACCTGACCCTCCCCGAGGATGAAATGCTGGCGCGCATGAAACCCAAAACGCGCTACAACATCCGCCTGGCGGAGCGCAAGGAGGTGATGGTCAGAGAGGGGACAGCCGCTGACCTGCCGGCCTTTTACGCGGTCATGCAGGAGACCAGCCGGCGCGATGGCTTTGCCCTGCATCCCCTTTCATATTACGAGGAAGTGTTCGGCCGCTTCACTGCGCTGGACGCCTGCCGGCTCTTCCTGGCCTACTACCAGGAGCAGATGCTGGCCGGCATCATGGTCTTTCAATGGGGGGCCAAAGCCTGGTACATGTACGGCGCCTCATCGAACGCCGAGCGCCAGCGCATGCCCAATCATGCCCTGCAGTGGGCCGCCATGCAGTGGGCGCGCCGGCGCGGCTGTCACACGTATGACCTGTGGGGCATCCCCGACGAGGTCGGCCAAGCCCCCGAGCGCTATACCGAGACCGTCACAGAGCGGCAGGACGGCTTATGGGGCGTCTACCGTTTCAAGCAGGGCTTCGGCGGAAGGGTGGTGCGCTATATTGGGGCCTTCGACCGGGTATATGCGCCGGCGCTCTATCGCCTGTATCATGTCGCCCTGTCGTTCCGGCGCCGGCTGAGCACATTCCCAGGATTGTAGGGTACAGACACACCAATGTCGAGCATCTCAGCGCACCAGGTCAGGGATGCCGCCGGCTGGGACGAGCTTCTGCTCCGTCTGCCGGCCCCCCATCCCCTGCAGAGCAACCTATGGGCGGAACACAAACAGCGCTACGGGTGGCGGCCCAGCCGATGGGTGTTCGAGCAGGACGGGCGTCTGCGCGGCGCGGCGCTGATCCTGCGCCGGCGCGCCGCTCCCCTGCCCTTCAGCGTGCTGTATGTCCCCAAAGGCCCCATCCTGGACGATTGGGGAGATGCCGGGCTGGTGCAGGCGGTGCTGGCGCATCTGGAGCGGGAGGCGCGCCGACAGGCGGGGATCTTCATTAAAATCGACCCAGATGTGGATTATCCGCCGGCGCCGGACCTCTGCCAGCCCTACGGGGCAGAAGCGGCAGAAGCACTGCGCCGGCGCGGCTGGCTCTTCTCCCGCGACCAGATCCAGTACCGCAATACCGTACTGCTGGACCTGCGCCCCGACGAGGATGCTCTGCTGGAAGCGATGAAGCCCAAGACGCGCTACAACATCCGCCTGGCGGAGCGCAAAGGGGTGCAGGTGAGCGCCGGCGGCGTGCAAGACCTGCCGGCGTTCTATCAGCTTTATCTCGAGACCAGCCAGCGCGACGGCTTCCTGATCCGCGATTTCGCCTATTACCGCTCTGTCTGGGAGCGCTTTCTGGAAGCGGGACGCGGCGCACTGCTCCTGGCGCGGGCCGAGGGTCAACTGCTGGCCGGCCTGTTCCTCTTCCTTTTCGGCCCGCGCGCCTGGTACATGTACGGCGCCTCATCGGGCCATATGCGCCATCTGATGCCCAATTACCTGCTCCAGTGGGAGGCCATGCGCGAGGCACGCCGGCGCGGCTGTACCGCATATGACCTGTGGGGCGCGCCGGATGAGCTGAACGAGGATGACCCCATGTGGGGCGTGTACCGCTTCAAGGCCGGCTTCGGCGGGGTCCTGGTGCGCCATATCGGCGCCTATGATTTCCCCGTCTCGCGTGCGCTGTATTCCCTCTACACCGTCCTGATCCCCCGCTATCTGGCACTGCTCCGCCGCCGGCACGGCGCGGCCCCGGCCGGCCCGCCGGCGATGGCCTAGGGCACATTCCTCCTTGTGACAGTAGTGGTTGTGCTCCTGCTTCGCCGGCCCCTTTATGGTATAATACCACCGAACACACACAGGGGGAGGAAGATGGCCCGGGCACGCGCCTCGGATGCGCCCATCTGGATGCTGTCCGTCCCGGTACAGCATGTCTCGAACATCCTGCGCTGGATAAGCCTGGCGCTGGCCATCGGCCTTTCGTTCGTGGACCAATCGCAGGAAGGCCGGCTGGTCGGGACACTGCCGCTGGCCGCCGGCGTGGCCCTCTACTTCCTGGCGCGCACCCTCGTCCCCCTGCTGTCCCGCCTCCCGGACCGGCCTTTGCTGGCCACGGCCCTGGACGCCCTGGTCGCCACTGTTGCGGTATATCTCAACGGCGGCTATCACAGCGCCTTCTTTATCCTGTACCTCTTTGTGCTCATCACCGTGGCCTTCTACTTCAACGTGGTGACCAGCATCGTGCTGGCGAATATCTCCGGCTTCCTATATGTCCTGGCATGTGTACTCAGCCCCGCCGGCCTGAGCGCCCCCTGGGCGGTCTATCTGGTCAGCACCAAGCTGGTGCTCCTCTTGGTAGTGGCTCTGGTGACCTCCCTCTTGCTGGAGCAACTGCGGCATGAACATATGCAGACGGCGCGCGAGCGGGCACTGGCCGAGGCGCAGGCAACCTTTGTCTCCATGGTTTCGCACGAACTGCGCACGCCGCTGACCTGTATTAAAAGCTCGGTGGAGATGCTCCAGGCGTTAGAGGAAGAGGGAGCGCCGGCGGAGGAGCGGGGCATGCTCCTGCAGACCATCGCCGACCACACCGCCCGCCTGGAGGGGCTGGTGAATGACCTGCTCAATGTGACCAAGCTCGAGGCCGGCCAGATGTCGCTCACCCTCCAGCCGACGGACCTGGCGGAGCTCCTGCGGCGCATAGCCCTGGCGTATCGCTCCATGCTGGCGCAGAAAGAACAGGTGCTGTATCTGGAGCTGGACGAGGAACTGCCGCGCGTCTGGGTGGACCGCAAGGGTGTGGAGCAGATCGTGGGCAATATCCTCTCGAACGCCCATAAGTTCTCGCCGGCCGGCACATCCATCACCCTGCGCCTGTGCCGCCGCAACGACCAGGCCTGCATCTCCGTGCAGGACCAGGGGCCCGGCATCCCAGAGGAGGAACAGGAGCGCATCTTCGACAAATTTTACGTTGGGCGGCAGCAGCGCGCCGGCGTGGGCCTGGGGCTGTACATTGCCCGCCGGCTGGCCGAACTGCACGGCGGCCGCATCACCGTGGAGAGCAAGCCCGGCGCCGGCAGTACCTTCACCCTCTGGCTGCCCATTCGTCGTCCGGAGGAAAGCGAATAATGAGACTGCTGGTGGTGGATGAGGAACCAGGGGTGGTGACTGTGGTGCGCACAGCTTTCCGCATGCAGGAGCCAAGCTGGGAAGTGCTGTCCGCTTCCAGCGGAGAAGAGGCTCTGCGCATGCTGGAGAAAGTCCAGCCCGACCTTATCCTGCTGGACGTGGAAATGCCGGGCATGAACGGTTTCGAGGTGCTGAAGGAGATTCGCAGGTTCTCGGATGTGCCGGTCATCATGCTGACGGTACGGGATGATGAGATCAGCAAGGTGACGGGCCTGGAGCTGGGGGCGGATGATTACATCACCAAGCCGTTCGGCTATCTGGAGCTGGTGGCACGGGTGCGGGCGGTACTGCGCCGCGCCGAGGGGCTTCCGCTCCAGCACGAGGGGAAGTTTGTCTGCGGCGATCTGGAGGTGGACTTCACCACGCGCACGGTGCGCGTCGCCGGCAAGCCCGTTCCCCTGACCAACACGGAGTACCGCCTCCTGTATCATCTGGTGCGCAACGCCGGCCGGCCCCTCAGCCACGAGACACTGCTGGCCCGCGTCTGGGGGCATGAGTACACGGATGAGTTCAATTACCTGAAGGTCTATATCAACCGCCTGCGCTCCAAGATCGAGCCAGACCCCCGCAATCCCCGCTATATCCTGACCGAGTACGGATTCGGCTACTCCTTCCGCGCGCCGAGCGGAAAACCCGCCGGCACGCCCCAAAATTAACTACTTTTTAACCGCTTTTATCCCGCCTGTTGACCGCCCCGCGCTATCCTATTAATAGGGTGAGGAGATTTTCCACAGTACAGGAGCACTGCTGACGTGGCAGGCCTGACACTGCGGGCTGTGCTGATGCTGATCGGGCTGATGATGGCGGCCGCCGGCGCGGTGGCGCTGGCATCCTGGTTGATGCCACGCGGCGGACTGCCGACCATGCCTTGGGTGACGAGGCAGACGTTCCTGCTGTTCGCCGGCATGGGCATTGCCCTGCTCAGCCTGGGGATGGTCCTGTGGGGCCGCTGGCGCCGCCCCAAACCCTGATAAGTCGGTATAAGGGGGTTAGCCATGCAGAAAGTCGCGGTGGTCACCGATTCTGCGTCCAACCTGCCGGCGGAACTGGTCCAGCGCCATCATATCTTCATCGTGCCCGTCCTGCTGTACCTCGACGGCCGCGAGCTTCGCGACGGCGTGGATATCACCGCCGGCGAAATATACCGCTATATGACCGCCTCTATCAATAATCACCTGCCGAAGACGGCCTCGCCTTCGGTGGGGGAGTTCATCCGCGTCTATCATATCGCGGCACAGAACGCCGAGGAAATCGTGTCCATCCATCTTTCGGCGAACCTGAGCGCCATCTATCAGGTGGCCAATCTGGCCAAGGAGCAGGTTCCTGTCAAGGTGCATGTGGTGGATACGCACACTGCGGCCATGGGCTGTGGGTTCGCGGTGCTGGAGGCGGCACGGCTGGCAGAACAGGGCGCCGATGCGGAGGCGGTCATCCGGCGCGCCCAGGAGATCGCCGGCAAGGTGCGGGTCATCGCCATGCTGCCGCGCCTGGATTACCTGCAGAAAGGCGGCCATGTGCCGGCGGTGGCGGCGCTGGCCGGCTCGGCGCTGAAAATCTGCCCCATCCTGACCGTGGCCCATGACCAGGCGCGCGTGGTCGAACTGCCCCGCACGCAGGAACGCGCTGTGCGCCGCATCCTGGAAATGCTCGAGCGCGATGCAAAGGATCGACCGGTGCATGTGGCGGTGATGCATGCCGGCGTCCCCGAGCAGGCCGAAGAACTGCGCCGAGAGGTGGCGGAGCGCGTGCAGTGTGTCGAGCTGTTTACCACCGAATTCACACCGGTGATGGGGACGCATACCGGCCCAGGCGTGCTGGGCCTGGCCTACTATGTGGAAAATGGGGATGAACCGCGCGGATAGGGGGTGGCGCGATGCGCAGGGTAGCGGTGGTGACCGACTCTTCGTCCAATCTGCCGGCGGATATCGTCGAACGCTACGCCATTATCGTGGTGCCGTTGATCCTGCACCTGGACGGCCGGACCTATCGGGACGGGGTGGACCTGACGGCCGATGAGGTGTACGCGTACATGCGCGCCCATGTCAACGGCGCACTGCCCACCACCGCCTCCCCTTCCCCGGACGCCTTCCTGCAGGCCTATGCCGCCGCCGGCCGGCTGGCTCCCCAGATCGTCTCCATCCATGTTTCATCCCGTCTGAGCGGCACGTATCAGACGGCGGTGCTCGCCAGCCGGCTGATAGATGTGCCGGTGCATGTGGTGGATTCCCGCCGGGCGGCCATGGCCTGCGGCTTTATGGTCATGGCGGCGGCGCGCGCTGCGGCGGAAGGAGCGGACGTCGAAGAGGTGCTGGCCGTCATTGAGAATGCCCGGAAGCGCTGTAACTTCCTGATGGGGCTGGACCAGTTATATTACCTGCATCGCGGCGGCCGGGTGCCGGCCATCGCCGCCATTGCCGGCGCCGCCCTGCGCCTGGCGCCTATCCTTCACATGACCGATCAGGGGGAGGTGCATATCGTCTCCGTGGCGCGCACCCGCCGGGGCATGATCAACCGCATCCTGGACCTGCTGGAGAAGCGGTTGGGAGGCATGCCGGCCTATATCGCGGTGAGCCATGCGGATGCCCCGGACGATGCGCGCGCAGTGCACGAAGAGGTATGCCGGCGGGTGCGCTGTTTGGGCAGTTGGGTTACCTCCTTCACGCCGGTAATGGGCGCCCATGCCGGCCCTGGCCTCATCGGAATCTCGTACTACCTGGAGTCGGGGTATGCTGGCGCTTAAGATCACAGCACTGCTCATCGGTTCCTATTTGCTGGGGTCTATTCCCACCGCCTATCTCTTCGCCCGCTGGCGCAAGGGGATAGACCTGCGCCAGTACGGCAGTGGAACGGTAAGCGGGTCCATGGTGTGGGAACATGTGGCCCGCTGGGGTGTCGTGGTGGTGGGGCTGTTTGACCTGGGCAAGGCGGCCTTTGCCACCTGGCTGGGTGCGCATATCAGCCTGCCGGTGGCCATCGCCGCCGGCCTGGCCGCTACCATTGGCCACAACTGGCCGATATTCCTGAACTTCACCGGCGGCCGCGGCCTGGGATGCTACATGGGCATGTTCCTGGTTATATTCCCGTGGGGCTTCCCCTGGATGCTGGGGTTCCTGGCGCTGGGCCGGCTCATCAGCCGCGATTCGGCGCCCTGGGCGCTGGCCGCGCTGGTCGGCCTGCCAGTGTTCGCCTGGTACATGCACCAGCCGCCGGAGCTGATCTGGGCTACGATCATCATGCTCATCCTGGCCCTGGTCAAGCGGGTGGAGGCCAACCGCCGGCCTCTGCCGGCCGACCCCGCCGAGCGCCGGCGGGTGCTGTTGTACCGGCTTCTGCTGGACCGCGACATCCGGGATTGGCATACCTGGGTGCGGCGCACGCCAGAATCCCGCCAGGGGTGAGCCGGCCATAACCTTGCTACAACCTATCACCTGGACGCACACATGGAGCCTATGGAAGGGTTCACCTGCAGGGAAACAGCGATTGATGTCGGAGATGCGGTTCTGCGAGGGGAAATTTATCTGCCGGCTGGCAAAGGGCCGTTCCCGGCCGCCATCCTCCTCCACGGCATGGCGGCGGGGCGCAAGATCATGCGGCCGGCCGCACAGGAGCTGGCGGCGCGCGGCATCGCGGCGCTGATTTATGACCTGCGCGGGCACGGCGACAGCGGCGGGGTATATGCCGGCCAGGGGGCAGAGGATGTTCGGAAAAGCATTCACTGGCTGGCGGCCCAGCCGTTCGTGATGGCCGATAGGATTGGGCTGGTAGGGCACAGCCTGGGCGGCCGGCTGGTACTCATCGCCGCGGCCCAGGAGCCGTGTGTGGCGGCCGTGGTGGCGCTGGCGCCGGCGCCCGACCTGCTGTTCCAAGACCTGGCGAAGGACGAAGAGGGCCGGCAGTTCCTGGCCAATCCGCCGCGCGAGGTGATTCACTACCCGGGGACCGAGGTTCCTGGCGCGAACAACTGGGACGGCTGGCGGCTGATCCAAAATATGCGCTTGAACGGCTACCGCATGAGCATCATTTGGGCGGATACCATCGCTACCTGGAACGCCTTTCCGCTGGAGAAGGCGGTGCGCTTCCGGCCGCCGCGTCCTTTGCTGTTGGTCCACGGCGTGCTGGACCAGGCGGCGCCCTACCGCTATACCTGGCGGCTGGCGCGGGCGGCCTGCCCGCCGTGCAAGCTGTGGACCCTGCCCTTTGGGATCCACTCCACGCCCTACGGCCGGCAGGCCCGCCGGCAGTGGATCCGCTGGCTGGACAGGCATCTGCGCGGTGCCCAGGCGGTGATGGGCAGAGAGGAAGCGGCATGAGGGAAATTCAGGTCCCGACGGCACTGCGCCGCAACCCTTTGTTCCTGCGGCTGTGGATCTCCCAGTTCCTGGCCGTAGCGGCGCTGTATGCCCTGAATTTCGCCGCGGTGGTGGCGGTGGCACAGACCAGCCTGTCCACCACCCAGACCGGACTGGTCATCCTCTCCTCGATGCTGCCGGCGTTCATCGGCTCGCTGTTCGCCGGCGTGATCGTGGACCGCTTCGAACGCACGCGGGTGCTCCTGTTGAGCCACCTGGTGCGGGCACTGGCCGGCTTTTTCTTCTGGCTGTCCGTCGGCGTGCTGGCCAATGACCTGGGCTTCCTGCCGATTTACATCCTGCTGGTGCTGAGCGCCCTCTTCACCCAGGTGGCGATCTCGGCGGAGCTTGCCCTACTGCCGCATTACGTCGAACATCCACAGCTTTTGCGCGCGAATTCCCTGCTCCAGGTCAGCATGTTGGCGGCAGAAGGGTTGGGAGTGGTGGCGATCGGGCCGGTTCTGGCGCGGGCCGCCGGCGCCGGCACCATCGGCCTGATCAGCGGCGGCCTGACACTGGGCGCGGCCCTGCTGGTCTGGCGCCTGCCGCGGGTGCAGATGCCGGCTCGCGAGAAGCCGGCCGCCCCCCTCGAGGTAGTGCGCTCCGTGGGGGAAGATTTCCAGGCCGGCTGGCAGGCGATTTTGCGCGATCGGGTGCTCCGCACGGTGGTGGCGCAGTTCGCCTTCACCAGCGCGCTACTGCTGATGCTGTTGTCCATGATGCCGGCGCTGGCGGCACTGTACCTGGGGCTGGAAGTGACGGATGTGTCACTGCTGATGGTACCTGGAGGGATTGGCTTCGGCCTGGGAGCCTATCTCATCGCCCGCATCGGGGACCGCTACAGCCGCCTGCGCTGGATCAGCGGGGGATTGATGACCCTGGGGGCCGCCATCGCCCTCATCGTAGCTCTGACCCAGACCCAAACGGGCGTGCGCTGGCCGTTGTTGATGGGAGCTATCTTCGCCATGGGGGTAGCGCTGGCAATGGCCATCATCTCCGCCCGCACGGTGGTGCAGGAGCGGCCGGCGCCGGCCCTGCGCGGCCGCGTCATAGCCGCTCAGTTGGCGCTGGCCAGCGCGCTCTCCATCTTCCCCATCGTCATCGGGGGCATGCTGGCCGACCGGGTGGGTGTGCCGCCGGTCATGCTCCTGCTGGCACTGCTGGCGCTTGGCTCGGGTGCCGCCGGCCTGCGGCTGAATCAAGGATAGCCCCTAGACACGGAGCGGACACCTAATAGGACGGCAGGGTGACGCGCCGGCTCGTCAGCAGGGGCTGGGTGGAGAACGAGGCCGGCTGAAGGGATATGCCGGCCATTTGCCGGTCCGGACGATGCCGCAGAGCTTGGTTCAAGAAGGCGACAATGTCCGGCGCCAGCAGTACCAGCGCCTCGTCGCCGATG
Source organism: Anaerolineae bacterium (assembly GCA_028275445.1). GTDB lineage: Bacteria > Chloroflexota > Anaerolineae > JACIWP01 > JACIWP01 > JACIWP01. Next base: position 5,077 of record JAPWUQ010000041.1, on the reverse strand, counting down.
GCGCGGTGTGTCGCCCCCCGCACCACCCAGAACTGCGCCGTTGGTCCGGCGGCCCGCTGAAGCCGGCGGGCATGCGCCAGGGTCACCCGGCGATCTGCGTCGCCGTAAATGAGCAGGAGCGGCCGCGGCGCGATCTGGCTGACCACCTTGATGGGTTCCACCGCCTCGCGTTGAAACCCCTTGCGCCATTCCGCCAGCATGATGAGCCATTCGCGGAAGAAGGACGGGATAAACGCCGGCATATTGGCGTTCCACACCTCCGAAACCGAGGTGAAGGATGCCGCCGCCACGACCGCGCGGATGTCCGGGTTGCGCGATGCGCTGAGGATGGCGCTGGCGGCGCCGGCGGAAAAGCCGATCACACCGATGGCCTTGACGCCCTTCTGCTCCTTCAGGAAGCGCACCGCGGCATCAATATCCTCGCTCTCGCGCTGGCCGTAGGTGAAGCCGAATTCATCCCCATCGCTTTCCCCATAGCCGCGATAGCTGAAGAGCAGGACGTGATAGCCGGCCTGATGCAGAGGGCCGGCCAGCGCCAGGCCGGAGCGCTGGTCATGGCCGGTGCCGGGCGCGTATATTACCGCCGGCGCGTTGGGAGAGCCGGCGGGAATCCACCAACCGCGCAGTGTCAGGCCGTCCGTAGTCGGGAAGGCCACGTCCTCATAAGAAAGACCCAGAACGGTGAGCGGATTGCGATCCTTTGGAGGGAACAGCGGGGGAAGGGTTGCGATGATTTCCCCCACCATGGGGCCAAGGATGGTAAGGACAGTGCCGCCGAGCAGGATGCCGGCGAAAATCTTCCATAGGATGCTGAGTGTCACGAAACCCCCTGCAGTGATTCGACCAAGTTGGGCGGAAAATGCCGGCGGCCGGCTTATCCGCCGGCCGCCCGCTTTGCAAGCCCAGCCCATACTATACCATTGAATGGGCGCTGTGTCAAAAAGAGATACCCCTTGCGCCGGCGGGCCTCACAGGTTGCGAATGTAATTTTCCGTACATTAGCGTGCCGGCAGGATGTGGTATAATGAGTCATCATTTATGGGGCACCGCTGTCCCTCAGAATGTCCTGTGCGAGCGGAAAGTGTTTTCTCTGGTTGGCCACTCTATCCATCATCCCTGTTGAGGCGTGCGAATGGTCGGCGACGTCGTTTTTCCTGTAATCGCATGGCTGATCGGACTCTTTCTTTTGTGGCACATCCCCACCCTGCGTGAGCGCCTGAGCGAGCATGACCCCCGGCCGCGGGTTTCGGTGATTATCCCGGCGCGCAACGAGGCCCTGCGCATCGGCCGGCTGTTGGAGTCGCTCCGCCGGCAAACGCTCCCCCCGGATGAGGTCATCGTGGTGGACGACCATTCCAGCGACAGCACGGCGCGCCTGGCGTCGGAAGCCGGCGCGCGGGTCATCGCCAGCGCGCCCCTGCCCCAGGGGTGGGCCGGCAAGCCGTGGGCTTGCTGGCAGGGGGCACAAGCCAGCGGGGGAGAGGTGCTGATATTCCTGGATGCGGATACCTGGCTGGAACCGGACGCCCTGGAAAAATTGGTGCGGGCCTGGCTCGACCGGGGCGGCATGGTGACGGTCCAGCCGTATCATGAGACGCAGAAGCCCTACGAGCAGTTATCCATGATGTTCAACGTGGTGCTGATGGCCGGCACCAATGCCTTCACGCCCTTCGGCGGCCGGCTGAAGACCGGCGCCGCCTTCGGCCCCTGCATCCTGTGCGCGCGAGAGGATTATGTCCGGTTGGGAGGCCATACGCGTGTGGCCGGCGAGGTGCTGGAGGATATCGGCCTGGCGCGCTTATTTTTGGGCGCCGGCCTTCCCGTGCACTGCTTCGGGGGGCGGGGGGCCATTTCTTTCCGTATGTATCCCAACGGCTTCCTGCAGTTGATCGAAGGGTGGACCAAGAGCATGGCCATCGGGGCCGGATCCATCCGCTTCTGGGCGCTCCTGCTCAGCGTCACCTGGATCGTGGGAGCGGTGGGCGTAGCTTCCGATACCCTGCGGGCACTGCTCAGAGGGCCTTCGTGGGTATGGGTCCCGCAGTTACTGCTATACGCGGCGTACGCCGGCCAGATCCGCTGGATGTCCTCGCGCATCGGCCGGTTTCAGCGCTGGACCGCATGGCTCTATCCGATCCCCGTCTATTTCTTCATCCTCATCGTCCTGTGGTCGTTTATTTCCGCCAGGGTGTTGGGGCGGGTGAAATGGCGCGGGCGTTCCATCCCCATCAATCACGGGTAGGAGTACATATGCGGGTCATCTTTCTCCCCACGTTCTGGACCATCGTGCTCGACTGCATCATGTGGACGGCCTTTTATTTCTCCATCGCCTTCCTGTGCACGCGCATACCGATGGAGTACCTGGCCAAGGATAGATGGTTATTCCGCACCCGGCCGTGGGAACAGCAGGGGGAAATCTATCATCGTCTGTTCGGGGTGCGGTACTGGAAGAAGAAGCTTCCTTCGGGCGGCAAGATCTTCGGCGGGTTCGACATGCGCTCCATTGCCTCGTACGAGGTGCCGTACCTGGAGCGCTGGATCATCGAGACCCGGCGCTCCGAGCTGTGCCACTGGATATTGATCCTGCCGTCCGTGCTGTTCTTCCTATGGAACCCGCCCGAGGTGGGATGGGGGATGATCGTCTATGCCATCCTGTTCAACCTTCCCATGATCATCACCCAGCGGCACAACCGCCCACGGCTCCAGGCCCTGCTGGAAAGCGTGCGGAGCGGTGCCATCCCCGCCGGCCAACCGGCCAAGGCGCCGGCTGACGCCGCGGAAACCGCCGTTCAGGCCGGCAGAAGGTCGCAGTAAAAGAAGCGGTTCTCCCGCAGTATCTTCTCGCCGCGGGTAAAGGCGATGGGCCGGCGGAAGATGGGGCCGGCATAGACGAAGCTGTGGAACTCGCCGTTCTCGGCGCAGGGGTCCACGCCGGCCGGCAGTTCAGCCAGCAGTTGCGCGTCGATCTCCCGGCCGGCGAATTCCCGCCCCAGCATCGCGGTATCCACGCAGGTGATGACCGCCCGGAATCCCAGCGCAATGAACCGCCGGACGAGCTCCGCCGGCGCCTTCCCCCACAGCGGGAAGATCGCGCCCATGTCCAGGCGGGCAAGGTTGCGCTCTCGATACGAGCGCACCTCCTCCAGATGGATGTCGCCGAAGGCCACAGCGTGCACGCCTTGGGAGAGATAGCGTTCCAGCACCTCCTGCATGCGGCGCTCGTACTCCCCGTTGTCGCAGTGTTGGGGGATCCAGACGAGCTCAAGCGGCAGGCCCAGGGCCTCGGCCTGCTGTTGGAGGAGCTCCAGGCGCACCCCATGCATGCTGATGCGCTGGTAACCCTCGGTGACGGTGGTCAAAAGGCCGGCGACCTCCCAGCTCCCCTCCTGCAGGAGCGTGTACAGGGCCAGGGCGCTGTCTTTGCCGCCGCTCCAGGCGAAAAGGATGCGTTCCATTTCCCATGCTCCGGATCGAACTCCCTGCATGATACCACACGCTCCCGCGCCGGCCAAACCAGCCCCCTACGTCCCTGCCCTGGCGATAGAGGATAACATTAAACTTTGCCCACCCCCGCCCTTTCATGTGCCGGCCATATTGCCAAGCGCCGGTTCGTTATGGTAGAATACCTGTATGAGCGGGCCGGCGGTGCGCCGCGCTCGCCGTCCGCACGTCATGCATGGAGGATGGAAATGTCCAGGCGAGGCTGGGTCATGGGAGCGCTGGTGCTGATAAGCCTCCTCTTGGTTTCGCCGGCCCTGGCCCCGGCCGGCAGTCATGTATCGGCGCAGGGGACCATTGGCGCGCCCCCGGAGTGGGTCAATTTCTACGGGACCAATTCCACGTTCAACGGACAGCCCCTGCCCATCGGAGCCGAGGTGGTGGCCTACGCCGGCGATAAACGATGCGGTTCTTTCGTCGTCCATACACTTGGACAGTACGGCGTCATGCCCTGCTACCGAGACCGGCCAGAACAGCCCGGCGCCCAGCCCGGCGACCGCATCCGCTTCACCATTAACGGCTATGAGGCCATCGTGCGAGGGCCGGACGAACCTATCTGGACCGTGCACGGCGACCTCAAACATGTCGAGCTGGAGGCGCACGGCGTCCCGCAATCGCCCACCCCCACCCCGACCCAGACCGTGATGCCCACCAGCACGCCGACCTCCACCCCCATCGGGTGGAGCCCCAGCCCCACACCCACGCCGACCCGGCCCTGGACACCTACGCCCACGCCCATCCTTTTCCCGACGCCCACCCCCACCATGTGGTACTGGCCCAGCCCGACGCCGGTGACACCGCCGGCAACCCTGCCGCCCGGGATCACCTGCTGGAACCAGGTGCAGGACGGCGGCTTTGAGGCCGGCGGATACTGGGGGGTGGACGCCACCGCACGGCCGGCGGCGCGCAGTATCGCCCAGGTGCACGCCGGCAGTTACTCCATGCGCCTCGGCATCGAGAACGAGGCCAACGTCGCTTCCGGCTCCGCCATCCGCCAGCGGCTGGAGGTGCCGGCCAATGCCACTTCCGCCCTGCTGACCCTGTTCTATTATCCCACCACCGAGCCAGACCCACGCGGGGATTACTGGGAGATTCTCCTCATGTCCCCGGGCACCAACCAGGTCATCGCCACGCTCTGGCGCAACCCGGTGAGCAACGACCGGCGCTGGCTCCAGTTGAATGTGGACCTCTCCTCGTTCCGCGGCTATGCCTTCGACCTGTACCTGAACGTGTTCAACGATGGGCAGGGCGGCCGCAGTGCGGTATATGTAGATGATGTGGCGTTCCAGATTTGCGCGCCGGCGCCGCAGGTTCCCACCCCCACCTTCACGCCCCTGCCTCCGCCGGCCACCCCTTGGACGCCGTACCCTACGCCGGCCGGCCAGTGCACCGAGCTGATCTCCAACGGCGGGTTCGAGGCCGGCACGCAGGGATGGTACCTCGGCCCCACGGCGCGCGTGCCGGCACTGGTCACCGACAACCGCCACAGCGGCAGTTATGCCATGCGGCTGGGCATCCCCGATGGGCCTAACGTGCAGACCTTCTCGTCCGTACGCCAGACGGTCAGCATCCCCGCGGA
>JAPWUQ010000126.1 GCA_028275445.1 Anaerolineae bacterium | reverse complement strand
GGCCGATCTCGGAGACGAAGATGCCGCGGCGCGGCACGATGACCACCAGGTTTTCCGCTTCGAGGAGCTTCAGTGCCTCGCGAATGGGGGTCCGCCCCAATCCCAGCTCCTCCATGAGCTGGGCCTCGCTGATGACCGAGCCAGGGGGCAGTTGTAAGGAGATAATCCGCTCTCGTATCTTATCCCGTGCGATGCTGTAATCCGTCGGACACATATATCCTCGCTCTCGAATCTCTATCATATTGGCGCGCGCCGGCCGATATACCAGCGCGACACGTGCAATGTTTCACAAACCCTATTATATACAATACGCCCCACGATTTGACAAATCCGGCGGTGCCGGGGCAGTGGGATATAACAAGCCGGCGCGAGGGCAGTCCTGCCTGGCCATCCCGCGCCGGCGCAGTTCCCCACGCGTGGGGGTGTCCGTCAATCCTCCCGCACGTCCACGATCTCAATGCCCTCGAGCTGTTGGATCTCCTGCACGAGCGCGTCTTTGTCCACGTGGCGCACCTTGACCAACAGCCACCATTTGTCAGGGTCGTCCGTGGGATAGGTGCCCAGCGCGCCGATGTAGCCGTCCAGCTTGGCGATGGCATTCGTCACGCGCGCCAACTGTCCCTCGCAGTCCGGGATGCGCAGGGTCATGCGGATGCCCGGCTCCCGGGCCCCCAGCAGTTCCACCATCATGCGCATCAGGTCAATGTCGGTGATGATGCCCACCAGGCGGTTGCCGCGCACGACCGGCAGGCAGCCGATCTTCTTCTCCAGCATGATGCGGGCGGCCTTCTCAATGGGCGTATCTTCCGTAGTGGTGATGACATCGCGCACCATGGCCTGTTCGACTTTGATCTTGTTCAGCTCGTAGTTCAGCTCCCAGATGCTGAGGGTGGTCAGCTTGGAGGGCATGACCTCCTGCAGGCTGGTGCGGGTGATAAGTCCCACCAGCTCGCCCTTGGTGTTGACCACGGGCAGGTGGCGGATGTTATTCTCTTTCATTACCCGTTGGGCTTCGTAGACCGGTCGGTCAGGGGTGATCGTCACTGGATGGGCCGTCATTTCGATTCGGACAAACATGGCACAACCTCCTTAAGGAATTGGGAGCATCAGGACTGGCCTTTGGTACTGCTCGCCGGCTGAAGCCGGGCGTGCGCGTTGGCGCGCAGACCCGGCAGGTATAGGGAGACGACGCCGGCAATGACCAATATCGCACCGACAATTTGCAGCCATTCCAGGCGTTCGCCCAGGAAAATATAGGCATATACCGCCCCAAACACCACTTCGGAGATGGCGACGATGGCGGCGATGCTGGCCGGCAGGTAGCGCAAGCCGAGCGTGTAAATGCTAAAGGAAACGATGGTGGGCAGTGCGATGAGCGCAATGAACCACCAGCGTGCCGGCGTCATCAGCGGCCACGGCCCCGGTGCCAGGAACTGCAGTGGGAACAACACCAGCATACCAAAACCAAAGCCATATGTCAAGATTGTCCAGGTGGAGTATTTGCCGGCGACCTTCTTCCCGAACAGGCTGAAACTGCCGTAGGTGATGGCGCTCCCCAGCCCGATCAACGCCCCCAACCAGGTGACCGATGCCTGCCCCAATATATCCACTCGCGCCACCAGCACACAGCCTACGAAGGTGATGACGATAGCGATGATTTTGATGGCATCTATGGATTCGCGCCACAGGAACCAGGCCATGACGGTGACGAAGGCCGGCGCGGCCTCCTGCAGGACCGTGGCGACTGCCACCCCATTGGTCCACACGCTCAGGTTCCAGAGCACATGGAACGTGCCGATGCTGAACGCGCCCAAGCCGATCAGCGCCGGCAGGTCGCGCCGCTCCACCCGGAGCATCGCCGGCTTCAGGACAGCCAGCCCGATGAACAAGCACAAGAAGGTTGTCAGGTCCCGCCAGAACGCCAGCGCCAGGGCGGAGATGGGGACCATACGCACAATGAAGGTGAGGAACAGTCCCGAGGTACCCCAGCCGGCGGTGGCGAGGATGACCAGAAAATAACCGAGCGCCCGGCGGTCAGCCGATGGTGGTGATTTCGATTCCGACATAATCTCAGCTCTACATTGCTCTCTGCGTTGATGTGAACCCTACCGGGTTCAGATCACTTCCTTGACCGTCTGCTGGAACTCCAGGATGTGCTGGCGCATGAGGCGCTCCGCCTCGGCGGCGTCGCGCCGCAGGACGGCCTGGATGATTTCCTGGTGGCTCTGGAGGTTGACCTCCGACGGCCGCACGCGCCCCAGCGTGTAGTACCACAGCCGGCGCGCCAGATCGTAGAAGCGCTCCACCTCTACTGAGAGGAAGGCGTTGTGCGCCGCGCCGGCCAGCGCCAGATGAATCTCGCGGTCCAGCTCCAGACGCTCCCGGGTCGGCAGTGTCTGAAGCTCGTTGCCGGCGAGCCGCTCATGATACTTGCGTAGGCGCACCATGTCCTCCGAATTGGCCCGCTCGCAGGCCAGCCGCATGGCTAATCCTTCCAGCTCCAGGCGCACCTCAATGACCTGCTGAAGGTCCGTGATGGAGATGGAGGCCACGAAAATGCCGCGGCGCGGCACCGTCACCACCAGCTTCTCCGCCTCCAGCAGTTTCAGCGCCTCGCGAATGGGCGTGCGGCCAATGCCCAGCTCCTGCATCAGCTCCGCGTCCTGGATCACCGAGCCAGGGGCCAGTTCTAACGTGATGATCTTCTCTTTGATGGCTCGATAGGCTCTGGCGGCATCCGTAGGCATGGTGTCGTCCCCTCTAGAGCTGGTATTAATGTCCGCTGAGGAAGCTGGCGCTCGGATGATAGATCCCCTCGGCGTAGCGGGTTGGCCGTAAGAGATTTTCCTCGGGCTTCATCTGGCCGGTGATGAGCATCGCTACCCGCCGGCCGGCTTCCGGCGAGAGCATAACGCCGGCCCAGTAGCCGCAGTTCAGGTAGAAGCCCGGCACTTCCGGCACCGGCCCGATGAGCGGCTGATTGTCCGGTGTGTACACGTACTGGCCGGCGCTGACATGCACCTCCTCGCGCCTTAACCGCTCGGCGATGCCCTCCCAGAACGGCGACAGCCGCATGACTTTTTCCAGCACGATGGCCGGGAAGTCCCAGTCCACCGGCAGGGTCTCCGCCGGCTCGCTGGGCGGCTCCTCGGGGTCCACCCATCCCAACAAGGCGCCCCCCACTTCCGGCCGCCAGTAGGCCTCGTTGACCAGGTCCACGGTGAAGGGGGCGTCCTGGGGGATTTCCGGCTGGGGCGCGATGAAGACCTTCTGCCGGCGTACTGGCGTCAAGGGCAGGTCCAGCCCCACCATTTTCCCGACCACGCCGGCGAAGGGGCCGGCGGCATTGACCACAATGCGGGTGGAAATGGTGCCGCGCGTCGTCTCCACCGCCTTGACCCCCTGCGCGTCCACCTGGATGCCGATGGCCTTGGTGGAGATGAGGAACTTGGCCGTGCTCCCCTTGGCGAAGCCCTGGGTGACCTCGTGGGTGGAGAGCCAGCCGTCGTTCTGGCGGAACGTGGCGCCCACCACTGTCGGCGCGACGAAGGGGAAGCGCCGGCGCACCTCATCGCCGGTCAGGAACTCGGCATCGGTCACGCCGTAGGCATGATACTGCTGGACGGCCTTCTGCAGGGCGTCCAGCATCCCTTCGTCATCGGTCATGAACAGATAGCCCTGATGATGGATGGAGATGTCATAGCCCGGGATGCCGATGATATCGGCAAAGTTATCGAATATCTCGATGCTGGGCTTGGCCAGTTCCACCAGGGGCTTTTCCAGGAACTGGGCGCGGAAGCATTCCACGGAATTGGGCGTGGTGAGGGTGGAGAGGCCGTCGCGCATCTCGACCAGGACCGTGTCCAGGCCGGCGCGCGAGACCCAGAACGCCGTTGCTACCCCCACAATGCCCCCGCCGATGACCACCACATCCGCCGTCTTCGGGAAATCTGCCTCCGTTGGCACGTAAATCTGTCCCATAGCATGCTCTCCTGGTTAGCCGCCCTTGGCGCGGCGCTGGATCCGCCTGGCGATGGTGCTGTACAACTGCGCCGCCCCGCCGGGGTAGAAGATCATGACGATGATGAGCAGGACGCCGTAAATCACCATATGCAGGCCGGGCAGTTGGGAAAGGTTGGAGCGCAGGTACTCGATGAAGAAGACGAAGGGGAAGGCCACTGCGGCGCCGCCCCACATACTGCCGCGCCCGCCGATGTAGGCCAGGGCGAGCACTTCCACCGTCTTGGAGGTGTGCATCACGGTTCGGGGCGTCAGACTGCCGATGTAGTGGGCGTAGAAGCCGCCCAGCAGGCCGGCGAACACGCAGGAAAGGGTGAAGTTGATGACGCGGTAGCGGGTTGGGTTGATGCCCGAGGCGCGCGCCGCGTCGATGTTCTGCCCGATGGCGCGGAAGGCCAGGCCCATATGGGAGTTGGTCACCAGGCGCAGGCAGATATAGGTGAGCAGTAACATGCCCAGCGCCACATAATAGTACGGCAGGTTATTCGTCGTGTTTAACAGCGGCGGCGGGGCAAAACCCAGCGAGCCGCGCGTGAGCTTGGGCATGTTGGTTGCCAAGCCCATCAGGGCGATGCCCACGAACCAGGCCATGACCGCGGCGAAGATGCCGCGCAGGCGCAGGGTCAGCATGCCCAGCAGGAAGCCGATCAGGCCGGCGGCCAGCGCGCCGATCCAGATGGTCAGCCAGGGGGGCAGGCCGGGCTGGACGATGAGGATGGGGAGGGTGTTGGAGAGCACCGCCGAGGTGTACGCGCCCACGCCCAGAATGGCGGCGAAGCCGAAGTTGACGACGTTGATATAGCCGGCGGTGAAGTCAAAGGCCACCGCCTGCGCCCCCAGGAAGGCCCCCATCACCAGCCAGCGCATGATATGTTCCTGGTTGAACGGCGGGACCAGCGGGAGCAGGGCGATGATGATGAAGGCCACTACTCCGAGGGGGGAAAAGCCGATGCGCGCCAGCACCGCCTTAATCCCTTCCCACAGCCCGCCGGAGACGCGTTCTGCCTGGGTTACCGTGCGTTCCATGCTCATAGTTACTGCTCCTGGATTCCCTTGACTTCACTGCCGAAGATGCCGTTGGGGACCAGCAACAACACCAGGATCATCACCACCACCGGCACCACATCCTCATAGGACACGCCGAAGAACTGCTGGGTCAGCGTCTGCAGGACCGCCACGATGAAGCCGCCCACGATGGCCCCCTGCACGTTGCCCAATCCCACCAGCATGACCACGTACCAGGCGAAGTAGAGGGGTTTCAATCCGACGGTGGGATAGGCGGGGAACATGAACAGCAGGGAAGCGCCGGCCAGCGCCGCCATGGCAGTCGCCAGCGCAAAGGTGAGCGTGTAAATGAAGTTCAGGTTGATGCCCACCATCTCGGCGCCCATCTCATCCTGCGCGACGGCGCGGATGGCGCGCCCGGTGCGCGTGTTGCTGAGAAATATCCAGAAGGCGACGATGGCGACAATGGCCACCACAAAGGCGGCGATGCGCTCCATGGTCAGGCGGACGCTTCCGATGACGATAGGCGGCACGTTCCAGTAATTGGGCACACCGCGGAAGTTCGGCCCCAGGATGAGGTTGGCGCCGTAGACCAGCACGAACGAGATGCCCACCGTCAGCAGGAAGGTGTTCATCACCCATCCCCGGCGGGTGCGCATGCGCAGGGGGTAGAAGACGAGCTTTTCCATCACGGCGCCGGCCACGAAGCCCACCAGGGCCGCGGCGATCCAGCCGATCAATGGGCCGACCGCGCTGAGGAACGGATTGGGATTATCCCGCAGATAGGCCTGGATCGGGGTGAAGACGAAATACGCGACATATGCCCCGATCATGAAGGAATCGCCGTGGGCGAAGTGCGGGATGTTCATCACACCGAAGACCAGCGCCAGGCCGACGGCCATCAGCGCCCACATGCCGCCGGTGACGATGGTGTTGATCAGTTGGGAGGGGCCGGCGAAGATGCCGATGATGACCAAAAATCCCAGGGTCATGGCGATGACGATCCACGCCGCCGGCCGGGCGCGCATATTCAGCATGACCCTTTCCAAAAACGAGGGTTGAACCCGTGTGGCTTCCATCCTTACCCTTCCTCACGTGGAATGATGGACCGGGCATTAAATACCCATATAGGCCACCCGCACATGCTCATTGTTCATGAGCTCCTTGCTGGGCCCTTCCAGCACGATCTTCCCCTGCTCCATGACGTAGCCGCGATCGGTGATGCGCAGGGTGCTGGGGACGTTCTGCTCCACCAGGAGGATGGTGACGCCCTCCTTCCGCAGGGTTTGGAGCGCCTCGAAGACGGTGACCACCACCTGCGGCGCCAATCCCAATGACGGCTCATCCACCAGCAGGAGTTTGGGCATGGACATCATGCCGCGAGCGATGGCCAGCATCTTGCGTTCGCCGCCGCTCATGGTGCCGGCCAACTGCCGCTCGCGCTCTTTCAGCCGGGGGAAGAGGCTGTAGACGAAGTCCAGCGCCTGCAGTTGTTTTTTCTTGTCCAGCACCCGATATGCCCCCAGCAGGAGGTTCTCGCGCACCGACATGTTGGTGAAGAGGTTCAGCGATTCGGAGACGAAGCTGATGCCCATCTGGCTGATCTGATACGCCGGCGTTTTGGCGATGGACTGGCCCTCGAAACGGATGTCGCCGGCGGTCGGCTTCAAAAAGCCGGCGATGGTGCGCAGGGTGGTGGTCTTGCCGGCGCCGTTGGCGCCCAGCAGACACACGAATTCCCCCTTCTCCACCTTCAGGGACACATCCCACAGCACCTGCAGGAAGCCGTATCCCGCATTGATATGTTCCACTTCCAGTAATGCCGCCATCCTCTATGCTCCTTCATGCCAGATACATGGACGGGGAGCTACAGCTCATGCTCGACGCCCAGGTAAGCCTCCAGCACCTTGGGGTCTTGCGAGACCTCGAGGGTCGGGCCTTCGGCGATCTTCGTCCCGTAATGGATCACCGCCAGGCGGTCGCACAGGCCCATGATGACGCGCATGATGTGCTCGACCATGAAGATGGTCACGCCGGAATCGCGAATGCGGCGGATAATTTCCATGAGGTCGCCCAGCTCGCCGGTGGTGAGGCCGGCCGCCAGCTCATCCAGGAGCAGGAGCTTGGGCCGGCAGGCCAGCGCCCGCGCCAGGTCCAGCCGCTTGAGCTGGACCGTGTTCAACTGCTCCGCCGGCGTGTGCGGGTCCACCGGGAACTCCACGAACTCCAGCAGTTCCAGGGCCACTTTCTCGGGCGGTTTGCCCCAGTGATAATCCGAGCCGAAAATCACTCCCACCATGACGTTCTCCAGCGCGGTCAGGCGCGGGAAGGGCTGGGAGATCTGGAAGGTGCGCGACATGCCCTTGCGGCACATGACGTCCGCCGGCAGGCCGGTCGTCTCCTCGCCGGCGAAGAAGACACGTCCGGAGGTAGGAGGATAGGTACCGGTAATGCAGTTGATGAAGGTCGTTTTGCCGGCGCCGTTGGGGCCGATCAGCCCGAATATCTCCCCCTCATAGACCTTCAGGGAGACATGGTTGACAGCCGTCAGCCCCCCGAAGTTTTTCACCAGTTCTTGGGTTTCCAGGATCACCATACTTTCCCACCTTTGCGGTTGTGGAATCACCGTGGGCCGGCGGTTGCCGGCCGATGGGCAAATATCCATGGGGGGTGAGGGAATCCCCCACCCCCCGCTTCTTCTGTCTGCGTCCTGGGTTACGGCTTGGGTTTCAGCGGCTGCTCCGCCCATTCCGGCGGGAAGATGACCTTACCCACGCCGTCAAAGTACTGGAGCACCGGGAAGATGTAGTACCCCTGACCAACCACCGGGTCGGGGATCGTCTCCGGCGTGTACTTGTACTCCTTCATGATGATCCCGTCTTTGTAGCTCCACTTGCCGGTGTGGATGTTCTCGCGGGCCCACTTGTAGATGGTCTCGCGGTTCAGCTCGCCGTACTGGGCCAGGGTGTTCTTGAGCACCTCGACGAAGAGATGCATGCCGTCATAGGAGAGGCCGGCGGCGGAGGGGCTGGGTTCGATGCCAAAGCGGGCCTTGAACTTCTCGGCAAACTCCTTGGCCTTGGGCGTGGTCCAGCCAGGGATCTGGTCCAGCACGTAGTCGGAGGCCTTGCCGGTGAGCTGATACCACTCGCCCACCCAGCCCAGGCCGTCCATGATGATCAGGCTCTTCAGCCCGACCTCATCGGCCTGCTTGATGAAGGCGGAAGCCACCGGGGCGGCCGTGCTGGTGCCGGCGACCAGAGCAGGGTTCAGCTCCTTGAACTTGTTGAGGATGGGATAGAACTCGGTCTGCTCGATGGGGAAGTATTCCTCCGCCACGACCTTCCAGCCGGCGTCCT
>JAPWUQ010000012.1 GCA_028275445.1 Anaerolineae bacterium | reverse complement strand
CCTCGAATGACCAGGTCCACTTTCATCGGATCAGCTCCTTGTACGTCTCTGGCCGGCGTCCCCACACCACATGAGTGCTGGGAGCCATTTCCTTATACCTTGCCGTTACCCAGGCCACCTGGCCGGCGATGACCTGCTCCACATCCGGCAGAGCCGCCGCCAGGAAGGCGCCGGCGGGATTAACCAGCGCGGTGCCCTGCCCGAACGCCGCCGCCAGCGCCAGATAGACCTTGCTCTCATCCGCCCGCGCCCGGGCGAGGAGGCGCATGGGCAGGTCCTGCCGGCCGGCCGGCCATATCACCAGGTCCGCACCCTCCAGCATCAGACAGCGCGGCACTTCGGGAAGCACGGCCTCTTGGTCCAGCATGAAACCCAGCCGGCCAAAGCGCGTCTCGAACACCGGCAGGGACTCGCCGGCGGCATAGCCACTGCCATCGGTGTGCACCTTACGGTACTTCCCGACCAGACTGCCCTTATCCCACAGCATAGCTGTGCGGTAGCGTGCTCCGCCGGCATATTCCTCCACCACTCCTGCCAGGCCGCACCCCGCCTGGGCGGAGATCTCCGCCAGGCGCGCCTGGAACAGGGCCGCCTTCTCCGGGTTGTCGGCCGCCTCCGCCGGCAGTTCCCCAGGGAGTATCACCAAGCGGGCATCCTGCCGCACGGCGGTATCGGTCAGCTCGGCGGCGCGCTGGAGATACGCCTCCATTGACCGGTCCGCATGAATCTGGACCAGCGCCACCCGCACGACGGTCTCCTCCGGTACCACCGCCTCTTTGAGGATCCGAGCGATCGGCAGGGTATCCGTCGGTGCGGCGATGAGTTCATACGCGCGCGGATGGCGCGCTGCCGGCAGGGCCGGCCCGCCGGCCAGCTCGATCTCACACTCGACAATCTCCTCCCGATCCGGGCTGGCCTGGGCATGCTTTTTGCCATCCGGCCCAATCACACAGCTCCCGCCGCAGTACAGCACCGAGCTGGCCTCCAGCCCCACCTTGTTCGCCACCAGGAGCCAGATGCCGTTCTCCATGGCCCGCGCCGGCAGCATGTACTCGAGCTGGGGATTGGACAACGTCGCCCTGTCACCCCCGCCCGAGACCAGCGCGGTCACATCCACGATCATCTGCGCCCCGCGAAGGGCCATGACGCGAGCGATTTCGGGCATGCGGCCGTCGGCGCACACCATCAGCCCGATGCGTCCCAGGGCGGTATCGAAGACCGGGTACATGGTGCCGCCGGCGAACCAACAGCGGTCGAAATGCCACAGGAAGCTCTTGGCTGTCGTCCCAATGATCTGGCCATCGGGCCCCCACAGCACAGCCGCATTGCGGGGCATCTCGCCGGCCTCGCCGGGCTGAACGATGCCGGCGGCGATATGCGTCCGGTACCGACGCGCCTTCTCGCCGAACAGCGCCACCAGCTCGGACCAGGGGCGCAGAGGGGCCTCCTGGTACTCGCGCAGACCTCGCAGGTAGTACGCCGGATAGGTGCTCTCCGGCAGCACGATAAGGTCTACCCCCCTGCGCCCAGCCTCATCCACCATCTCCAGGGCATGGCGGAGACCTTCCTCCGCCTGCTCCAGATCGTTACACTGCAGTTGCAACAGCGCGATGCGCAAGATAGCCTCCTCCGATTACCAGGCCGTCCAGCCGCCGTCGACGGGCAGGGTGACGCCGTGCACGAACCGCGCCGCGTCGCTGGCCAGGAAGACCACCGGGCCGACCAGGTCTTCCGGGGTGCAGAAGCGGCCGGCGGGAATGCGCCGCAGGACTTCCTCCCGCCACACGGGATCCGCGAACAGCGCCTTGTTCATCGGTGTCTCGGTAGCAGTCGGGGCAATGGCATTCACGTTGACGTTGTACTTGGACCATTCGATGGCCAGCACCTTGGTGAGCTGGCTGACGCCGCCCTTGCTGGCGGCGTACGCGGCGCGTTTCTCGTACCCGACCAGGCCGAAGGTAGAGCTGACGTTGATGATCTTGCCGTAGCGCTGTTCCACCATGACGCGGCCGATGATCTGGCACGAGAAGAAGAGGCCTTTCAGGTTGGTGTCCAGGATGCGGTCCCAATGCTCCTCGGTGACCTCCAGCGCCGGCTCATTGATGTTCATGCCGGCATTGTTCACCAGGATGTCGATCTTGCCAAATTCCTTAAGGGTGGCATCCCGCAGGGCCTCGATATCGCTGATTTTCGTGACATCCACCCGCTGGACGAGCACGCGGCGGCCCATGGCGCGGATCTCCTCCGCCAGAGATTCCAGTTCTTCCACGGTGCGAGCACAGATGACCATATCCGCGCCGGCCTCCGCCAGGCCCAGGGCCAGCGTGCGCCCAATGCCGCGGCCTGCTCCAATGAGAATCGCTACACGTCCCGTCAAGTCAAAATTCGCCAGAGCCATCTTTCCTGTACCTCCTGACATTAGTGAGTAGATGAAGCTGTGTTGTTCTGGGCTTCCTTTTCCCGCAGTGCCTTGAGCACTTTTTCGGGGGTGGCCGGCAGGGAATACAGCCGCACCCCCACCGCATCGTAGATGGCGTTCAGGATCGCCGCCGCTGTCGGCACCAGCGTCGGCTCCCCCACGCCCTTGGCGCCGAAGGGCCCCGTGGGGTCATAGTTGTCCACGATGATGACCTCGATCTCGGGCATATCCACGGTGGTGGGTATCAGATAATTGGACAGGCTGGACGTCAACAGTGTGCCGTTGCTGGAAAAGACCATTTCCTCGCTCAAGGCAAACCCCACTCCCATGGAGATGCCGCCCTGAATCTGGCCTTCCACCAGCATGGGGTTGATGGGCGTGCCGCAGTCATGCGCCGCCACGATGCGCAGGACATCCACTTGTCCCGTCTCCGTATCCACCTCAACCTCGGCGATCTGTGTGGCATAGACATAGGTGTTGAAGGGTTTGCCCTGGCCGGTCTGCGGGTCCAGGGGCACCGTAGGAGGGTTCCACGAGGCACTTCCCTGGACCGGCCGGCCCAGCTTGACCTGACTGTAATACGCCACCTCACCGATGGAGATATTCTTCTGGGGGAAGTCAATCACCCAGATGCGTCCCTGCCGCGTCTCCAACTGATCCGTCCGCACTCCCAGCATCGGCGCGGCCACCTCGAACAATATTTTCTTTGCTTCCTTCGCCGCCAAACGTATGGCATTGCCGGTGACATACGTCGTGCGGCTGGCGATCGCACCGGTATCCACCGGCGTGCCGTCCGTGTCCGCCGACACCATGATAACATCACGCGGCGATATCCCCAATTCCTCCGCCGCAATCTGGGCCAGGACCGTCAGAGACCCCTGGCCGATCTCCACTGTCCCCGTGAGCACCGTCGCCGTGCCGTCCTCGTTCACCTTCACCACGGCGGCGCTGGGATTGGCGGAAACCGTGAACCCGATGGGATACCACATACACGCGATACCGCGTCCTCGCTTCTTCATCGCTCTTTCACCTCCCAACCGAATCGCTCAGCCGCCGCCAGCAGGGTCTTCTTCAAGGCCACGCTGTGCAGAATCTGGCCAGTGGCGCTGATGGACCCCTCGTCATAGGCATTCAGCAGGCGGATCTGCAGGGGGTCCATCCCCAGGCGGTGAGCGATAGTATCCATATGGGATTCATAGGCGAAACAAACCTGCGGCGCCCCAAAGCCGCGCATGGCGCCGGTCATCGGCTTATTGGTGTACACCACATAGCCATCCAGGGCGATGTTCGGGATATCGTAGGGGCCGGCGCTGAGGATGGTCGCCTTGCCCAGCGTCGTCTCGCTCCACGAGCAGTAGGCCCCGCCGTCGGCGATGAGCCGCACCTTCCTGGCGATGATGCGCCCCTCCGCCGTCACCCCGCTGGTGTACTCCATGATAAAGGGATGGCGCGTGGTAGAAGCAATGAACTCTTCCTTGCGGGAGTACGTCCCTTTGACCGGCCGGCCGGTCTTCTTCGCCAGGATCGCCAGCACCGGCTCGATGGTGATCTCGTTCTTCCCGCCGAAGTTGCCGCCAAGCTGGGTCGAGACCACTCGCACCCGGCTGACCGGGACCTGCAGGATGCGCGCCAGGTCGGTGCGCGCCAGCGTGATGCGGCCCACGGTGCACCAGACGGTGAGCCGGCCGCCGGCGTCCCACATCGCGATGCTGGAATGCGTCTCCATGGAGACATGCTCCACCATCTGGGTGCGGTAGCGCTCCTGCACCACCAGGTGCGCCTCCGCCAGCGCCTTCTCCACATCGCCCTTACGGATGTGCCACTCCCAGTAAATGTTACTGCGCGGCTCATGGATGCGCGGCGCGTCTTCCCTCATCGCTTCCAGCGGGTCCAGCACCACAGGCAGCGGCTCATATTCCACCACGATCTTCTCCAGCGCTTCCTCGGCAATCTGCTCACTCACCGCCGCCACCGCCGCAATGCCGTCCCCCATATGCCGCACCTTGTCCTTGGCCAGCACGGGCTGATCCTGCAGGCTGGGGCCGAACGAATTGACCGGGATATCGTCCGCCGTGATGGCCGCCACCACCCCCGGCACTTCCAGCGCCTTGCTGACGTCCACCCGCAGGATGCGGGCATGGGCATAGCGGCTCCGCAGTACCTTGGCATACAGCATGCCCGGGAAGGACAGGTCGTTGATGTACTTCAACTGCCCGAGCACCTGGAAAATGGTATCCCGGCGGGGAATCCGGCGCCCGACGGAGGGGTAGCCGGCAAGCTCCTCCGTCGGCGCTTCCTCGACAATCATCCCTGGTTCGCCGGGCTTCACCAGGGGCACCTTGCGTATCACGTCGCGTTCCATCAATCCCTCTCCTACTTGACGCTGGATTTCATGGCGCGGCCGGCGCTCTTCACCGCTTCCACGATCTTGGTGTAGCCGGTACAGCGGCAGAGATTGCCGGCCAGCGCTTCTCGAATCTCCTGCTCCGTCGGCTCCGGGTTCGCATCCAGCAGAGCCTTGGCCGAAATCAGCATGCCCGGTGCACAGAATCCGCACTGCACTGCGCCGTGCTGTTCGAAGGCGGACTGCAGAGGATGCGGGCGTTCGGCAGTGCCCAGACCTTCCACCGTCACCACTTCATGGCCATCGGCCCGCACCGCCAGCACCAGACAGGAGTTGACCGGTTTGCCGTCGAAGAGCACGGTGCAGGCGCCGCAGTCCCCCTCGTCACAACCCAGCTTCGTCCCGGTCAGTCCCCACTGCTCCCGCAGGAGCTCCAAAAGGGTCATCTCCGGCTCCACATCAGCCGTCTTCCACTCGCCGTTCACCTTGACCTTTATCGTGAACGCCATCTTATCCTCCTCAAGAATTATACTTTTGGCATGCCGGCCAGCGCGCCCTCGATGACGCGCCGCGTCAGGACGCCAATAAGATGCCGGCGGTACTCCGCAGAAGCGCGGAAATCGTCAATGGGCTTCGCGTCCTCTGCCGCCAGCCGGCCGGCCTCCAGCAGTACCTCTTGGGCGATGGGCCTGCCCGCCAGATAGGCCTCCGCAGTATACGCCCGGATGGGGGTCGGGGCCACCGCGCCAAGCGCCAGACGCACCTGCGAGAAATGGGTACGTTCCGGGTTTGTCTCCACACATGCCGCCGCATTGACCAGCGCGATGGTAAGCGCCTTGCGCCGGCCAAACTTGCTGAAGCAGGTTGGCTTCCCCAGATTATGGCGCGGGATGATCACGGCTTCCAGCAGTTCCGCCGGCGTCAGCGAGGAACAGCGCGGCCCGACGAACAGCTCCGTCAGGGGAAACTGCCGCCGGCCATTGACACCGAACACCACTGCCTGCGCCTCCAGCACCAGGAGCGCCGGCGCGCTGTCAATGGACGGCACACAGGAGACCAGGTTGCCGCCCAGCGTGCCCAGGTTGCGCGTCTGCACCGCCCCCACCGATCCAGAGGCCGCCGCCACCGCCGGCGCGAACTGCCGCACCAGCGGCGAAGCCGCCACCTCCGCATGCGTCACCAGGCTTCCGATGCGCAGGCCCTCCTCCGTCAGCGCGATGCCCTGAAATTCCGGCACATGGGTGATGTCCACCAACACCTTGGGATGAATCAGATTCTGCTTCATGCGCACCAGCAGTTCCGTCCCGCCGGCGATGGGCAGGGCATCCGGGCTGTACTTCTGCAGAAGAGCGACCGCCTCTTCCGCCGAATGTGCTGAAAAGTACTCGAAATGCTTCAAGTCTCCACCTCCAACCGAAAAATAGTTCACCTCTCTATTCTGTACGCATACGCCCCAGGCCAGACCACAATGGGCCCCTGCTCGAACAGGCGCATGTCATGCGAAGGGATAACATAATCGGCCAACGCTTTGATGCGGTTCAACGAGCGGTACCAGTCGGAGACGCTGTCGTGCACGCCGTGCGGTATCCCTTTCTCGATGTTCTCGAACAGGGGAATCGTGTCGCCGGCGATGCAGTACACCCCTGCTTCGGTCTCCACCAGCACCGCCTGCGAACCCGGGGTATGGCCGGGCACATGGATCACCGTCACGCCGGCCGCGATGGGCATATCGCCGTCCAATATCTCGAGACTGCTTCCCAGATACCCCGGCGTATGTCCCAGGAGTGGTGAGTGATAGATCGGCGCAAGCAAAGGATTGGGCGCGAAGGCGAATCGCAGTTCCTCCCGCTGGACATAGAAGCGCGCGTTCGGGAACAGCCGGTTGTTGCCCACGTGATCGTAGTGCAAGTGGGTGTGCACCACTTTCCGTACCTTGAGCGGGTCCACGCCGATCTGTGCCAGTTGATGCGCCGGCTCCTGCGCCGGCGTGCGCTCCAGCTCCCGTTTGTTGATGCGCCGGATAGCTTCCACCGACTCGAAGCTCGTGTCCACCACGATGTGCTCGCCGGCCCCTTCCAGCACAAAGATCACATTAGCCACCCGGAACGGGGTCCCCGGCTCCTGGAGATACGTCACCACCGACTTATCCACCGGCGATGTGCCGGTCAGCAACGCGTAAATCTTCCACCTTGCCATGCGTATATGCCCCTTGATTATGTCAAAAGCCGCTCGTCGAAGGGGGCGCGCGACATCACCATTGCCTCCCCCTCGGTGATGAGGATGGTCTCCTCCAACCGCACACCTCCGCCGCCGCGCACGCCCGGCACCCAGATCAGGGGTTCCACGGCGAAGACCATGCCCGGCTCCAGCACCACCTCCTCCGCCCCTGGGGTCTGCTCCCCGATATAGGGGGGTTCGTTGGGACTGATGCCGATGCCGTGGCCAATAAACAGGTTGATGAAATGATCCTGCAGGCCGTGCTTGGCCGCCGTGGCGCGGATGGCGCGTGCCACATCCTCGTTAGTGTTGCCAGGCCGCATCTTCTCGATGCCGGCCTGCAGTGCCTCATACACCGTCTGGTAAATCCTCTTCTGCATGGCCGAGGGTTTGCCGCAGATCACTGCCCGGCCGACATCGCCGAAATAGCCGTTCCAGCAGGCGCCGATGTCAATGAAGACCAGATCGCCGTGGCGCACCAATTTGTCCGTGGCAAAGCGGGTCGGCGGCGACATGCGTTCCCCCGAAGCGACGAAGGGGCTGGCCAGATGGGCAAATTCGCCGCCCAGCGAGAAGAGCACCTTCATGGCCTCGCCGGCGATCTCACACTCCCGCACGCCCGGCCGCACGGCGTCGATCGCCGCCTGAGTCACCGCATCGGCCACCGCCACCGCCTCGTGTAAAATGGCGACCTCATCCACGGTCTTGATGCGGCGCACCCTCTGCATCAGGGTCTCGCCGTCCACCAGCTCCGCGCCGGCCAGCGCGCTCTGATAGGCGCGCATCTGGGGATAGGTCATGCCGTCCACCCCGATGCGGCCCCGCAATACTCCTTTATCCGCCAAACGCGGGATGATTTCGGTGTTCAACACAGTTTCCACCAAGCCCCTCTCGTCCAGGATGGGGATGGCGACCAGGTCCTGAATCCACGGCATGACCTCCCGCGCCCGGGCCACCTCCCCACCGGAGGCAAAGAGCGTCAAATGCCCATCTGCAAAGAGGAGAACGCCGTATGTCGTCGTGGAGCGGTACTGGATCATGATGGCGCGCAAATCCGAAAGATAGCGCACGTTCTCGTCCTTCCAGAGCAGGAGCGCATCCACCCCTTCTGCGCGCATGGCCTCGAGCGTGCGCGCGATGCGCTCGCGGCGCAGGCGGTGGAAATCAATGCGCTCCTCGAAACTGACTTGATACTGTCCCCTAGCGTAGGTTGGAAAGCCCATGCAATCCCCCTTGTCGGTATCCTTCAACCATACCGCTCACAGCCCGCTCCTGCCGGGCGGCTTGCACCACCCGGCAGGAGCAGAGACCACGACCAACAAGCGCATCAATGTGCGACAGGAGGTTTCCAGCCGTCCGGCGCGCGGACGCCGCTCAAGTCGATCTTGTCCACATTCTCTTTGGTGACCAGCAGGAGCGGGGTCCACAGCGCCTTGGGAACCTCGCGGCCTTCCAGGTAATTGATGGCGGCGCGGATGCCCCAGCGCCCAATGACCACCGTCTGCTGGACGACTGCGGCGGAGATGACGCCCTCGCGCACGAACTTTTCGCAGTCGGGCTGGAAGTCGGTGGTGGTGATGACGATCTGGCCGGCCTTGCCGGCGGCCACAATCGCCTGGGCCGCACCAATGGCAATGTTATCCGCACCGTTGTACACGCCGTCAATCTGCGGATAGGTCTGCAGGAAGTCCTCCATGACCCGCAGGCCCTGGTCGGGCGAGGACTGCATGTACTGCTCACCAATGATCTGGATGCCAGGGTACTTTTCGGCGATGCGCGCCTTGAAGGCATTGCCGCGGTTCTCCGCCCAGGAGGTGCCGGCAGGACCGCGCAGCATCACCACATTGCCCTTGCCTTTCAGCGCCTCGCCCATGAAATCGGCCTGCATTTGGCCGATGACCTCATCATCCGAGCGGATGCGCGTCACCACCTTGTCGCTGTCGGTCATGACGTTGCAGTTGATCACCGGGATGCCGGCCGCAACCGCCTCTTCCACCACCTGTACGGTGCCCGGACCGTTGGTCGCCACCAGGATGATCGCATCCACCTTGCTGGCGATCAGGTCCTCCATCTGGGCGATCTGCTTGTCCAGATACTGATAGCCGCCGGCCTCGTACAGGATGACCTTGGCGCCCAGCTTTTCGGCCTCATCAATGTAGCCGTAGGCCTGCCCGACAAAATGCGGGTTGGACAGGTGCGGCACCAGCACGCCGATGGTGTACTGCTTGCTGGGCTTCGGCGGGCGCGGATACGCATCCTCCCCCAACCCCAGCTTTTCCCCGCCGGCCGGCGCCTGGGTCGGAGCAGCGGTGGCCGCTGCCGCCGGCGTGGAGGTAGGCGGTGCTTGTGTCGGCGCCGGCGTCGCCGTCGGCGGCACGGGGGTCGCAGTCGGGACCGGTGCCTGAGTGGGCGCGGCCGGCGCCGCACAACCGGTCAGCACCATCGCCGCAATCAGGACAACAAACAACAGTGCTTTGACACCCTTCATGAGTCTTCCCTCCTTGACGTTTTTGTGAGACCGGCCTTCATCCCAAGCACACCACACACCGGAAGCTGTCCGCTATCACCCCCTTTCCGCGATAGTCATGATCCATCCCTGAACCACACGGGTAGCAGGCACTGCGGATCACCTCAGCGGTTATGACCTCCGCGAACGCAGCAGGTCCACATAGACCGCCAGGACGATGATGACGCCGATGACGATGAGCTGAACGTAGGAGGACACGCGAATCAGGTTCAGGCCGTTGTTCAGCAGGCCGAGCACCAGCACGCCCAGGACAGTCTTGCCCACACCGCCGTAGCCGCCGCTGATCTTGCTTCCGCCGATGACCACCGCGGCGATGGCGTACAGCTCCTGCACCTCTCCCAGGGTGGGCTGTCCGGAGATGACGCGCGAGGTCAGCACGACGCCGGCAATGCCGGCACAAATCCCGCTCAGCAAATAGACAAGAATCTTGACGCGCGCCACATTGATGCCGGAGAGCATGGCGGCTTCCTCATTGCCGCCCACCGCATACACGCTCCGACCGAAGGAGGTGCGGGATAGGATGAAGTAGCCGATGAGCATCACGATGGCGGCGATAATGGCTGGGATCGGGATGCCCAGGATATAGCCGGCGCCGATGGTAAGGAACGATTTCGGCAGGCCGGCGATGGGCAGTCCACCGCTGAGGGTCAGCGCCGCGCCCCTCGCCCCGACCAGCATGGCCAACGTGGCGATAAAGGGGGGAATGCGCGCCTTGGCGATCAACAAACCATTGATCAGGCCGCAGACCGCCCCGATGAGGATGCCGGCCAGGATGCCGGCGGCCACCCCGTACTCCAGCATCGTCTGGGCACAGATGACACTGACAATGGCCAGCAAGGAACCGACCGACAGGTCAATGCCGGCGCTCAAAATGGCGAAGGTCTCCCCCACGGAGATTAACGCCAGGATGGAGACCTGCCGGGCCACGTTGGTCAGGTTGGTCATGGTCCAGAAATTCGGGTTGATGGCTCCAAAGAACACACCCATCAAGACGATCACCAGCGGCAAGCCAATGCGCCCCCACGGCACCCATCGGGTCAGGGACAGTGTGCGGCGCTCTTTTTTGCTCTCGGTCTCTACCGTGGCCATCTTCCTCCCCCTATGGCATTAGGCTTCCATACATGCGTAGACCGGCTCACCCGAAATGGCCGCATCCAGGATGCGTTCCGGCGTTGCTTCGGAGCGGTGGAACATGCCGCAGATGCGGCCGGCGCGCATCACCAGGATGCGGTCGCTCATGCCCAGGATCTCCGGAAGCTCCGAGGAAATCATGATGACGCCGGCGCCCTTCTGCACCAGTTCATTCATCAGGTGGTACACCTCTACCTTGGCACCCACATCAATCCCGCGGGTCGGCTCATCGAACAGGAAGATATCCGCCTGCGCCCCCACCCATTTGGCCACCACCACCTTCTGCTGGTTACCGCCGCTGAGGTAACGCACCTCGCGATCCAGCGAGGGGGTCGCAATGCGAATCCTCTCCACAAACTGCTGGGCCAGGCTCCTCTCTTTGCGCAAATCCATGACGCCGGCCCGGGTGAACTGGTCCAGCATGGTGATGGTGATGTTGCCGGCGACTGTCATGCCCAACACCAGGCCGTGCCGCTTACGGTCCTCCGGCAGGAGCGCCAAGCCGTGCCGAATGGCATCTCGCGGGCTGGTGATCTGCACCGGCTGACCTTTCACCAGGACGCGTCCTTCCGAGATGGGATCCGCGCCGAAGATGGCGCGCGCCAGCTCCGTGCGGCCGGCGCCGACCAGGCCAGCGATGCCCAGGATTTCCCCCCGAAACAGGTTGAAGCTAATATCATGCAGGACGCCCGGCCGGCTCAAATGCTCTACCCGCAAAATTTCCTCGCCGCGCGGCACTTCCACCTTGGGGAACTTCTCCTTCAGCTCGCGGCCCACCATCATCCGGATCAGCTCATCAATGCTGGTGGTGGCCAGCGGGACCGTGCCGATCTTCTCCCCATCCCGAAGCACCGTTGCCCGATCACCGATATGGCGCACCTCTTCCAACCGGTGCGAGATGTAGATGACTGCCACACCGCGCGCCTTCAGCTCGCGGATGGTGCGGAACAACTGCTCGATCTCCGCTGAGGCCAGCGCCGCCGTCGGCTCATCCATGACGATGATGCGCGCCTGCATGGACAGCGCCTTGGCAATTTCGACCATCTGTTGTTTGGCCACACCAAGCTGCCGCACGGGGGTGCGGGGGTCCACCTCCACGTTCAAGGAGCGCAGGAGCGCCGCCGATTCCTCCCGCATCCTCTTCCAGTCCACGAAGCCGGCGGCTCCGGGCAGGCTGGGAAAACGGCCGAGGAAGATATTTTCGGCCACGCTCATATCCGGCACCAGCGTAAACTCTTGAAAGATGGTGCTGATGCCCAGCGCCTTGGCATCGTGCGGAGTGCGGATATGCACCGGCCGGCCGTCGAGCAGGATCTCCCCCTCGTCCGCGGTGTGCACACCCGAAAGGATTTTGATCAGGGTGGATTTGCCGGCGCCGTTCTCCCCAAGCAAAACATGGACCTCCCCTGGCCGCAGATCAAAATCCACCCGGTTCAGAGCCAACACGCCAGGAAACTGCTTGACGATACCGCGCATCTCCAGAAACGGTTTGATGGCTTCCTCCCCATTCATACCAGGCTCTCCTGCGCGCTGTTGGGCGAAAACTCGTCGCTGTCCTGCTCCTCGACCAAACTGCCGTCAGCGAAAATGCGAGGTCACGCTGATGATGGTGAGCGGCATCACGGGCGGCGGGTTGAGGCCCAATGCCAACAGCACCTCCCGGGTGATCTCCTCCGGCGCGGCGCCTTCTCCCAGCCGGCGCCGGGCCTCCTCCGCCAGCTCCCCCACCCGCTCTATGTAGTGGATGCTCTCTTCCAATGCCCGCGGGATGTCCGGCCCGGTAAGCGGCTCCTCCCGATGGGAGTTGTACAACACGCGCACCCCCGGCAGGCCGGCCAGCCGGCGCAGGGACTCCACGGCCTTCCGCGGGTCCATGTACAGCGGCAGTCCCCCCACCGGCTGGAGCGCATCCGCCGTGATGAGCACCCCCTCCTCCGGACAGAAGAGCGAGATAGAGCCGGGCGAATGCCCTGGCGTGAAAATCACCCGCAGGGTGGTCCCGCCCAGATCAATCTCGTCCCCATCATGCAGGACGCGCGTGATGCGCACCGATCGGTTCACCAACCGCTCGAACTGGTAAATGGGGCGCTCGCGCTGTTGGGCCTCCAGGTCCTCGATCCAGCGCACCGCGGCCTCGTGGCAGGCGAACTCAGGATGTGCCCATTCCTCGAAAAAGGCGTTGCCGCCGATGTGGTCCCCGTGCTCATGGGTGTTGACGACCAGCCGCACATCCGCCGGCGTCAGGCCCAGCTCCTGGAGCGCCCGCACCAGGTGTTCCTGAGAGCCGGCGGCGCCGGTGTCCACCACACAGGCCCCCCGTTCACCAACCACGATGTACGTGATGACAAAACGCTGTGCCTCGACCCCTTCGCGAATCGGAAGGGCGAAGGGCAGACGAACCGGGAAGACACGCCGGCCAGGCTCAACGATTCTCGGCATGGAGGAACCCCTCGAAGCTCGGTCCTTTGGGCTGAACACGCCAATAGTTGTTCAGGATTTCCTCATCCGTCTTTCCAGGGAAGAAGGTGCGGTGCAGACTGGTGGAAGCACAGCCCGGGAAGAAGATGCCCTTGTCCTTATGGGCGCTGGTGCAGTCCCCCACCACGAACACGTAGGATTTGGGCGGGTTGTGCTCCAGGTGCTCCGGGACGGCGGCATTGGAGCCGATAATAATCGTGATCTTCTCCACCCCTTCCAATAGCTTCGGATTGGCAAGGTACGTGTCCAGCCCCGTGCGGGTGAAGTGCAGACAGCCGTCGCATGCACCGCCCATGTAGACCTCGATGCGTGGGTCCAGCCCAATCAGGTGGATGTTGCCGCGGCGGAAGTGGCGCTTCACCTTCTCGATGGGCGTGCCCAGCACCTCGATATTCTCTAGGGTTGCCACCCCCAGGCCCTCAATCTCGGCCTCGCGCAGCATAGCGATCTCATGCTTGGCGTCGAAGCCCATAATGGTAGCGCCGACGGTGTCGACGGCGACGGGGTCCTTGCCGGCGATAATCACATTGAAGTCCTTGATCAGGTCCTCCGGGAAGGGCGAGCCAGGCCCCTGCCCCTGCATGGGCCATAGGCCATCGATCAGCGCCAACTGCGGCCGCATCACCTTCAGCATGTCCACCATCTTCTGATGCATGTCCGCCCGATGGTTGCGGATGGCGTCGTACCAGTCCAGGCTCCCCTGATTCATCTTCATGGTGAGAGTGATGTTGGTCAGCTTGTGCACCTTCATCTTCGCCAGATAAATCAGGGTGTCCGCTTCCAGCATGGTCTTCGAGAGATAGACCGGCTTATCCAGCACGCGCGCATGGGGAACCTGCACCGGGATGCGCTCGTCCTGCTCCAGCGGAAGGACCCGGTCTGCCCCACCCCGCAGGGCCGCCCGCTTGACACCGGTCACCTCGAACGCCTCGGCGGTATCTGCGCCAATGGAACTGCGGTCCGCCACGATCAGCTCACGCGGGTTGGTCTCATCGCGGATCAGACGCATCAAGGCCTCGACCACCCGCGGGTCGCTGGGGATGCCGGTCTCCGGCTTGGCCGCCCAGCATACATTGGCGCGCACCACCACCTTCGCGCCGTCCCGGATGAACGAGCGCAGTCCACCGACGGCATCGATCGCCTCTTTCAACATGTCATAGACGACGCGCACCGCATCTTCGCCGTAATCCCCCGGCGTGCCCGGGATGACATCGCGGTGTGCGACATACACCTTGGGTTTTTCCACCATTATCCTCCTTTCTGCCGGCCGGCTCTGCCGCTCACGGCACGACGACCACCCGGCCGAGGATCTCCCCTCTCCGCAGGGCCTCCAGCGCCTCGTTAACCTCCTCCAACCGATAGCGGTTGGTGATGGCGCCGCGAATCTTGCCCTCCTCCATCAGCCGGATGACCTCCACCAGGTCCTGCTTGGTGTTCGCCCGACTGCCCACGATGCGCTTCTCCAACAGCACAATGTCCGCCGAATCCGCCGTGAAGGGCTTGTCCGGCGCATACCCCACCAGGGTCAATACCCCGCCCCGGCGCAGGAAACGCAGATCGGCGGCAATCGTTTCCGGCAGGCCGACGAACTCCAGCACCGCATGGGCGCCCAGACCGTCAGTCAGTTCTTTCACCCGAGAGACCACATCCTCCTGGCGCGAATGGATGGTGACATCCGCGCCCCACTGCCGGGCGAACTCCAGCTTGTCCTCCGCCACATCCACGGCGATGACCCTGGCGCCGGCCAGTTTCAGCAACTGAATGGCATGCACGCCCAACCCGCCGGCGCCGACCACTACCACCGTTTGGCCAATTTTCACCTCGGCGCGCCGGCACACCGCATGCCAGATAGTGGCAATGCAGTCCGCCAGCAGAGCGACCTGTTCAAAGGGCACATGCGGCGCCACGCGGAACAGGTTGCGCGCCGGCACCTTGAAGTATTCGGCGAAGCCGCCGTTCAGCTCAAACCCTGGCCGGCCCACCAGATTCACGCACAGCGACTCGTTGCCCGTGCGGCAGAACTCACACTGACCGCAGGTCACGTACAGGGCCAGCGCCACGTGATCCCCGACCTTCACGTTCGTCACCCGCGAGCCGACTTCCACGACCACGCCGGCCGGCTCATGCCCCATGATGAGTGGGGTGGGAATGCCAGCGAGCTTCCCGCCGGATATCTTCAGGTCCGTCCCGCACAACCCACAGGCATGCACCTGCACCAGGGCTTCCTCATCGCCGATCTCGGGTACCGGCACCTCCCGGAGCTGTAAGGGCTTGCCGAATTCCTCCAACACCATGGCACGCATCATTTTGGCAGGCATCGCTGTTCACCTCACGCTGGGGAAAATGCAGATGGATCGAGTTTCAACAACCGCAGGGCATTCTCGCCCAAGATTTTCCGCTGGACATCCTCCACAAGGCCGGCGGAGCGGACAAATTCCACGGGCTGTTGGGGTCCCATGTCAAAGGGATAGTCCGATGCCAGGACCACATGTTCGGGGCCGAAGCACTGCACCAGATACTCCAGCGCCGGCCCATAGTGGGTGATCGTATCGTAATACAACATGTGCATGTACTCGCTGGGCAGTCGGGCGATGTTGGCCTTGGGTTCATTCCGCATCCGAAATCCATGGTCGAACCGCCCCATGATATAGGGCGCGGCGCCGCCGCCGTGCGCAAAACACAGCTTCAGCCTGGGAAAGCGATCCAGCAGGCCCGAGAACACCACATCGGCGATACAGCGGGCCGTCTCAATGGGATTCCCCACCAGGTTGATCAGATAATACGGGCCGAGCCGGTCCTTCCCGATGGGATCCTCAGGATGCACGAACACAAAGACATCGAGCGCCTCCACCGCCTCCCAGAAGGGCCAGAACCGTTCTTCGCCCAGATAGGCGCCCAGCACATTAGAACCGACCTCGACCGCCGGCATCTTCAGCGCTCGCACCACTCGCTCCAATTCCTTGACCGCCAGCCGCACATCCTGCAGGGGCACGATACCCATGCCGACCAGCCGGCGCGGATACTGCGCTACCGCTTGGGCAATGGCATCGTTCTGCACCTGACAAGCATACAGGCCGGCCTGCGGGTCCAAATAATAAAAGAACAGGAACGGCGACGGCGATACCGCCATCACATCCACCTGCGTGGCGTCGAGATTCTCGATAATTTTCGGCCACTCGACGATCTCCTTGGGGATCGGCCCGTTGACGAAGTAATCGTTGCGGACAAAGACCCGGCCGGCGGAATCCCGGACGACTTCGGGCCGCCAGCCCTCCGGATGCGCTTCCGAGCGCAGGATCTCCTGCACTACCACATGACCATGGACATCGATATTCAAGGCGCAACCTCCTCAGCGGAATAGCCTATTCTGTCGTGCGCAGAACGCTGGACTGTTGGAGCAACAGCACCAGGAACATCAGCCCACCCAGCACGGCCCAGGGGAGAAACCCCATGCCGTACGAATGGGTGCCCTCCAGCACATACCCGTAGACCACGGGCAGGACGAAGGCCAGGATGCTCGCCGGCGTCAGGATAAAGCTCAGTCGGCGGCCGGTCATGCCGCCCGGGAACGAGCGGCCGGCCAGCGCGAAAATAGCGCCGAAGGGCAGATTCACTGCCAGCACCGCCAGCGCCAGGCCGGCCACCGCCGGCCACAACGCCCCCCACAGCACCATCAGGGCAAAGGTGACCACCACGCCGGCGGTCGCCCACATCACCAGCCGCTTCTCGCCGACCAGGCCGGCCAGGTAGCCCCCGCCCATGCGGCTCAGGAACGCCCAGGTCGTCAACCCGGTGGAAATGGCGGTGGCCAGCGCCACATCAGCACCATATGCCCCGCGCAAATATTTCACCAACCACGACACCAGCGAGAGGTAGAAGCCGAAGGTCATGGCATGGGCCAGACAGAACCACCAGCTCCGCCGGTCCCGCAGGATTTCCCGCCAGGGGATATGGGTGGTCGGCGAGAAATTCCGCGCCAGCGGGTGCAGTCCCCACCAGACGATGCCGGCGGCGACGATGAGCAGTGCAGTAACGATGCTGTAGGTGCCGGCCCAGCCCAGGCCAGCAAGCCCCGCCGGCAGTGCCAGCATCGCCATGACAATGCCGACATGATTCATGCCGCCGTATAACCCCTGGCGAAACGACTGCCGCGGGCCGCCGCCCGTATGCTGGCCCACCAACTGCAGGCCGGCCAGGAAGCCCAGCCCGGAGCCAATGCCCATGATCAGACGGGCAATCAGCAGTACACCAAAACTCGCCGCCATCACCTGGACCAGGGAGCCAATGGTCAGCACGCTGAACGCCGTGCCCAGTACCTTCCACAAGCCCCAGCGGTCAATGAACTCCCCGCCGATCAACAGGAGTACTGAATGGCTCAGGAGCATGGCGGAGAGCACCCAGCCCACCTGGGCGGCAGAGAGGCCCAGCCGGCGTTCTGCCACCCCAATGACCGGTGCCACATTGGACAGCAGAAACCCGACGAAAAAGCTGGTCAGACAGGCAACGAACAGGGCAAATCCCGGCGTGAGCCGCCTTTCAGCGGTGGCAGTGTGTGTTCCTGGCATATGGTTGTGATCCGCAAGAATATGATCGAGAGCTTCCGTACCGCGGAAGTTCGTCCAGCGACCAGCTCACATAAATGGGAACGTGACCCCCACCCCAGGCGGTGTTGCCGGCATGATGAGGGGTGGGGGTCGCGTAACCCGCTACGCCAGGACACGATCCACAATGTTGAGGAACTCGTCCACGGTCAGCAGACGCTTCTTCTGCATGGACTCGCTCTTCAACTGCATCAGGATTTCCGTCATCTGCTCTTCCGTAGCATCGCGGCCTAGGTCGCTCAGCCAGATGCGGATGGAATCGAGGCCGCTGTTCTTGCCCAGCACGACCTTCGGTTCCTGCTGGCCAACGAATTCCGGCCGGAAGGGGAAGACCTCGGTCAAATGCTCATCGCCGCAGTTCTTCACCCAACTGGCGATGATGCCCGACTCGACGCTGAAGAGCAGGTCGCCGACGATGGGCTTGTTGGTAGGCACCTTCTGCCCGGACAGTTTTTCGACCAGTTTGGCCAGCGGATAGAGCTTGCTGTAGTCAATGCCCAGGTCGATGTTGTACATCGTGCGCAGGGCCATGACGATTTCCTCCATGGGGGCGTTGCCGGCGCGCTCGCCAATGCCCAGCACCGTGCTGTGCACCACCTCCGCGCCCTCGCTCAACGCCAGGATGGTATTGGCCACTCCCATGCCGAAATCGCTGTGGAAATGGGTTTCCAGCGGCTTGTTCACCCGCTTCTTGGCCTCGCGCACCATATAGCGCACCGCATGCGGCCCCAGCACACCGAAGGTATCCACCAGGGCCAGCGCATCCATATGCCCTTCCTTAGCCACCCGTTCGATGAGGTTCAAGTACCAGGACATCTCGGCGCGCGAGGAGTCGATGGGGAAGAAGACCACGTACAGGCCCTGCTCCTTGGCGTACTGCGTGGCCTCGATGGACAGGTCAATGGCCTTCTCCAGCGACCAGCGGTAGGCATACTTGATGATGTGCTCGCTGGAGGGGATCTCGGTGACGATACCTTTCACGCCGGTGTCCACGGCGCGCTTGACATCCTCTTTCATACAGCGGGCGAAGGCAAAGATCTCGGGGCCGAGGTTGCGCTTGACGATCTCTTTAATCGCTTCCGCGTCGGCCGGCGAAACCGCCGGCATGCCGGCCTCGATGCGGTGCACGCCGGCCTCGGCCAGAGCCTCCGCGATGCGAATCTTGTCATCCTTGGTAAACTCGATGCCGGCCTGCTGTTCGCCATCGCGCAGGGTAATATCGTGAATCTTGATCTGCTTGGCGAAATTCAGCTCTTTTGTCACCTCCGGAAGGTAATTCCAGGGGCTGACGAACCAGTTTCGGGTCATCCAGGGTGTGTCTGTCATGTCCAGTTCCTCCATGTGTCGATGTCGGTCGAAGCTGTCAGCACTATTTCAACTTGTTGAGCACGTCCTTATTCACCAGGTTGAGCGGCATCTCGCCCTTCAGCACGCGCACCACTTCCGCCACGGCCTTGGTCTGCAGCTCAACCAGCGACTCTTCGCTGTAGAACCCGGTATGCGGGGTCAGGACAATGTTCTCGAGTTTCAGGAGTTCCGAATCGGGCGGCGGGGGTTCGTTCTCCACCACGTCCAGACCGGCGCCGGCGATCCAGCCCTCTTTCAGCGCCTGCACCAAGGCGGATTCCTTCACCAACGGCCCTCGAGAGGTGTTCACCAGGATGGCCGTCTTCTTCATCTTCCGCAGGGTATCCTCGTTAAACATCCAGCGGGTCTCTTCGGTCAGCGGGGCATGGATCGAGACGACGTCCGACTCCCGCAGGAGCGTGTCCATATCCACAAGCCTGACGCCCATGGACTCGGCCACCTGCGCCGGCACATAGGGGTCAAACGCCATCACGGAGAAACCGAATGACTGCGCCTTGGGCACCAGCGCGCGGGGGATTTTCCCGAACCCGACCAGACCCAGCTTTTGCCCCCGCAGACGATACATGGGGACAGTGGCCTTCATGCTCCACTGGCCGCGCTTCACCATGGCGTCGGAGAAGCAGATCTTGCGGGCGACGGCCAGGATGAGCGCCATAGCGTGGTCGGATACCTCGTCCACGCAGTAATCGGGGACATTGGTGACCATAATGCCGGCTTCCGTGGCCGCCTTGAGATCTATCGTATCCACCCCGATACCGTAGCGGGCGATGATTTTGCACCTCTTGAGGGACTGAATCACCTGGGCGGGCATTTTGGCATAGCAGTTCAGCACTGCATCCGCATCGCTTGCCAGCGCGATGATTTCCTCCGGCGTCTTGCACTGGGCCGGCCGCAGTTCGGCATCAATTTCCTGCAGTGCCTTGCGCTCCGGCTCCAAATTGGGAAACACCCAATCGGTCACAGCAACAATATAGCGAGCCATGACTCATACTCCTGAGGAGTGAATATTGTATCCACACGACCTCATTTAAGGAGGCGCCTGGCCCGCGGCGCAGGCGCCTCCTGAACAGGCCGGCCCATTACCGGCGCATGGCCTCTTCCATGTGCTCCATCATGGTGAACACAACTGGACCGTCCTTGGTCACCAGGACGTTCTCTTCCAACCGCACGGTCTGCTGGAGCCCGGGATGGCCGGCGAAGGTCTCCACCGCGAAGTACATGTTCTCCTTGATCTCGGCCGGATACTGGAGCGAGTAGGCGCGGGAGATCCACATGCCCTCGTACAGCGTCAGGCCGATGCTGTGGGCAAACTGCTGGAGCGTCACGGTGCCGTACTTGTCATCGTCGTAGACGGGGAAGACGGACGCGACATCGGCGGTGGTGTTGCCGGGCCGCAGTTTCTCGATGGCCGCGTACATGGAGTCATAGACTTCATGGTACAGGCTGATTTCCTGCGGTGTCATCTTGCCGGCGCACTTGAAACAGCGCACGAAGTCAACGAAGTAGCCGGAGGGGCCCACCGCGTTGATGTCCACGATGACCAGGTCGCCGGCGCGGATCATCTTGTCGGTCGCCCAGCGGCGGTACGGGCTGGTATTGCCGCCGGAGGCCACGATGATGTCATAGATGATCTCACAGCCCTGCGAGAGCATGAACTCATGGACCTTGGCCTCGATCTCGCGCTCGCGCACGCCGGGCTTCAGCCACTCGTACTTGATCTTCCACATGGCCGCATCACCGATGGCCGAGGCCTGCTTGAGCAGTTCGATCTCATCCGGGGTCTTGATGACGCGGGCCTGGGACATCGCCGGCCAGGCGCTCACCAGATTGATGCCGCGCTCCTGGAAGGCCTGGAGAGCATGCATGTCCACGTTGTCGATGCCGATGCGCTCTTTGTGAACGCCGTACTCCTTCAGCACCTCGATGACGCTGTCGGCCATGCGGCCGGCCATGTACGGGACCGCGCCTTCCGCCCACTTCCAGGTGATGGCCGGGCGGATGCGGCCTTCCATCCAGGGCAGGTCAATCTTGGCGCACTGGAGGTCGGAGCCGGCGGTCTCGAAGAGGATCGGCTCGCCACCGTTGGGCAGGACGCAGTAGCGGATGTCGATGTTGTACTTCCAGTTGCCCTGGTAACTGCCCGTGACATAGCGGATGTTGGCGCCGGCGAAGAGCACCAGAGCACCCAGGTCGTGCGCGTTCATTGCCTCTTTGGCGCGCTGGAGCCGGTCCCTGCGCAGGCGATCGAAATCCACCCGCTGCTGCCAATCCGCACCGGTCTGGCTGTACAAACGGCGCGGGTCGGTATGATGAGGTTTGCCGATGAAACTGATGTCCATTGCTCAACTCCTTTCTGTAAGATATGCTGGTGAACCCGACCGGGGAATCCGGCCGGCAAGTACACCCTTGTTGGAACGTCGTCCGTCACACGCCCAGGTAGCGCTTCTTGATCTCGGGGCGGGCGTTCAGGTCCGCCGGCGTCCCCTCGTACACCACTTGCCCCTTTTCGATGATGTACACGTCATCCGCCACCGCCATGGCCAGCCCAAAGTTCTGCTCCACGAGGAACATAGACAGGCCCTGCTGTTT
Source organism: Anaerolineae bacterium (assembly GCA_028275445.1). Taxonomy (GTDB): domain Bacteria; phylum Chloroflexota; class Anaerolineae; order JACIWP01; family JACIWP01; genus JACIWP01. Next base: position 5,525 of record JAPWUQ010000012.1, on the reverse strand, counting down.
CAGCACGATCAACTGGTCGCGCAACTGCTGGACCAGCACCGGCGCCAGACCTTCAGAAGGCTCGTCCATAATGAGCAGACTGGGGTTGGACATCAGGGCACGCGCGATGGCCAACATCTGCTGTTCGCCGCCGCTGAGCTGGTTGCCGCGGTTCTTACGCCGCCTCTCCAGAGCAGGGAACAGTTCGAACACTCGGTTCAGGTCCCACTTGGCACCGTTGTTTCCCTTCGCCTGGCCCTCGCGTGCGGCAATCATCAAGTTCTCCACCACTGTCAGGGACGGGAAAATGCGCCGGCCCTGCGGCACCAGCCCCAAGCCCTTGGACGCAATATAGAAGGATGGTCTGCCCAACAGTTCCTCGCCGTTATAGCGGACACTGCCGGCCCGTACCTCTGGTGGAGTCATCCCCATGATGGAGCGGATCAGGCTGGTCTTGCCCATGCCGTTGCGCCCCAGCATGGCCACCACCCGGCCATCGGGCACCTTCATCGAGATGCCCTGCAGCACATGTGCACCACCATAATAGCTGTGGATATTCTCGACCTCGAGCACGATTTATTCCCCTCCCAGGTAGATCTGCTGTATCATCTCATTGGCGCGGATGCAGTCCGGCGTCTCATCCGCGATGCATTCCCCAAAGTGAAGACATGCCACCTGGTCGACCAGACCCAGCGCCAGGTCCATGTCGTGCTCGATGAGTACCAGCGTCAGAGATTTCGGGAGCCGGCGGATCAGGTTGGCGATGGTGACGCGCTCCGCCGGCGAGAGCCCCGCGGCCGGCTCGTCCAACAACAGCACCTTGGGATCACTGGCCATGGCCAGGGCAATCTCGAGCTGGCGCTGGTCGCCGTAGGACAGCTCCCTCGCCTTAACCTTGGCCTTATCGCTGATGCCCAGGTTCTCCATCAGTTCGTGCGCCTTCTCTTGCACATCGCGATGCCGGCGCAGTGGGCGGAACATGTCGAATTTCAACGGACGTAGCCCCTGGATCGCCAGGATGACGTTTTCCTCGACCGTCAATTCGGGGAAGATGCGGGTGATCTGATACGTGCGGCCCATGCCCAGCGCAATACGCTTGTGCATCGGCAGGCGGGTGATATCCCGCCCGAAGAGCAGGATTTTCCCCGAGGTCACCGGGAACTGGCCGGTGATGAGGTTAAACAGGGTGGTTTTGCCGGCGCCGTTGGGGCCGATGATGGCGCGCCGCTCCCCAGCCCGGACCTTCAGCGAGACATTATTCACCGCACGCAAGCCGCCAAAGTCTTTCGTCACATTGATCAGTTCCAAGGCGAGCGGTGCATCGCTCGTCACACACACGTCAGTGGACATGTTACCTCCCTATCCGCCGGGGAGGGCCTTGGCCGGCCCTCCCCGGTCCAGGTTTTCTAGCGGTGTAAGATCACGGCCAGTTCTCGCCCAGGTAATCGCGGCTGTAGACTGGCTGTTTCAGGTATTCTTCGGGATTGTACTTATAGAACTGAGAGACATTCGGGAACGTCTCGATCACCACGTTCCACAGCTTTCCATCCGGCCGCTTCTCCACCTGGCGCAGGTAGACGTTGAAGATGGTTCCGCCGTACTCATCCAGTTTCACCGGGCCCATGGGGGTCTCCGGAATCTCCGTCTCCCGCACCGTCTTCAGCAGGAGTTCCTGATCCTCAACGTTGCCGTTGATCTTCTGCATTGCCACGTCGAGCCAGTGGGCGGCTGTATACATGTCCGCGGCGTAATACGACGGCAGTTCCCCATAACGCTTTTCAAACTTCTCGACGAATGCCTTCGTCTCAGGGGCATCGCGGCCTTCGGCGAAGTGGCCGGCGGTGATCACACCCAACGCCTCATCGCCCATGCCGCGCAGGTTGGACTGGTCGGTAAGCGTCTGCTGACCCAGCAGGGGATACTTCTTGTCGTAACCCATGTCATGCCAGGCCTTCAGGAAGCGCACCGCATCACCACCGCTTTCCTGCGTGAAGACCACGTCCGGCTTGTAGTTGTCGATCTGGCTCAGGTAAGGACTGAAGTCCATATTGCCCAGCGGGTGCCAGATCGCCGCCAGCAGTTTGCCCCCATTATCGGTAAAAGTGTTCACGAAGCCGCCGACCGACTCATGGCCGAAGGCGTAGTCCTCCGCGATGGTCACTACGGTCTTGTAGCCCTTCTTCGTCGCGGCCCACTCTCCCAGCGGATGGGTGGTCGAGCTGGAGGACCAGCCGGCCAGGCGGATCACGTTCGGGATCCGGTTGCGCTGGGTCAGGTCATCCGCCGCCGTCACCGGGATGAAGAACGGCGTGCCGGTCGTCTTCACATACTCCGCCACCGCCAGACCAACGTTAGCCTTCTGCACACCCACCAGCATATGGACCTGGCGCTGTTCGACCAGCAGGCGGGCCTTGTTCAGGCCGACGTCCGGCTCACCTGCCGTATCTTCGATGAACAACTGCACCTCACGGCCGGCGCATTTGTTACCAACCTCTTCCCAGTACATCTGGAAACCCTTGACCATATCCTGCCCGTTGGCGGCAAAGGTGCCGGTCAATGGTGCCAGGACGCCGATTTTGATAGGGCCCTTGGCCGGCGCCTGGGTAGGGGCCTCCGTAGGTGCCTGGGTGGGTGCCTGGGTTGCCGCCTGTGCTGGCGCCTGGGTCGCCGCCGGAACGCTCGTTGCCGGCTGACCCCCACAGCCGGCCAGCAGAACCATCACCGTCAGGACTGCTACAATGATCTGCCATCTGGACTTCATGGTGCCTCCTCCTGTCCCTGAACCCACGATGGTTTGTCAGGCATGGGCCACCGTGCCCATGGATTGTATACAGGACGACCTCTGCCGGGAGATCACCCGCTCCCATGCTCCCAGTGTCACCAGGAGGATGCCGCACCTCAACATCATACAGGAAGCCACGCGTGGTCCCACCCAGGGGAACACGCTCGTCTCCCCGTGGGGGAGGGCATCCAGGCCAGGCATACCCTCCCCCAACCGCATGCCACTTACATCACGGCCAGTTCTCGCCCAGGTAGTCGCGGCTGTACACCGGCTGTTTCAGGAACTCTTCCGGATTGTACTTGTAGAACTGGGAGATGTTGGGCCACGTCTCGACGACAACGTTCCACAGCTTGCCGTCAGCGCGCTTCTCGACCTTGCGCAGATAGACGTTGAAGATGGTTCCGCCGTACTCATCCAGTTTCACCGGGCCCATCGGCGTGTCCTCAAAGGATATCTCGCGCACCGCCTTCAACAGGGCCTCGCTGTCCTCGACGTTGCCGTTGATCTTCTGGATGGCGGCATCGAGCCAGCGCGCGGCCGTGTACATGTCCGCGGCATAGTAGGACGGGATCAGGCCGTAACGCTTCTCAAAGGCCTCGACGAAAGCCTTGGTCTCGGGGGAATCGCGGCCCTCGGCGAAATGGCCGGTGCTCATCAGGCCGATTGCCTCATCGCCCATGCCGCGCAGGTTGGACTGGTCCAGCAGGGTCTGGTTGCCCAGGAGCGGATACTTCTTGTCATAGCCCAGATCGCGCCAGGCCTTGACGAAGCGCACCGCGTCACCGCCGGTCTGCTCGGTGAAGACCACATCCGGCTTGTAGTTATCAATCTGGGCCAGGAACGGGCTGAAGTCCATGGTTCCCAGCGGGTGCCAGATCGCCGCCAGTAGTTTGCCCCCATTATCGGTAAAAGTGTTCACGAAGCCGCCGACCGACTCATGGCCGAAGGCGTAGTCCTCCGCGATGGTCACTACGGTCTTGTAGCCCTGCTTGGCCGCCCACTCGCCGAATGGGTGGTTGGTGGAGCTGGAGCTCCAGCCGGCGATGCGCACCACGTTCGGCAGGCGCCGGCGCTGGGTCAGGTCGTCCGCGGCGATGACCGGGATGAAGTAGGGGGTGCCGGTATCCTTCACATACTCGGCGATCGCCAGACCAACGCTCGCCACCAGACCGCCGACCAGGAAGTGCACCTTGCGCTGTTCGACCAGCAGACGCGCCTTGGTCAGGCCGGTATCAGGGTTGCCGGCGGTATCCTCGACGTACAGCTCAATGGGCCGGCCGGCGGACTGCATGCCGTGCTCCTCCCAGTACATCTGGAAGGCGTTGATCATATCCTGCCCGCTGGCGGCGGTGTTGCCGGTCTGCGGAGCCAGGACGCCGATTTTGATGGGTTCCTTCGATGCAGGTGCCTTTGTGGGCGCCTGGGTCGGAGCCTGTGTGGGCGCCTGGGTGGGCGCCTGAGTCGCCGGCGCCTGGGTCGGAGCCTTTGTGGGCGCCTGGGTCGCCGGCGCCGGCGTGGCCGCGGGCTGAGCACAGCCGGCCAGCAGAGCCACAAGAACCAGTACAGCCACTACGATCTGGAGCTTTTGCTTCATCGTGATGCCTCCTCCTGACTCAAGGTGTGAATCGTTTTCAGGATTGAGATTCCGTGCCTACGCGTACCTCGCCTTCTGCTCCCACCTCCTTTCTAGCCGATGCCTCCACGATTTCTACTACACCAGCCGATACCTTCTTGCGTTGCTCCCACCAGGCACTCAGGGTGCCGATGATGCCCTTGGGAGCCAGCAGGACTGTCAACACGAAGATGGTACCCATGATAATGGGCCAGCGCGCAGTGTAGAGGCTGATCATATTGCGGCCGACGATGATGATCAGCGAACCCAGGAGCGGCCCGAAGAAGGTACCCACGCCGCCCAGCACCATCATCAGCACACTCTCTGAGGAAACCGAGAGCTGAACCGTGGATGGGCTGACGAAGCGGTTGTAGTAGGCGTACAGGCCGCCGGCGATGCCGGCAAAGAACGCCGACCACATATACCCCAGGAACTTATGCACCTGCACGTTGTAGCCCAGGGCGGCCATGCGCGGCTCGCATTCCCGAATGCCCCGCAGGGTCAGGCCAAAAGAAGAGTTCAGCACCCGCCACATCAAGTATATGGTCAGCACGAAGATGACGAGCACAACGTAATAGTACTGCCAGCCCTTGGTAAACAGCTCCGGGCGAGTGATGCCGCGAATGCCGTTCTCAGCACCGGTAACCTTCGCCCAGCGGTACGCCAGGCCCCAGACCACCATACCCTCGGCGTAGGTGATCATCAGGAAATAGATGCCGGTAGCACGAATAGCAACCCCGCCGAAGATAGCGCCCACCGCCAGGGTCAGCAAGATGCCGGCCAGGAACGCCACATAGTGATTCACTCCCATGCGCGTCACCAGATAACCGACGGTGTAGGCGCTGATGCCGAACAGGCCGGCGTGCCCCAGCGACACCAGACCGCCGTAGCCGCCCAGGAAGTTCACGCTCATGGCCAACAGGCCGTAGATCAACACTTCTGTGGCGATGCTGATCCAGAAGGTGGGCAGGGCCTGCGGCACCAGGGCCGCCGCAATCAACAGCAGGACAATAACACCGTATTTCCACCAGGATGCCATGACTTATTCCCTCCCAAACAGTCCCCGGGGTCGAACTGCAAGCATGATGGCCATGGGGGCAAAGACGGTGAAGTAGGATATTTCGGGGAACAAGGCTTTGCCGAAGGTATCCA
>JAPWUQ010000125.1 GCA_028275445.1 Anaerolineae bacterium | reverse complement strand
GCCGGCGTCGTGCCGGCGCTCGGCGCCCAGGAATTGATCCAGGCCCTGCCCAACGATATCGCACATATCGCTGTCGAGGATATCTGGAATCTTCCCAGCCCGCACCTGACGGTGCACCATCTGCGGACCCTGCGCTCCCGTGTGGTGGAGCTGGTCTTTCGCCAAGGAGTCGCCGGCGTGGTCATTACCCATGGCACCGATACCATGGAGGAGACCGCCTTTTACCTGGACATCACGGTAAGTCCCCAAGCGCCGGTCGTGCTCACGGGCGCCATGCGTAACGCCTCGGAGGCCGGCTATGACGGCCTGGCGAACCTGACGGCGGCGGTGCGGTTGGCCGCGTCGGATGAGGCGGCCGGCCTGGGCACGCTGATCGTCATGAACGATGAGATTCATCTGGCGCGCTGGGCCACCAAATCCCATACTGCGGCGTTGAACGCTTTTGCTTCGCCGTACCGCGGCCCTGTTGGCCGGCTGGTGGGGAAGCAGGTCATACTGCATGCTCGCCCGCCGCACCGCCCGGTCCTGCCGGCGGGTGATTTGGCCGCGGACGTGCCGATCCTGCCGGCTGGCCTGGACAGCTCGCCGGCCATCCTGCAGTATCTGACGGCGAAGGGGGCGCGCGGCGTGGTCATCGAGGGCACCGGCGCCGGCCATGTGCCGCCGGCGTGGCTGGAACCCATCCGTCAGGCAGTGTCCCAGGGCATGACGGTCGTGATCTCCAGCCGAAGCCGCGGCCCGCTGTACGATAAGTACGGCTACGTCGGCGCGTATCGCGATCTGGCCGCCGCCGGCTGTCTCTTCTCTGACGGTATAGACAGTGCCAAGTGCCGCATCAAGCTGATGGCCATCCTGGGCCAGGCCGGCGATGCGGAGACCATCCGGCGCTGGTGGGAGACGGTCTGACGGCTGTTGTGGGATAGGGGGAGGGAATGCGAGTGCGTTTTGCCCATCTGGCCGACCTGCATCTGGGATATGAACAGTATCACAGCCCCGAGCGGTACCGCGATTTCTTTCAGACCTTTCGCCGAGCGGTAAGCGATATCTTAAAGGAGCAAGTGGATTTCGTCCTGATCGCCGGCGATCTTTTTCATCAGCGTGTCATTTCCCCCTTGACGCTTATCCTGGCGCAGAGGGAGCTACAGCGCCTGAAAGAGGCCGGCATCCCCGTGGTGGGGGTCATGGGCAACCATGAACAGCCGCACTACCGCCAGGACCATTCCTGGCTTGATTTCCTGTCCGCCCAGGGCCTGCTGATCCTCCTGCGCCCGTATTATCAGGACGAAAAGCTGGTCCTCCAACCGTATCAGGACGGCGCCGGGGGGTATGTGGACCTGGAGGATGTGCGCATCTACGGCACCGGCTATCACGGTGCGGCCGCCCCGCGGGTGTTCGCCGATCTGTCCGCGCGGCTGGAGGAACTTCATGCGGAACGCCGGCCGCCCTTCACCATTCTCCTGGCCCATGCAGAGGTGGAGGGCATGCTGGTGCGGGGCGCCGGCACGCGCATCAGCCTGACCCATTACCAGCTCGCACCCCTGCGCCCGCACATTGACTATCTGGCCCTGGGGCATGTCCATAAGCCGGCCCAGCAGGATGGCTGGCTGTTCAACCCCGGCTCATTGGAGCCCAACAACTTTGACGAATCTCAGCACCCGGGCGGGGTTTTCTTCGTGGAAGTGGAGATTGGCCGGCCGCATACTATCCGCTCCGAGCACCGCCGCTATGCCCGCCGGCCCTTCATCCGGCGCCGGCTGGATGTCACGCCTTTTCAGACGCCGGAGGAGCTGTACGACGCCCTGCGGCGCCAGCTCCAGGCTGATGCAGAGCAGTTTCCCATGCCGCCGGTGGTGGAATTCTCCCTGGACGGCCTCCTGCATTTCCCCTCTTCTGCCCTGCAGATGGATATGGTGGCCGAGCTGATCCGCCAGCGCTACCAACCCCTGGTCAGCCAGATTCATCTGCGGGCGGCGCCGGCGGAGTATGTGGTCAACGCGCCGGCCGAGCATCTCTCCCGCGCGGAGATGGAACAGCAGGTCATGCGGGAGTTATTACAGCGCGATGGACGGTTCCAGGGCAGTGCCGAACAGTGGGCAGGGATATTTCGGGAGCTGAAGGAGCGCGTCCTGGAACGCCAGAGCGCTGACGAGATTATCCGGCAACTGCGGCTCAGCGCTTCTTCTCTGCTGGATGAGGGGATGGCGGAAGAAGATGTACATCACGCGGGTTGAGCTGGAAAACATCAAGAGCTATCAGCACGCGATCATCGAGCTGGAGCAGGGCGTCACTGCCATCTGCGGCGAGAACGGCGCCGGCAAATCCACCATCCTGGAAGCCATCGGCTTTGCCCTGTTCGACTTCAGCCCTTTCCGCCGGCAGACGCAACTGGTTCGCGAAGGGGCCGCCAAAGGGGTCATCACGGTGGCGTTCGTCGCATCCGACGGGCGCGAGTACGAGGTGGTGCGCACCTGCGGCAAGTCCTCGGAATATTATGTCTATGATCCGGACCTGAGGGTTCGCCTGCGCGAGGGCAAGGCCGGCGTGCAGGAGTGGCTGTGCCTGCAGTTCGGCGTTCCCCCGGATACCAACCTGGCGCACCTCTTCAGCAACGCCATCGGCGTCCCCCAGGGCCTGCTGACCGCCGCGTTCCTGGAGGATGCCTCGGCGCGGCGGGACAAGTTCGACCGCCTGCTGAGGGTGGAGGAGTATCAGCGCGCCTATGAGGGTCTGCGCGAGGTGGAAAGCGCGCTGAGGGATCATGTCAGCGAGCTGGAGAAAGAATCGGCCGGCCTGGAGGGCCAACTTGCTCGACTGCCTCAGCTTGAGCAGGAGGCCGGCGAACTGGATGCAGAGCTGGAAGATATACGCCGCCGGCGCGATCAGCTTGCCCAGGAGCTGGCCGGCCTGGAGGAAAAATCAGAGATATTTCAGCGCCAGAAAAGCCTGATAGAGTCGCTGGAGCGTTCCATCGCCCTGCTCACCCAGCAGTTGCAGGGCCTGGATGCTCAGCTTGCCGATGTCGAGCGGCGTCTGGAGGAGGCCCAGAAGGCGGCGGAGGCATGCCGCCGGCTGGCGCCGGCGTATCAGGCCTATCAGGAGGCGGAGGAAGCCCTGCGCCGGCTGGAAGAGGAACGCTCCCGCCGCGACGGCATCCGGCAGGAGCTGAGCCAGGTCGAGGCGGCGCTGGCCGGCGTGGAGGCCCGCCTGCAGTCGCTCCAGGAGCAGTTGACCCGGATAGATGAGGCTGTGGCGCGGCTGGCCGAACTCGGGCCGGCGGTGGAGCAGTATCGCCGGCTCGAGCAGGAGCTTCAGGCGGAGCGCCAGCGCGCCGCTCTGCTGGAACAGCGCCGGCAGTCGCTGGAACAGGTCTCCGCTGACCTGTCCCGGCTGGCATCGCAGCGGGAAACGCTCGTTGAGGAGCTTGCCCAGCTTCAGCAGTGCATCCCGCTGGTCGAGGAACTTCCCCTGCTGGAACAGCAGTTCGCCGAGGCTCAGCAGGAGCACGGCCGGCTGGTGACCCAACTGGACCAGGCGCGCCGATCGCGGCAGGCGGTGGCCGGCGGATTATGCCCCTATCTGCAGGAACCCTGCCGCAATATGCAGGAGGGCATGAGCCTGGCCGACTATTTCGACGGGCAGATCGCGGAGCTGGAGACAGCGCTTCAGGAGCTGATGGCGGCGCAGGCGGAGCTTCAGGCGCGGTTATCTGCGGCGCGGGATGCGGCGAAGCGCCTGGAGCGGCGGGACCCGCTGAAAAGCAATCTGCGTTCGGTGGAGGAGCAGATCGCGGAGCTTACGGGCCGGCGCGAGGCGCTGGAACGCGAGGTCGCATCGTTGGCCGGCGCGCCGGAGCGACTGCGGACGCTGGAGGCGCAGGTGCGGGAGCTGGAGCATCTGCCGGCGGAGCACCGCCGGCTGGAGGCGCTGGCCGCGGAGCGTCCGAAAGTGGAGGCGGAGTGGCAGGAGCTGGGGGCGCAGGCGGAGGAGAAGCGCCGGCGGCGGGAGGAGCTTCAGACCGCCCTGGCCGCCTATGCCGGCCTGGACGAGCGCATTGCGGAGGAGCGCCGGCGAAAGGAAAACAGTGCGGACGCGTATAACGAGTATCTCCGCAGTGAGGCCATTGCCGCCAGGCTGACGGAGATCCAGGCGCAAATGGAGAAACTGCGGAGCACACGGCAGGAGCTGGATGCCCAGCTCTCCGAGCTGGAGGGCCAGCTTGCGGACGCCCGCCGGCAATATGATGCCGGCGCCCATGCGCAGGTTCAGCAAGAGCTGGACGCCTGCCGTGCCGGCCTGTCCTCCCTGGAGGAACGCCTGCGGCTGAAGGAAGAGCGCCGGCGCGTGGTGCAGGAGGAACTGGCATCCCTACAGCAACAGCAAGCGCGGCTCCAGGCGGTGCATCAGGAAATGAAGCAGGAAACGGCCCTCCTGGAGGTGGTGAAGACCGCCCGGGCGGTCATCCGGGACGCCGGCCCACACATCACCCGCCTGCTGGTGCAGTCCATCTCCCGCGAGGCCGCCGCTATCTTCTCCCAGCTAATGAACGACTACACCATGCATCTGGAGTGGAGCGAGGATTACGAGATTCTGGTGGAGAAGGCCGGCCATGTCCGCACCTTCCAACAGCTTTCCGGCGGGGAGCAGATGAGCGCCGCGCTGGCCGTGCGCCTGGCACTGCTGAAGGAGCTTTCGGAGCTGGACATCGCTTTCTTTGATGAGCCGACGGCGAACCTGGACGAGAGCCGGCGCGAGAGCCTGGCGGACCATATCCTCAACCTGCGGGGCTTTTCCCAGCTCTTCGTCATCAGTCATGACGATACTTTCGAGCGCGTGACCGAGAACCGCATCCGGGTGGTGAAGGAGAACGGCGTCAGCCGCGTTTACATTGAGTAGGGTGGCCTGATACGGCTGTCCATGAGAGGGTTGGGCGATGCTGGTGCGCGAACGGGTGATTCAGGCGCTGGAACAGCAGGCGGGCAGTTTTCGCGGCTATCAGTTGGCTCAGCATCATGATCTGGACCAGTGCCGGCAGTTTCTCCTCGAGATTGCCGGCTGGCCCGCTCGCCGGCTGGCCGATGCGCTCGCCGGCATGCCGGCGCCCGGCGCCCTGCCGACGGCGGAACATGATGCGGCCGGCGGAGCGGTGATCCCCTTCCGGACGCAGTGGAAGAACCACGAGCAGGCCAGGCAGTGGGCCATGCAGGTGCTGATGGGGCGCACCACCTTCGCGGTGGACGGCTCCCATATTCCACCCCAGCGCACCATGTCCATCCCGGTTGCCCTCATCCAAATCGGCTGGTACGAGAACCGGCATCAGCCTGGCGGCGCCTATGAGAAGGATGTCATGGTGGAGGTACTGCCGCCGGCGGAGCTGGGGGCCGGCGCCGGCGCCGACCTGGAACAGGGCTGGGATGAGCGTATCAGCCTGCGCCGTTATGTGCGCGAGGTGGAGCGCGTCATCGCCTATATGCAGGCGCACGCCGGCGAGGATCCCCCGCCGGTGGTCTTCTTCGACGGCTCGCTCATCGCCTCGTTCGCCGGCCGGCTCTCGTTGGAGGTGCAGAACGCGTATGCCTCTCACACCATGCGCATGGTCATGGCCTCTGAGGATACCGGTGTGCCGCTCATCGGGTATATTGACACCAGCTACGCCCGCGATATGGTGGAAATGTTGAGGTCCGCCGGCGGTGCCTGCGCCGGCCATCTCTCTGACCCCATCCTGTACGCCCCGTTGATGCGCTGGGGCGACCGCACGCCGGCCTATATCTGCGCCCGCGATGATGTCGTGCTCAGCAGTTATGTGGATGAGGCCAGCGGGCGAGACTTTCGCCGGCGCATCTGCTTCACCTACTTGAAGACGACCGCGGACCATCCGCCGGCGCGCATCGAGTTCCCGCTGTGGCTGTTGGAGGCCGGCCGGCTGGATGAGGTGATGGACATCGTGCGCGCCGAGACCGTCGTCGGCAACGGGTATCCGTATCCGCTGGAGACGGCCGACGCGGTGGCGGTGCTGACCATGGAGGACCGCGAGCGGTTTTACGAGCTGTTTCGCCAGTTTGCCCAGCGCCATGACCTGCCCCTGCGGGTCTCGCGCAAACTACTGAGCAAACAACAGCGCCGCGTCTGAAAGGGCGGAGAGGAAGGGATAACGATGGTGGTGATTGGCAAAATTGTGAAATCCAATTCGCATGTGGAGTATGTCTGCCAGGTGTACAATCCCGGGGAGCGGGCGGAAGTGCCGACGCCGGCGGATTACGCCTTCGGCCGTTTTGTGCGCGTGCTCTCGGCGCAGGCCGGCCAGCCCGATCTCATCGGGGTGATTTACAACACCATCTTGATGAACCCGGAGTTCGGGACGCTGGGACCGCGCCTGTCGTCCGCGCCGGAGCTGGAGATCTTCTCGCCCGATTACCTGAGCGAGAAGGCGACGCTGGTGGGCATTCTGGTGGTGGGGAGCATGCCGCCGGCGGAGGGGCCGGCGTTCCAGGGCATTCCCCCCTTTTCCGCGCCGGTGGATGCCCTGGTGATGCCGCTGACGCGCGAGGAGCTTCGCCGATTCCATGAGGGGGAGGCCGGCCCACGCCTGGCGTATATCCCTCATCTGCGCTCCCAGGCGCATCCGCTGATCCCCCATCTGCTCCTCAACATACTGGATCAGGTCATCGAACTGTTCCCCGAGCACAAGGAGCAAATCACCGTACTGCGGGAAGGCCTGGCCTGGCAAACCTATGTCCAGCCCATGAGTTGAGCCATCGAGGGAGGAAGCATGTCCATGCACGAACCGGTTGGCACGGCCAAAGGACCGGGCGAAAGCCCGCACGAATATACCTTTGTCACCCCTGATGTTGAGGAACGGGTGCGGCACGGGGAATTTGTCTATTATGAGGCGGTGGTAGACGGCCAGGCGCGGCAGGTGGTGGGGCGCATCACCGACCGCCGGCCTCTGCGCACGTATCCGGACGTCTTCATGGCTAACCCGGCGGTCCCACCGGCACATATCGCCCAGATGTTGGGGCACGGGCAGGGACAGCATGAGCTGTTCGAGATCACGGTGCGCATCATCGGCTATTATGACCCTATCCTGAAGGATTTTATCAACCCCCGCCTGCCGCCGCGCGCCGGCCGGCCCATCTTTCTCTGCGATGACGAGATGTTGTCCCACATCCTCAGCACGCGTGAGCGCGGGAAGCCCGGCAGTGCCTGGATCGGATCACTGCTGAGCCGTGAGCCGGATGCCGTGCCCATCGTGATTGACGCCGGCGCCTTCACCAGCACCCATCTGGCCATCATCGCCAGCACCGGCGCCGGCAAAAGCTACCTGGCCGGCGTCCTGATCGAGGAACTGCTGAAGCCGTACAACCGCGGCTGTGTGCTGGTCATTGACCCGCACGGGGAATATGACACCCTGCAGGAGATGACCAATCGGCCGGAGTTCCAGGGTGAGGACGGCTACCGTCCCGAGGTCAAGATACTGCGTCCCCAGCAGGTGAAGGTGCGCATTAGTTCCCTCAACGTAGGGGATTACCGCGCGCTCCTGCCCAATCTTACCGAACGCCAGGAATACATCCTGCGCAACGCGCTGAGTGCCCTGCGGCGGGCGCATGGTGACAAGTACGGTTTTGACGACCTGATGCTGGCGGTGCGGGAGCAGGGCTACAAGCCGGCGGATGAGATGGACGAGATCGCCGAGGAAAAACCCACCAAATACGCGGATTCTGTGGAAGCGGTGCTGTGGCGGCTGGATGCCGTGCTCCGGCATTCCTCGTCCTTCAATGACTATCAGCAGTTACCGCTCCAGGAACTGTATTCCCCCGGCCGCTGTACCGTGCTTCAGCTCAATGAGATTGACGCGCGCGAACAGCAGGTCATCGTCGCGACTATCCTGCGCCGGCTTCTGCAGGCGCGTGTGGATGCGGAGCGCGGTCAGGCGGATGAGAGGTCGGAGGATTATATCCCCTATCCCACCTTTACGTTGATTGAGGAGGCGCACCACTTCGCGCCGGCGTCCGGAGAAGTGGTCACGACGCATATCTTGCGGCAAATCCTGGCCGAGGGACGCAAATTCGGTGTCGCTGTCGGCCTTATCAGCCAGCGGCCGGGCAAACTGGATGCGGATGTGCTGTCTCAGTGCATGACGCAGTGCATTCTGCGCATCGTCAACCCGGTGGACCAGGCGCGGGTGGCAGAGAGCATCGAGAGCGTGGGGCGGGACCTCCTGCTGGAACTGCCGGCGCTCAGCAAGGGGCAGGTCATTATCGCCGGCTCCGCGGTGAACACGCCGGTCATCTGTCGGGTACGCCGGCGGCACACCTCGCATGGGGCGGAGAGCAAGGATGCGCCCTCCATATGGGTGCAGTATTCATCGGAAGGGACCCGCAAGCGCCGTGAGCGGGACCATGCCCTGCCGGTGGAGCTGACACAGC
>JAPWUQ010000124.1 GCA_028275445.1 Anaerolineae bacterium | reverse complement strand
TTCTTGACAATTTCACAAATTGCGGTTATTATGGCAATAGCATGTAATCCATTACACATTCCATGAACAGGGTCAGGTCGGGTTCACATCAGGAGGACGTATCAGATGATGCCGCCGAAGAACAAGGTGGAAGTACCCGATATCGTCGTCAGCCGGCTGCCGCTGTACCTGCGCGCCCTGAACTTCCTGGCGGAGGAAGGGGTGGAAACGATCTCCTCCGCCGAGCTGGCCCAGCGCCTGGGCATCAGCTCCGCCCAGATCCGCAAGGACCTGTCCTTCTTCGGGGAATTCGGCAAACAGGGCACGGGCTACAACGTGGAGTTCCTGCGGAAAAAGATCAAGGAAATCCTGAACCTGACCAAGATATGGGATGTGGCGTTGGTGGGCGCCGGCGACCTAGGTCACGCCCTTGTTCACTACGGCGGCTTTCTGGGCCAGGGTTTCCGCATCAGCCTGGTCTTCGACAACAACCCGCAGAAGATCGGCCAGGAGATCGCCGGCCTCATCATCCAGCCGGCCAGCCGCATGAAAGAACTCATCCGCCAGCACGGCATTCAGATCGCCATTATCGCCGTGCCGGCCTCCGCCGCCCAGAAAGTAACGGATGAGCTGGTGGCCGCCGGCGTGCGCGCCATCCTGAACTATGCCCCCATCACCCTGAAGGTGCCGCCCGGCGTGCACGTCCAGTACATTGACCCGGTCACCCGCTTACAGCACATGACCTATTACCTGGAATAACCAAACGGGCGCCTGAGATTCCCCCAGGCGCCCGTTGTGTTTCCTGGCCCGGTATCACGCCGGCGCGGCCTGATACCGCCGCATAATGCTGTAACTGCTCAGCGCCTTGCCGGCGCCGATGGCCGTGCAGGCAATGGCGTTCTCCGCCACATAACAGGGCACGCCGGTCACCTTCGTCAGCAGGCGGTCAATATTGCGCAGTAAGGCCCCGCCGCCGGTCAGCATCATCCCCCGGTCAATGATATCAGCCGCCAGCTCCGGCGGCGTCTTCTCCAGCACGTTGCGCACCACCCCCACGATCTGGCCCAGCGGCTCGGCGATGGCCTCGGTCACCTCGCCGGAGGTGATGGTAATGGTCTTGGGGAGGCCGGCGACCTGGTCGCGGCCTCGCACCTCCATCTTCAGCTCCTCCTCCAGCGGCAGGGCACTGCCAATGGCGATCTTGATCTCCTCGGCGGTCTGCTCGCCGATCAGCAGGTTGTACTTCTTGCGGATATAGCTGATGATGGCCTCGTCAATCTTGATGCCGCCCACCCGCACCGACGACGCCACCACAATGTCGTTCATAGAGATAACCGCCGCCTCGCTGGTGCCGCCGCCGATGTCCACCACCATGTTGCCGGTGGGCGTGCCGATAGGCATATTGGCGCCCAGTGCGGCCGCCAGCGGCTCCGGGATGAGATAGGCCTCGCGGCCGCCGGCCTGGATGGCGGCATCATGCACCGCCCGGCTCTCCACGCTGGTGACCCCCACCGGCACGCTGATCATGATGCGGGGGCGGAAGATGCGCAGGCGGCCGCAAATGCGTTGGATGAAATAGCGCAGCATCGCCTCGGTCACCTGGTAATCGGCGATAACGCCGTCCTTCACCGGCCGGGCCACTTCGATGCTTTCCGGCGTGCGGCCCAGCATGGCGCGCGCCTCTTCGCCCACTGCGACGATCTTATTGTCGTTGATGGAGATCGCCACGACGGAAGGTTCCTGCAGGACAATACCCTTTCCCTTGACCCACACCAGCACATTGACCGTGCCCAGGTCTATCCCGATATCGCGTCCGAACATAGGGGGTATCCCGCTCCTCGTTTTCTTAGGTCGGCTTCCCGGCACTGCCAGGAGCGTATAACAAGATGGCCGGCGTACCGCCGGCGGCATCCTCGCCCCCGTCATTATATGCGATTTCGGCAAAGTTTCAAATTGACAAACCCACAGCCGCGCCTATAATATCCCCCGCATGGGGAGTAGCCATCCTGCGCAAGCAGGGCGGGCAGTCGTCAGGACGGAGGTATCTCCCGGCTGTCCGGTAAAGCGGCGAGACCATTGCTCGTAGAGAGCGGTGGTCTCGTTTTTGTTTGGCCGCAAGTGTGTCAAAATTGGCGGTGGATGTATAATAGCCGGCAGATGGCGGAATGCCATCGCCCTGCGTCGTACTCGTACACATCATGGCAGTGTGGAACAGGGAGAACTATGTCAGAAACGCGGAATGAACCACAGGGGATGTTGGGACACGCCTGGCATACTATGTCGCCAGAGGAGGTCGCGCGCCGGCTGGGGACGGACCTCCAGCGCGGCCTCAGCCAGGAGGAGGCGGCGCGCCGGCTCGAGCAGCTCGGCCCCAATGAGCTGGCCGAAAAGCCCCGCCCCAGCATGTGGGCGCTCCTGTTGAGCCAGTTCAACAATTTCCTCATCATCATCCTGCTGGTCGCCAGCGTCATCTCGATCCTGCTGGGCGAGTTCATTGACGCCGGCGCCATCATCGCCATTGTCATCCTGAACGCCGTGCTGGGCGTGATCCAGGAATCGAAGGCGGAAGAGGCGCTGGCGGCGCTGAAAAAGATGGCCGCGCCGGAGGCGCACGTCATCCGCGACGGGCATCTGATCTCCATCCCGGCGCGCGAGGTAGTGCCCGGGGACCTGGTGGTGCTGGAGACCGGCAACTATGTGCCGGCAGACGTGCGCCTGGTGGAAAGCGCCAACCTGCGCATCGAGGAAGCCTCGCTGACCGGCGAATCGGTGCCGGCGAAGAAAGACGCCCGTGCGATCCTGCCGGCAGATGCCCCCCTGGGCGACCGCCAGAATATGGCGTTTATGGGCACCCTGGTCACCTACGGCCGTGGGCGCGGGATCGTGGTAGCCACGGGCATGCAGACCCAGATCGGGCGCATCGCCGCCATGATCCAGGAGGTCGAGGAAGAAGCCACACCCCTACAGCAGAAGCTGGACCAGTTGGGGCGCTGGCTGGGCATCGCCGCGCTGGTCATCTGCGGCGTCATCTTCCTGGCGGGCGTCCTGCGCGGCATCTCCGTGCTCGAGATGTTCATGACGGCGGTGAGCCTGGCTATTGCGGCGGTGCCGGAGGGCCTGCCGGCGGTGGTGACCATCTGTTTGGCGCTGGGCATGCAGCGCATGATCCAGCGACATGCCCTCATCCGCCGCCTGCCGGCGGTGGAAACCCTGGGCAGTGCCACCGTCATCTGCTCCGATAAAACCGGCACCCTGACCCAGAACGAGATGACCGTGGTGCAGGTCTGGGCGGACAACACCCTGCTGAACGTCACCGGCGAGGGCTACCGGCCCGAAGGCGAATTCATGGACCGCAGTGAAGTGGTGGACCCGCGGGGGTATCCGGCGGTGGACCTGCTACTGCGGGGCATGCTGTTGTGCAACGACGCCCGGCTGGAGGCGGTGGAGGCCAGCGACAACGGCGGCCGGCCGAGCTGGCGCATCGCCGGCGACCCCACCGAAGGCGCGCTGGTGGTGCTGGCGGCCAAGGCCGGCTACTGGAAGGACGAGATGGAGCGCCTCCAGCCGCGCCTGGCGGAGATCCCCTTCGACTCCGGCCGCAAACGCATGACCACCATCCACCCCAACGAGCGCGGCGGGTACATCGCCTTCGTCAAGGGCGCGCCCGATATCATTCTCCAGCACGCCACGCACATTTACGTGGACGGCACGGTGCGGGAGCTGACCGATTTCGACCGGGAGCGCATCCTGGAAGTCAACGCTTCCCTGGCCAGCAACGCCCTGCGCGTGCTGGCGCTGGCCTACCGGGAGCTGGATGAACTGCCGGCGGAACCGACGCCGGAGCTGGTGGAGAAAGACCTGGTTTTCGTTGGCCTGGTGGGCATGATTGACCCAGCGCGCGCCGAGGTGCGGGATGCGATCCGCGTTGCCCGGCAGGCCGGCATCCGCCCGGTGATGATCACCGGCGATTATCCCAACACCGCCGTAGCCATCGCCAAAGACCTGAACCTGCTCCGCCCCCAGGGCAAGGTGCTCACCGGCGCGGAGCTGGACCGCATATCGGACGAGGAACTCGTGCGGATCGTGGAGGACGTGGATGTCTTCGCCCGCGTCTCGCCGGAACATAAGATGCGCATCGTCGAGGCACTGCGCCAGCGCGGTCATATCGTCTCCATGACCGGCGACGGCGTGAACGACGCGCCGGCGCTGAAGCGCGCCGATATCGGCGTCGCCATGGGCATCACCGGCACCGATGTTTCCAAGCAGACGGCGGATATGGTGCTGACCGATGACAACTTCGCCAGCATTGTGGCGGCGGTGGAAGAGGGCCGCATCATCTACTCCAACATCCGCAAGTTCGTCTTCTTCCTGCTGTCCTGCAACGTGGGGGAAATCCTGGTCATCTTCCTGGCCACCATCGCCGGCCTGCCCCTGCCGCTGACCGCCATCCAACTGCTGATGCTCAACCTGCTGACCGACGGGGCGCCGGCGCTGGCCCTGGGCGTGGAGCGGGGCGACCCAGACACCATGGAGCGGCCGCCGCGCCCGGTAAACGAGCCAGTCATCAACAAAGAGATGCTGATCGGCATCGCGGTACAGGCCGTTACCATTACCGCCGCCACCCTGACAGCCTTCCTCATCGGCCTGCGGGCTTTCCCGGACAATCTGGCCGGCGCGCAGACCATGGCCTTCGCCACCCTATCCCTGTCGGAGCTGTTCCGGGCCTATACGTCGCGCTCGGAGCGCTATTCGGTCTTCGCCATCGGCGTCTTCAGCAACAAGTATATGCAGTACGCCTTCCTGGCATCGCTGGCGATCCTGCTGGCCATCATCTACGTGCCGGTGCTCGACCCCATTTTCGACACGGCCTTCTTGGGATGGGAGCATTGGGCGGAGATCCTCCCGCTGGTGCTCATCCCTTCAGTGGCGGCAGAGATCACCAAGTGGTTCCTGCGGCAGGGGGATCGCCGCCGGCGCCAGCCGGCGCAGGCCTAACGCCGGCGGGAATAAGCCGCTGGGAAGGCCCGGGAGGTAGGGGAATATGCCTGCCGGCTGGGGTACACAGCCGGACAGTCTGAAATTTGACAACGCTGCGCCGGCCGTGTACTATCCCTGGCAAGGCAGGCATATTCCCAGCGAGGAGAGGCCGTGGACCATGTACCCACGCAGTCAGATTCTGTTCCCCCATTCCTGTGTGCGGGGGCTTCGCAATCTCCTGGACGAGCGCTGGAAGGCCCTGGTGGATGATGTGCTGGCCCAGGGCGAGGCTAGTCCTGCCGGCCTGGCATTCTCCCTGATGATGATCCGCCTCTGCGGCTGTCTGCAGTGCGACATGAGCAGTTACAAGGCGACGCTCGGTTGCGACGTGTGCTCTCAACGTGCTGTGCTCGGCCTGCGGGAAGGCAGTAAAGGGCTCCTGCGCCGCTACGAGCGCGCCCTCCAGGAACTGCAGGACAGCCGCTCCACCCTTTGCCTGGCCGGGGAAGCCGATGAGGAGGGCGTTACAGCGCCCGCCGGCGAGTCCGGCCCCTGACGATCACCAACCCGTTGTTTCCCGCCTTCGTTCCCCCACATTCCATACCGAATACGCGTGCCAATGGGGACGTCTAATTAATGAGAGGACGGAATGGCCCAGGACACGCATCCGGACCCGAACGGCGAAGCTATACTGCTGGCCCGCAGTCGCGCCGGCGACAAGGAGGCCTTCGGCATGCTGGCCCAGCGCTACTGCTCTTTCGCCGTGGGCGTGGCATACCGCATGACGGGCAATTCCCAGTTGGCGGAAGACCTGGCGCAGGAGGCATTCATCAAGGCCTGGCGGAAGCTCCCGCAGTTTCGCGGCGACTGCAGTTTCCGGGTCTGGCTGGGTCGTATCGTCACCAACACCACCCTGGATTATCTGCGCCGGCAGAACCCTGAACAGCCGCTGGACGAGACGCTACTGCCGGCGGGGCCGGCAGAGGATGCCCCCCTGCGTCATCTGGAGCGGGAGGAGATGCGCCAGCTCGTGCGCCAGGCGGTGCTGTCCCTGCCGGCGCAGTGTCGGGTGGCGCTGATCCTGCGGGAATACGAGGGCCTGTCCTATCGAGAGATCGCCGAGACGCTGGACATTCCCATGGGCACGGTGATGTCGCGTCTGCATTACGCGCGCCAGCTCCTGCGGGAAAGGCTGGCGCCTCTGCTGGAACTGCCGGAGCACTCTGCCGGCGGATGGAGGGAGGATGCAAGTGACGCACGATGAGCTGGTTTCCCTGCTGGCGGCCTTCGCCGATGGAGAGCTGGAACCCCGCCGGCGCATGCTGATGGAGGAGCATGTGCGCCAGTGTGCGGAATGCGCCCGTCGGCTGGAGGAACTGCGCCGGCTGTCCCGCGCTCTCCATATCTGGGAAGTGCCTGGCGCGACGGCCGAACGGGCGCGGGCGCTGTCCTCCGCCCTTGTCCAGATGCTTCCGCACCGGCCGGCCGTATCCCATTTCCGCCGGCCCTCCTGGATAACATGGGCGTTCCCGGCGGGGTTGGTGGTATGGGGCGCGCTGGTGGAGGCCGCCGCTGTCCTGACCATGGCCTTCGGGCTGGCGGTCATGGCGGCCGGCCTGTTTGCGCCGGCCAACGCCTGGCTGAGCTGGCTGGCCGGCATCTTCCCCTCCCTGAACGCGCCCGGCTGGCTCGAGACCATCCAGGGGCTGAGGGACCTAGGCTGTCAGGTGCTGGGCATATCCAGCACTCTGCCGGCCTCGCTCTGGGACTGGCTGATGAGCTTCCTGATGCCCACGATCGTGTTCGTCTCGCTGTTGGCGGTGGTCTGTCTGGGAATGTGGGGCTGGTTCGGCGTGCAGATGGCACGCCGGCAGTTATAACATGGAATAGGGAGGATACCCGCATGAACTACACCGAGATATTGAAGCGCGCGCTCAAGATCACATGGACACGCCGCGCGCTGTGGCTCTTCGGCATTCTGCTGGCGCTGGTGTCGGGGAATCCGGCGGGCGGTTTTCGCGGCTACAGCTTCAGCGGCCGGCAGTTGGACTTTCGCGGCTGGGACCCTTCGGCCCAGGATTCCTTCACCCGCTGGCTCCAGTACCTGTGGGACACCTTCTCCGGCGACCTGGGCATCTCGCTGAACACCCTGGGCAAAGTGCTCATCATCGTGGCCGTCCTGCTGTTCCTCTGGCTCCTGGTCAGCATCGTGGTGCGCTACTTCGCCCAGAACGCGCTGATCCGCATGGTGGCGCATGTGGAGGAGACGCAGGGGACGGTCACCGTGGGCGAGGGGTTCCGATTGGGATGGACCCGGCCGGCGTGGTACATGTTCCTGATTGACCTGGTCCTGGGAATACCGTTCGCGCTGGTGGCCATCCTGCTCATCGCGATCGGGCTGTCCCCCCTGCTGTTACTGCTGGTGGATACCGTCAGCGCCAAAGTAGTGGGCATTGGGCTGACGGTGCTGTTGATGCTCTTCTTCGTGGCGGTGCTGATTGTGGCCGGCGTCGCCCTCGGCGTCATCGCCCAACTCGCCTACCGGCAGGCGGCGCTCAGCGGCAAGGGCACGCTGGAATCCATCGCCGAAGCGTATCGGATGCTGAGGGAGCACTTCTCCAACGTGGCGGTCATCTGGCTCCTGCTCCTGGCCATCGGCATCGGTTGGGGATTGGTGCTCCTGCCGATTTTCATCGTCCTGTTCGTGCTGGCGGCGGTCATGGGCGGCGCGCCGGCCTTCCTGATATATCAGGCCACCCGCACGGTGTGGCCCTCCCTGCTCATCGGGGTGCCCGTGGGCATGGTGATCATCGGCCTGCCCCTCCTCTTCCTCACCGGCCTGTACCAGACCTTTGTCTCCGCGGTCTGGACCCTGACCTATCGCGAGCTGTGGCTCAAGGAGGTGGGGCTGGGAGGCGAGAGCCTGCCGGCGGAGGGCAGTGCGCTGGAAGGGCCGGAGCTGGCCGAGCTGTGAGGAAAGCGACAGCCTCCCGCAGGATCATGCGGGAGGCTGTTTTGTCAGTCCACCAAGCCTTTTGCGACCAGGAGCTCGGCCAACACGAGGGAACCGCCGGCCGCTCCCCGCACCGTGTTATGGCCGAGGACCACAAACTTCTTCCCCAGCACCGGGCAGTTCTGCAGGCGTCCCACCGTCACAGCCATGCCGGCGCCGGCGTCGCGGTCCCGGCGCGGCTGAGGACGGTCCGGCTCCGGCCGATAGATGATGGGCTGGGCCGGCGCGCTGGGCAGTCCCAGCTCCTGCGGCTCCCCGCGGAACGACTCCCATGCCTGGCGGATTTCCTCCATCGAGGCATCCCGCTCCAGCTCCAGCGAGACGCAGACCATGTGTCCCTCCAGCACCGGCACGCGGTTGCACTGCGCGCTGACCACAAAGGCCGCCGGCCGCACCGCATCCCCCTCCAGCGTCCCCAGCAGTTTCAGCGGCTCGCTCTGCACCTTATCCTCCTCGCCGCCGATGTAGGGGAGCGCGTTGTCCACAATGTCCAGCGACGGGAC
>JAPWUQ010000123.1 GCA_028275445.1 Anaerolineae bacterium | reverse complement strand
TCCTGGGCGCCGGCATCAGCGACCGCTGGGGCAACCACCTGCCCGGCGATTTCACCCTGCGCTTCCGCACCGGCGACTACCCTCCCAGCCTTTCGCTGGTCGGCGCCGGCGGCATCGCCGGCACGTACAACGCCTACTGGCCGGCGGAGGTGGTGCTGAACCACCGCAACATCGAGGGCGTCGAGTGGGCCTTGTTCCGCCTCTCCCTCGAAAACTACCTCAAATTCGAGGGGGACGACGGTTGGCGCGAATACGAAAATTTCGTCCCCTCGGAGAAAGACCTGCTGTTCCAGGGCCAATTGGCGTTCGACACCAAGCCCAATGCCCTTGGCAGGACCAAGCTCTCGGTCGTCGGACAGGCCGGCGCCACGCTCCCTCCTGGCCTCTATTTCCTGCGCGTCCTGCCGACCGGCATGACGCAGAAGGAGCGGGTACAGTACGTCATCCGGCACGTGATGGTAGTATCCCCTTACCATCTCATCCTGAAGACCGGCGCCGTGGAGAGCCTGCTGTGGGCCACCGACTGGAAGACTGGTGAACCGGTACGCGATGTCCCCGTGCATCTGTATGACAAGGAAGCCAAGGAGATCGCCGCCGGCCGCACCGACGCGCGCGGGCTGTTCCAGGCCTCCCATCCGCAACAGGATATGTGGAGCTCCGTGGTGGCCGTGCTGGGCGACCCGGCCGAGCCAATCGGCGTCATCAGCCGGCGCTGGAACGACGGCATCGCCCCCTGGGAATTTAACATCCCGTCGGAGACCTACATCATCCCCTACTGGGTGGGCCATCTCTATACCGACCGGCCCATCTATCGGCCCGGGCAGACCGTGCATTTCAAGGGCGTCCTGCGGGCGGACGACGATGCGCAGTACTCCCTCCCTACGAGCCTCAGTTCGGTGCGGGTGCGCATCAACGACCCACAGGGCAACAAGGTGTATGAGGAGACATTGCCCTTGAGTCCCATGGGCACCTTCGCCGGCGATTTCGAGCTGGCCGAGGAAGCCGCCCTCGGCTACTACTACATGGAAGCCATTGTCCCGAAGGAATCCAAGGACCAGCAGGAGTACAGCTTCGG
Source organism: Anaerolineae bacterium (assembly GCA_028275445.1). Taxonomy (GTDB): domain Bacteria; phylum Chloroflexota; class Anaerolineae; order JACIWP01; family JACIWP01; genus JACIWP01. The sequence continues at coordinate 7,489 of JAPWUQ010000123.1, read as the reverse complement.
CCAGAGCTTCCAGGTGGCGGAGTACCGCAAGCCCGAATACCAGGTCTCCGTGACCACCGATAAAGACGAGTATATCCAGGGCGATGTCATCAACGCGGCAGTGCAGGCCAATTACTACTTCGGCGGGCCGGTGCGCAATGCCAAGGTGGAGTGGACCGTCTTCAGCCAGGACTACTGGTTCGAATATCGGGGCAAGGGCTGGTACAGCTTCCAGGACTATGACTGGACGCAGGAGCCGGGCTATTCCTTCTACGGCCGGGAGATCGCCAGCGGCGCCGGCCAGACCGACGCCGAGGGACGCTTCGTCTTCCAGGTGCCGGCGGTCATCCAAGAAGCACGCCTGAGCCAGCAGTTCACCATTGACGTTACCATCACCGACGTCAACGACCAGGTGGTGGCCGGCCGTGCCAGCGCCATCGTGCACAAGGGCGAGTACTATATCGGCCTGCGCGCCCAGCGCTACGTGCTCAGCGCCGGCCAGCCGGCGGATATCGAAATCATCACGGTGGACCCGCAGTCCCAACCCATGCCCAATATCCCTCTTCAGGTGGTCGCCTACTCCACCCGCTGGGACAACGTCCAGCAGGAAGATGAAAACGGCAACCTGTACTGGACCAGCAAGGTCATCGAGACGCCGGTCATCACCCGCACCGTGACCACCGACGCCAAAGGGCAGGCGACCTTCACCTTTGTGCCGGAAAAGGGCGGGAGCTATCGCGTGCGCGCCATCGGCCGTGACCGCCGCGAGAACGAGATCCGCTCCGCCGTGGATATCTGGGTCAGCGGCCGGCCGGACGAGTTCGTGAGCTGGCGGCAGGAGAACAACTACCGCATCGAGCTGGTCGCCGACCAGAAGGAATACCGCCCCGGGGATAAGGCCACTATCCTCATCCCCTCCCCCTTCTCCGGGCCGGTGAAGGCGCTGGTGACGGTCGAGCGCGGCCGGCTCTACTCCGTGGAACTGATGGAGCTGACATCCAACAGCGCCACCATCAGCGTGCCTATCCGCGAGCAGTATGTGCCCAATATCTTCGTCTCGGTGGTGCTGGTCAAGCCCCAGGACGCCGCCGACCCGCTGGGCTCCTTCCGCGTGGGATATGTCCAGCTTCCTGTCACCGCAGAGAGCAAGGAGCTGAAGGTAGAGGTCATCCCGGACAAAGATACGTATCAGCCGCGCGATGTCGCCGCGTTCACCATCCGGGCTACCGACTGGATGGGCCGGCCGGTGCAGGCGGAGTTCTCGCTGGGGCTGATTGACAAGGCGGTGCTGGCGCTGGGCGGCCCGGGCCAGGGCCTGATGAAGGACGCCTTTTGGCATGAACGTGGGCTGGGCTTCACCACCGCCGGCAGTCTGGTCACCTCCGTCAACGTGCGTGCGGAGCAGGCCGCCGCGGAGATGCCGGCCGGCAAAGGCGGCGGTGGCGGTATGGAAGGCGCTGACATGTTCGTCCGCACCGAGTTCCCCGACACCGCCTACTGGAACCCCTGGGTCACGACCGACGCCAGCGGCCAGGCCGCGGTCACCGTGACCCTGCCGGACAACCTGACGACCTGGCGCATGGATGCCCGCGGCATCACCGCCGACACGCGGGTCGGCGTCCAGACGGCGGATGTCATCGCCACCCTGCCCCTGATGGCCCGCCCGGTCCTGCCGCGCTTCTTCGTCATCGGGGACGAAGTCGAGATCTCCTGCATCGTGCACAATAACACCGACGCGCCGGCCTCCGTCCAGGTGACGCTGAGCGCGGACGGCTTGGAAACGGCGGATGTGCTCGGGCGCACGGTGGATGTGCCGGCGCACGGCCTGCAGAAGCTGAGCTGGAGGGTGCGCGTGCAGGCCGTCGAACAGGCCCGCGTCCGCTTCACCGCGGAGGGCGCCGGCCTGCGGGACGCGGTGGAACATGTCCTGCCGGTCTATCACCCCTCCACACCGGAGACGGTCGCCACCGCCGGCCAGATCGACGCCAAAGGCGAGCGCGTCGAGGCCATCGTCCTGCCGCAGGTGCTGGACCCCAGCATGGGCGAGCTGACGGTGACCATTGACCCCAGCCTGGCCGCCGGCATGCGCGACGGCCTGAAATACCTGGAAAGCTATCCCTATGAATGCGTCGAGCAGACCGTCAGCCGCTTCCTGCCCAACGTCTTCACCTACCGCGCCCTGAAGAGCCTGGGCATCCGCAATCCCGAGCTGGAGGAGAAACTGCCCACGCTGGTCAGCACCGCCCTGCAGAAGCTGTACTCCGCCCAGCGTTTCAACGGCGGCTGGGGCTGGTGGGTGCAGGACGACACCGATAACTATCTGACCGCCTATGTCCTCTTCGGCATGACGGAAGCGGCACGCGCCGGCTTCCCCGTGGATCAGGACGTCATGGCGCGCGCCGCCCGCTACCTGCGGGAACGCCAGTACTCCATCCGCACCACCACCAACGTCTGGCAAATCAACCGGGATGTCTTCCAGCTCTACGTGCTGGCGAACTATGATGAGTGGGCCGGCGAGGATGCCACCCGGGAGCTGAGCCGGGCTGTGCTCCTCTTCGACAACCGAGAGAAAATGGGCATCTGGGCGAAGGCCCTGCTGGCCAACGCCTTGGGTGCCATTGACCCCGGGCAGAAGAGCCGCGTGGACACCCTGCTGTCGGACATCTACAGCCAGGCCATCCTCAGCGCCACCGGCGCCCACTGGGAAGAGGCGTACCAGGACTACCGCAACATGAACACCGACACCCGCACCACGGCCATCGTCCTTTCCGCGCTGGCGCGCTACGACAAGGACAACCCGCTCGCCGGCAACGCCGTACGCTGGCTGATGTCGGTGCGCAAGGAGGGCCGCTGGGAATCCACCTACGAGACCGTCTGGGCCCTGCTCGGCCTGACCGACTGGATGGTGGCCACCGGCGAGCTGGAAGGGGATTACTCCTTCGCCGTGGACATCAACGGCAGTGTCATCGCCCAGGGTAAGGTGACCCCAGAGAACGTGGACGAGCAGGTGAAGGCGCAGGTGGCCATCGCCGACCTCCTGCTGGACCAGGCGAACCGCCTGCTTATCACCCGCAGTGCCGGCGCCGGCGAGTCCGACAAAGGGCGCCTTTACTACACCGCGCACCTGAAATACTACCTGCCGGCGGAAGAGGTCAAGGAACTCTCGCGCGGCGTCATCGTCTCGCGGGAATACCGCCTGGCCAATGCGCCCGACACCCCCATTACCGCCGCCAAGGTGGGCGACGTCATCCAGGTGCGGCTGACCATCATCGCGCCCAATGACCTGCACTACGTGGTGGTGGAGGACCCCCTGCCGGCCGGCTGTGAGGCCATTGACACCAGCCTGGCGACCACCAGCGCCACCATGGAGCCGCCGCGCCTGGAGCAAGTGGAGAAGCAGAAAGGCCCCTGGTGGAAGTGGTGGTGGTACGGATGGTGGACCCCCACCCATACCGAACTGCGGGATGAAAAAGTGGTCCTCTTCGCCACGTACCTGGCGAAAGGCACCTATCAGTACACCTATCTGATGCGCGCCAGCCTGCCCGGCAGTTTCCAGGTCATGCCGGCGACGGCCTACGAGATGTACTTCCCCGAGGTCTTCGGGCGGAGCGCCGGCCGGCGCTTCGAGATCACCCGCTGAAGGTAGAAAACGCATGGGGGGTCAGCAGTGCCGGCCCCCCATGCGTTTTCATCAGGTGCCGATATATCGGGCATATAGGGTGCGCGCCTCCGCTTCATCAGTCGTGCCCTTGATGATGGCGCGCCCAGTGGGAAAAATGACTAGCTCCCGCCCATCCACTTCCAGACTGAGCAGGAAACCGTTGTAGGTCACACGGCCCACATTGGCGAGCCGGCCCGCGAGGTCCTCCAGCGAAATGCCCCGCTCGTCCGGCGGGACGATCTGCACCGCATTGCGGCCGCACAGCACCGTCGTCCAGGCGGTGCGCGCGCCGGCCAGATACTCGAAATTCCTCTGCACGCAAGCGGGACAGTCCGGCCGGCGCTCCAGCGGCATCCGGTCAAACGTCCCTTCCCAGACATCGAGATACAGCACGCCGGCGGCCGGCGCATGCCCTGTCAAGAGCTTCAGCGCCTCGGCCGTCTGAATGGATGCCACGGTAGCCGTGGTAGCGTTCAAGACCCCTACCGTGTCACAGCTCGGCAGGACTCCGGGAGGCGGCGGCTCGTCAATCAGGCACCGCAGGCAGGGTGTTTCCCCTGGCACGATGCTCATGACAATGCCCGATGAACCGACCGCGCCGCCGTAAATCCAGGGGATGCCGGCCTTCAGACAGGCGTCATTGAGGAGCAGGCGTGTTTCCAGGTTGTCGGTGGCATCCATGACCAGGTTTGCGCCGGCGATCAGCTCCTCCACATTGCGCGGCGTCACGTCAGCGATCAGAGGCGCAATCTCGATCTCAGAATTCACCCGCGCCAGCTTCCGCGCCGCGGCGATGGCCTTCGGCAAACGTTGGTGAGCATCCTCTTCGTCAAACAAGCTCTGCCGCTGAAGATTGCTCAGCTCCACGAAATCGCGATCCACCAGCACCAGATGCCCCACGCCGGCGCGCGCCAGGTGGTCCGCAATCACGGTCCCCAGCGCCCCCTGGCCGATGATCACCACCCGGCTGGCAAGCAGACGCTCCTGACCGGGCCGGCCAATGGGCTGGAACAGTATTTGTCGGGAATAGCGCTCCATATGCTGTTCAGGCATAGTCGGTGATAACCCCTCCTCCAAGAATCATCTCCCCATCATAGAAGACCGCGGCCTGCCCCGGCGCAGAAATGGGATGCGGGCGCAGGAAACGGATATGGGCGGTGCGGCGGCTCCAATCCGGCAGGACTTCCGCCGGCGTTTCCACGCCGCGATGGCGCGTCTTCACCAGGCAGTGCACGTGAGACGGTCCCATCTCTGCCATCCAATGGAGCTTTTCCACCCACATCTGGCGGCAGAAGGTCTGCTCGCGCCGGCCCACGATGACGCGGTTGTGCGTCGGGTCGACTCGCAGGACATACAGGGGCACGCCGGCGGCGATGCCCAGGCCGCGGCGCTGGCCGACGGTGTAGGCCGGTGCGCCGGCATGCCGGCCCAGCACGCGGCCGGCTGTGTCCACGATCTCCCCCGGCTGAACGCACTGCGGACAGCGCTCGATGATCAGGGCGCGATAGTCCCGATCCGGCAGGAAGCAGATATCCTGGCTGGCCGGCTTCTCCGCCACCGGCAGTCCCAGCCGGCGGGCGATCTCCCGCACCTCGCCCTTGCTCCGATCGCCCAGCGGAAACAGCGCACGGCACAACTGCTCCTGTCCCAACGCATACAGGAAATACGACTGATCCTGGTCCCGGTCGCGCGCTCTCCACAAGGAAGGACCAACGCCCAGCGCTTCCACCACGCGTGCGTAATGACCGGTAGCGAGGTAATCCGCTCCCCAGGCCAGCGCAGTCCGCAGTAACACACCGAACTTGATGTGCACGTTGCAGTCAATGCAGGGATTGGGGGTGCGGCCGCCGGCGTAGGCGCGGCAGAACGGCTCAATGACCAGCCGGTCGAAGACATCCTCATAGTTCAGGACATAGAAGGGGATGTCCAGCAGTTGGGCCACACGGCGGGCATCCTCCATGCCGGCAATGCCGCAACAGGTGCGTGTCCGGCCATCACCGCGCGACATGCCGGGCAGGCGCAAGCCAATACCGATAACCTCATATCCCTGCTCACGCAACAGCGCCGCGGCTACGGAGGAATCCACTCCTCCGGACATCGCCACGATGACCCGCTTGCCCATGCATCCCCCCTCACGCGCCCGCCGGCGCCATCTGCCTCAGCCGGCTGACTGCTGGGACCAGCACCTCAATGAGGAAGCGGATATCTTCCTCCGTATTATCGCGCCCCAGGGAGAAGCGGATACTGCCGCGCGCCAACAGCGGGTCCACTCCCATGGCCCGCAGGACGTGGGACGGCTCGGTGGAGCCGGCAGTGCAGGCCGAGCCGGTCGAGACCGCGATGCCCTGCATATCCAGCGCCAGCAGGAGGGCCTCCCCATCGAGGCCGGCGAAGCTGACATTGCTGATATGGGCCAGCCGCTTGTCCGGGTGGCCGTTGATATGTACGTCGGGAATGCGTTCGATGATGGACTGCTCCAGCAGATCGCGCAAACGGCGCAGACGGGCGCTCTCCTCCTCCATCTCCTGACAGGCCAGGCGCAGGGCCGCGGCCAATCCCACGATGCCCGGCACGTTCTGCGTGCCCGGCCGCAGGGCGCCTTCCTGGTGCCCCCCGAAGAAAAGCGGGGCGATCTCGACCCCTTCCCGCACGTACAGGGCGCCCACACCTTTGGGGCCGTAGAACTTGTGCGCCGTCAGGGACAGCATATCCACGCCCAGCTCTCGCACATTCACCGGGATCTTGCCCACGGCCTGGACCGCGTCCGTATGGAAGAGGATACCCCGCCGGCGCAGGATGCCGGCGATCTCTCGGATGGGCTGAACCGTGCCCACCTCATTGTTCGCCAGCATGATGCTCACCAAAATGGTGTCCGGGCGCAGGGCCTTCTCCACCTCCTCCGGCCGCACCAGCCCTTGCTCGTCCACGGGGAGATAGGTTACCTGGAACCCCTGCTTTTCGAGCGCCTGAAAGGTGTGCAGGACCGCATGATGCTCGAAGGCGCTGGTGATAAGATGCCGGCCGAACATGGCGTAGGACTTGGCCGCGCCCTGGATGGCGATGTTATTGCTCTCCGTAGCGCCGCTGGTGAAGTAGATCTCCGCCGGCTTGGCTCCCAGCAAATCCGCCACCGTGCGGCGCGCCTCATCCAGGGCGCGCTTGGCGCGCTGGCCGAACATATGGATGCTGGAGGGGTTGCCGGCGTGCTCCGCGAAGTACGGCATCATTGCCTGGATGACCTCCGGCCGCATGGGCGTCGTGGCCGAATGGTCAAAATAGAGGCTTCCCATAAGCTCCTCCTTACCAGGTGGGGCCGGCGTTGAACTCGAACAGCTCCGTGCTCAGGTAGCGCTCGCCCGTATCCGGCAGGACCACTACCAGGAGCTTGCCGGCGTTCTCCGGCCGGGCGGCCACCTGCAGTGCGGCAAAGGCCGCCGCGCCCGAGGAGATGCCGACCAGAATGCCCTCCTCGCGGGCCAGCCGGCGGGCCGTCTGCATCGCATCGAACTGGTCCACCTGGATGATCTCATCCACCAGGTCGAGCCGCAGCACATCCGGGATGAAGCCGGCGCCGATACCCTGGATTTTGTGTGGGCCGGGCTGACCGCCGGAGAGCACGGGCGACTGCTTTGGCTCCACCGCGATGGCGCGGAAAGAGGGCTTGCGCGCCTTGATGACCTCGGCCACGCCGGTGATGGTGCCGCCGGTGCCCACGCCGGCGACCAGGATATCCACCCGGCCGTCCGTATCGCGCCAGATCTCCTCCGCCGTGGTCTGACGGTGAATCTCCGGATTGGCGGGGTTCTTGAACTGCTGTGGGATGAAGCTGTTCGGGATGGACTGCGCCAA
>JAPWUQ010000010.1 GCA_028275445.1 Anaerolineae bacterium | reverse complement strand
CATGTGGCCGGCGATGCGCTGTTCCACGTCCGGGTCACCCGTCACTGTGAACGGCATAGGTCAACGACCTCGTAGCTGTTGGACCTGCTGGTACACCCGCATCACCCCTTCCGCGGTGCGGCGGACGTCGAACGTCTCGCGCACCCGCCGCTGGGCGGCCAGACCCATAGCGCCGGCGCGGTCGGGATCGTTCAGTAGCCTCAGCACAGCCTGGGCCATGGCCGCCGGCTCCCCGGCCGGCACCAGCAGGCCGGTCACCCCATGCTGGATGACCTCCGGCACGCCGTTGACGGCGGTGGCGACGGCCGGCCTGGCCATGGCGCCGGCCTCCAGCAGGCTGTACGGCAGTCCCTCCCAATAGGAGGTCAGCGTCACCACATCGGCGGCGGCCAGCAGGAGCGGCACGTCCTGGCGCTGGCCGAGCAGGGTGATGACGTGTTCCAGGCCGTACTGCCGGGTCATCGCTTCCACTTCTGCGCGAAGAGGGCCGTCGCCGGCCAGGAAGCCGCGGGCGTCTGGGCGCTGGGCGTGCAGATGGCGCATCATGCGCACGAAATCCTGCGGCGCCTTCTGGGCGTCCAGCCGGCCGACCTGCAGTATGACCGGCACCGATTGCGGCCATCCCAGCCGTTCCCGGGCTTTCTCCCTGGTCATCTGGCGCGGTTCCCACTCCTGCCAGTCCAGGCCGTTGTACACGGTGACTACCGAGGCCGGCGTTCCCCAACCCTTGGCCAGCATCCACTGGTGGTCTGCCTCGCACACGGCAATCGTGATATCGGTGATGCGGCGCCAGGCACGCTCCAGCGCCTCATATATGGGCTGGAGCGCGGTCTGGCGGATGCGGATGGTCTGTGGGGTGTAGACGACGCCGGCGCCGGCCAGCCGCGCCGCCGGCCGTGCCCAGATGCCGGCGAACTGGCTGTGCACATGGACGATGTGAATATGCTCCTGGCGCACCAGCCGCAGGAGGGCCAGGAAGGGGCCGGCGTTCTGCCATTTGCCCATGGGCCAGGGATGTCCCGCTACTCCCAGTTCCGCCAGCCGCCGGCGGGTGCGCTCGTCGCCGGCGGGATAGCAGACATGCAGGGTGCACTGCCGGCGGTCCAGATGCTGGGCGAGCGAGAGCACATGTACCGCCTGCCCGCTGTGGATGGGTTCGTAGAAGACCTCGGCGACGCGCATCATCGGAACCACCGATAAATGAAATGGTCAGGCACCCGGCGCCGGCCCCGGATCTCCCGGCGCTTCTCCAGCATGCGGGGGAGGAGGCGGACGACATCCAGGTACGCGCCCAGGAGGGCCGGCCGGCGCAGAGCCATATAGCCCAGGCGGAGGGCGTCCTCCGCCAATATGCGCGGCAGGGCCGGGAGCAGGCCGGCGGGGGTGTCGTTCTTCAGCATCATCAGGTAGCGGTTTTTGACGGCGTGCCGCTGGGCGAACACCATTTTCGGGGCGCGTGACGGCTTGCGCAGGGTATCGCCGCCGCCGCGCCCATGCCAGCCGGCGGCGCGCGGCTCGTACCAGCACTGCCAGCCGCGGGAACGCGCCCGCCAGGCCAGGTCGGCGTCGTCGTAGTAGGCGAAGAAGTCCTCGTCCAGCACCTCACCCAGACAGCGCACATCCTCCAGCATGGTGCGGCGCGCCATCCAGGCCGCGCCGCAGGCGCCGAAGACCTCTTCGGCGCGGTCGAACTGACCGCGGTCAACCTGGCCCTGGCCGCGGTCGTAGGGCCGGCGGGAGCGGGAAAGGAACAGGCCGGTCGAATCAAGGGTGCAGCCGGCCCAAGGGCTGTCGCCGCGCCAGAGCTTGCCGCAGGCCAGGCCGGCGGCCGGCATGCCGGCCAGCCGTTCGGCCAGCCGGGCGAGGAAGTCGGGGAGCAGGTACACGTCCGGGTTCAGGGATACGATGAACTCGCCCTGGCTGATGGCATATCCCTGGTTGAAGGCGCGGCAGAAGCCGGCGTTGATGTCGTTGCGGATGATCTGCACGCGGCCGGCGGCAAGGGCCGGCGCCAAAGAGCCATCGCTCGATGCATTATCCACGACGATGATCTCCAGAGGGCGATGGGTTTGCTGTGCCAGGGATTCCAGACAGAGCGCCAGTTGATGGCCGCTGTTCCAGTTGACGATGATCACAGAGATGAGGCCGGACTGCATGCTGGCATCCTGAAGGTGATTTGTCGCCGGGCCGCGCCGGCTGGACAGGCATAATGTAACCACAAGTGGGGGTGTTTGACAAGTCGGGATGCGGTTGACGCATCATCGGGCCGTGATAGGCCAGTGTTTTGACAAATCCCCACGCCGTGCCTATATTGAGCGGGTAGACGGTGCGAGCATAAGGAAGAGGATCGGTGACGAAGCAGGGTGGGAAGCGCCGGCTGGGTATCGGGGGATATTCCGCACCCGCCGGCCTGTCTTGGCGCGATGCCGCCGGCGCGGCAACTGCGGCCGGCCTGGCTGTCGTGTTGGCGCTGGCACCCCTATCGTGGGGCATCCTGATCGTAGGGGGCGCGCTGGCTGTCGGCATCACCCTGATACGGCCGGCGCTGGGGCTGGGCTTCCTGGCACTGCTGGTGCCCTTCGGCTCCTTGCGGGAGGTGCCGCTGGGGCCGGCGTCGGTCGGGCTGGCCGAATTCTACGCGCTGTTCGTCATCGCTGCCTGGTGCATGTACATGGCGGCATGGCGGCGGGTATGGATGGCGCCCAGCCGGCTGTGGCCCCTGTTCGGCCTGCTGGTGGCGGCCATGCTGGTCTCCATCACGCAGGCGCTTTCCCTGAGCTATGCCGTCAAGGAGCTGAGCAAATGGCTGGAATTCGGCGCCGTGATGCTGTGCGCCGCATCCCTGCCGAACGCCGGCGAACGGAAGGTCGTCCTGGGCGCCTCGCTCACTGCCGGCATTGCCGCCGCTCTGCTGGGCTGGTATCAGTTTCTGCGTGGGGTCGGGCCGGAGGGTTTTATCCTGTTCGGGCGCTTCATGCGCGCCTATGGGACATTCCGCCAGCCTAACCCGTACGCCGGCTATCTGGGCATCATCCTGCCGGCGGCGCTGGCCCTGATCATCAGCTACTGGCCGTGGCGGGCCGGCGCATCCTGGGGGGAACGCGTGCTGTGGCTCCTGGGCGCCGCCGGCGTGCTGACCATGGGGCCGGCTGTGCTGATGAGCTGGTCGCGGGGCGGGTGGTTCGGCGCCGCGGCGGCGGTGCTGACGGTGCTGGTTCTGCGGGGCCGGCGGGCGGCGTTCCTGACGATGCTGGCGGTGCTGGTGCTGGCCGGCGTCTTCATCGTGATGGAACTCGGGCGGGTACTGCCGGCGTCCCTGGTACTGCGGGTGACCGATTTCACCGATTACTTCACGCTGGGGGATGTGAGCGATGTGGTGCCGACGCCGGCGAACTGGGCGGTGGTGGAGCGGTTGGCGCATTGGCAGGCGGCGGAACGCATGTTCAGCGAGCATCCCTGGCTGGGCGTGGGCATCGGGAATTACGAACCGGTCTATCCGGCCTACCGCCTGCCCCGCTGGCCGGAGCCGCTGGGGCATGCGCATAACTATTATCTGAACATCGCGGCGGAGACGGGGCTGTTCGGTGCGCTGGCCTATGTGCTGTTCTGGGCCGGCGCGGCCTGGCAGGCCTGGCAGGCCCGCCGGCGAAGCGCCGGCATCTGGCGCGGCCTGGCGCTGGGCGTTTTGGGCGTCATCGCCCATCTCAGCGTGCACAACCTGTTCGACAACCTGTATGTCCAGGGCATTTACCTGCAAATTGCCCTGTGGCTCGGATTGATCATCCCATTGGCAGGGGCATCTGCGCATGAGGAACGAGACACTGTCCATGTCGAGGCTGGTGGATTGGGGGTTGGGCTTTCTCGGAAAGACGCCCCTGTGTAAAATCCCCTTCGTTGCCGGCGCGCTGGAGAAGGCGCGCGGCAACACCCGGGAATTGGAGCGCTTCATCAAGTTCGCGCTGGTGGGCACGCTGGGCGCGGTGGTGGACTTCAGCGTGCTCAATTTCCTGATACTGACCTTTGGTTGGTCCAAGGCGCTGGCCAACACCTTTTCGTTCAGCGCGGCGGTGCTGAGCAATTTCACCTGGAACCGCCTGTGGACGTTTCCGGAATCCCGCCAGCGGCCCATCCGCACCCAACTGCCGCAGTTCGCCCTGGTGAACCTCGTTGGGCTGGGCATTAATCAACTGGTGTTCCTGAGCCTGGACCATTACGTGTTCGGGCCGTGGCTGGGCCGGCTGGGGTATAACGTGGCCAAGGCCATCGCCATCCTTATCGTGTTGTTCTGGAACTACGGCATCAACCGCATCTGGACCTATAAGGGCCTGTAAGGTGCGCATTGTCATTGACTACACGCCGGCGGTGCGCCAGGCCGCCGGCATCGGTCGGCTGACCCGCCACCTGATCCGTGCCGCGGCGCCGCTTCTTGCGGAGCACCGCGTGACCCTTTTCGTGGCTGGCCCCGTGCCGGCGGGTCATCCCGAGCGGGCCGGCTGGCCACCCTATGTGCAGATGGCGGACACCGCCATCCCAGAGCGTGCCCTGACCATCTTGTGGCATCGGGCCGGCGTGCCACTGCCGGCGGAGGTGTGGGCCGGCCGCTGTGACCTCTTTCATGCCACTGACTTCGTCCTGCCGCCAACCCGTGCCCCCGGCATCCTCACCGTGCATGACCTCTCTTTCCTGCGCTTTCCCGAGTGCGCGCATCCGCATCTGCGGCGCTATCTCATGCGAGTGGTGCCGCGTTCTTTGAAGCGGGCGGCGCGCATCCTGGCCGATTCGCAGGCGGCGCGGGAGGATTTGGTGCAACTGCTGGGCGTGCCGGCCGAGAAGGTCGCGGTGGTGTACGGCGGGGTGGAGGAGCGCTTCTCGCCGGCCCCCGAGCCGGCGCAGGATGCCGAGCTGGTCGAGCGCTTTGGGCTGAGCGCGCCGTATATCCTCAGCCTGGGGACGCTGGAGCCGCGCAAAAATTACGTGCGGCTGATGCGGGCGTACGAACGGGCATGGGAGGAAGCCGGCGGGGATTTCCCCGAGCTGGTCATCGCCGGCGGGAAAGGGTGGCTGTACGAGGAAATATTCGAGACCCATCGCGCCCTGCGCGTCCGCGAGCATGTGCATCTGTTGGGCTTTGTGGAGGACCGCTTCCTGCCGGCACTGTACCGCTGTGCCTGGCTCTTCGTCTATCCTTCCCTGTACGAGGGGTTTGGCCTGCCGCCGCTGGAGGCGATGGCATGCGGCTGTCCGGTCACCTGCTCCAACGCCCCTTCCCTGCCCGAGGTGGTCGGCGATGCGGCCCTCTTGTTCGACCCTATGGATGAAGCGGCCATCGCCCAGGCCCTGCGTCGTGGGGTGGAAGACAGCCAACTGCGGGAGCGGCTACGGGCGGCCGGCCTGGCGCGGGCGGCCGGGTTCACCTGGCAGAAATCGGCGGAGGCGCTGATACGTGAATATGCGCAGGTGATGCATGAGCGATAAGCGCGTGAACGGTTTGGAAAGGGCCGGCGTACTGGCCGGCCTGGCCCTGCTGGTATGCGGATACTGGGGGCCCTGGGTCAGCCATAAGGCTGCCGGCCTGGTCCTGCTGGGCTATGACCTGGCGGAGTATGTGAAGTTTCTGGGGGAGTTTCGCGCCGGCACCTTGGCGGTGTGGCGCGGCTGGTTCCTCCTGCCGGCTGGCGCCATCACCCTCGCGCTGGCGCTGTGCGCCTTCCATCCCGCCCTGCGACTGCGCTGGTACGGGGGACTTGTGGGTCTGGCGGCCGGCGTGCTGACTTCCCTGACGCTCCTGCCGCCGGCCTGGTATCCGGCTCTGCTCTGGATGCCCGAGTTTCGTCTTGCTACTGTCATCATGCTGGCCGGCCTGGCCTCCCTAGTGTTGGTGCCGATATGGCGGCTTCTGCCGTGGCGCTGGTGCATCCGGCTGGCGGCCGGGGTGAATTCCCTGGCCGCGGGCGGCGCGGTATGGGCGTTCCTGCGGGTCAAGCCGGCCATCGACCGGGTGTACGGCGCGCCGGCGCCCTGGGGATGGGGGTGGGTGGTGATGGCGGCCGGCGCGCTCCTGTTGGACGTGATGGCCGCCGCGGCATGGGCTCGCCGGCGCGGCGGCATTCAGGATTGAGGGTTCCTTCCCGTCCGCCTTCGGGCGGAGCGCAATAGAAATCTCTCATCGCCGGCCAGCCGCGCCAGGGCTTCCACCTGTTCGGGCCGGCCCAGCACCACCATGACATCTTCGGCCTGGAGGGTCAGGTCGGGCGCCCAATCGATCACCCGCTGATCCGCCCCGCGCAGGATGGAAAGCACGTTGGCGCCGGTGCGCGTGCGCAGTTCCGCTTCCCCCAATGTTTTCCCCACCAGCTCCGAAGCGGGGTGGATGCGGATCTCCTCCATGTACAGCTCTGGGTCGTTCCCCATGGCCTTCTCAAGGAAGATCATGACGTGCGGGCGGGTCAGTTCGCGCACGATGCGGTGCGCCGCCAGTTGATACGGGGACAGGACGCCGTCGGCGCCGGCTTTCCGCAGTTTCGCCTCGGCCTCTCGCGTCGTGGCGCGGGCGATGATGATCAGGTTCGGGTTGAGCGAGCGGGCGCTGAGGACGACGAAGACGTTTTCGGCATCGTTGTCCAGCACGGCCACCAGGCCGCGAGCGCGCTGGATGCCGGCGCGCAGGAGCGTCTCGTCCTCGGTAGCATCCCCCATGACGTACAGGATGCCGCACTCCTCACAGCGCTGGACGGCTTCACTGGACTGATCCACGATGACACAGGGGATGCCCTCGTCGGCCAATCCACGAGCCACCTGCTCTCCGACCCGACCGTATCCGCAGATGACATAATGTCCTTGCAGGCGTTCGATGGCGCGCATGAGTCTCCTCCGCTTGAGGGTGCCGGCCAGCTCGCCGGCGATCAGGAATTCCGCAATGGTGCCGAAAGTATAGGCGCCGGCACCGACCCCCAGCAGTACCAATGCCATGGTAAAGAGGCGTCCGCTGGCAGAAAGCGGCCGCACTTCCTGAAAGCCCACGGTCGAGATCGTGATGATGGTCATATAGAGGGCGTCCAGCGGGGAAAGCCCTTCAATGAGGGTATAGCCGGCGACACCCACGAAAACCAGGAAGAAAAAGAATAGGATGAGCCGATAGATGCGCTGGGCTGGAGTTGTGGTGGGCATTTTGCGGGACCTCCGGGCCATTCCGGGAGATATAATAATCAACCGTGCAGATACCCGCAAATCGCAGGGGGAAAGAGGACCTGCCCTCTTCCCCCTGCGTCCGCCGGCAGAGAACTGTTACCCGGAGTGGGTGTGGGCGGAGTGGCGGGGGCCGGCCAGCAGACGCAGTCCATTCAGCGTCACCAGCAGGGAGGCCCCGACGTCGGCGAAGACAGCCATCCACAGCGTGGCCATGCCGGCCACGGCCAACGCCAGAAACGTCAGCTTGAGAGCCAGGGAAAAGACGACGTTCTGGATAATGTTGCGGCGGGTGCGCCGGCCCAACTGCACCAGATCGGCGATTTTGCGCAGGTCATCTGACATGAGCGCCACATCGGCGGTCTCCAGCGCTACGTCGGTGCCGACGGTGCCCATGGCGATGCCGATGGTGGCGCGGGCCAGCGCCGGCGCATCGTTGACGCCGTCGCCTACCATGGCGACCCGTTCGTAGCGTTTCATCAGCTCATCCACGATCTGTACCTTTTGCGCCGGCAGAAGCTCCGCGTAATACTCGTCCAGGCCCAGCTCGCCGGCGATGGCCTCGGCGACGCGGTGATGGTCGCCGGTGAGCATGATGATGCGGGATATGCCGGCGGCGCGCAGTCTTCGCACGGCCTCTGCGGCTTCCGGACGGGGTTCATCCGCCAGGCCGATGGCGCCGATGAGATGAGGCCCTCCAGCATGTTCGCATGCTTCCCGGCTGGCTACCAGCACCACACTGCGGCGCTGTTCCTGGAGCGCTTCGAGCTGTTCCCGGGCCTCCGGATTGAGCAGGGCGTACTGTTCCATCAGGCGGGCGTTGCCCAGGATAAAGAGACAGCCGTTGACGCGCGCCATGGCGCCCTGGCCGGCGAGCGCCCGGTAATCCTCGGCCTTCCAGCGCATCACGCCGCGTTCTTGTGCGGCGGATACGATAGCTTCGCCCAGCGCGTGGCTGGAGCGCTCCTCAATGGAGGCGGCGATGGCCAGCAGTTCCTCCGGTTTATGGCCGTTGAAGCTGATGAGGTCGGTCACGACGGGCCGGCCGCGGGTGAGGGTGCCGGTCTTGTCGAAGGCCACTGCTTTGAGCCGGCCGGCGTTCTCCAGGTGCAGGCCCCCTTTGATCAGGATGCCCTGGCGGGCGGCCTGGCTCAGCGCGGAGACGATGGCCACCGGGGTGGAGATTACGAGCGCGCAGGGACAGGAGATGACCAGCAGGGTGAGCGCCCGGTAGAGCCAGGGCAGGAAGGGTTCCCCGAACGCGAGGGGAGGCACCGCGGCAATGCCGGCGGCCAGCGCCAGCACGACCGGGGTATACACCGCCGCGAAGCGGTCTACCAGACGCTGGGACGGGGCGCGCGAGCCTTGGGCTTCCTGCACCATGTGGACGATGCGCGCCAGGGTATTGTCCTGTGCGAGGCAGGTGACGGCGATTTCCAGCGCGCCCTCGCCGTTAAGGGCGCCGGCGTACACCGCATCGCCCGGACCTTTCTCCACCGGCATGGATTCCCCGGTAATGGGAGATTGGTCCACGCTGGAGCGGCCGGCCAGCACCTGCCCATCCATGGGGATGCGTTCGCCAGGACGCACCAGGATGCGGTCGCCGACCTGTAAGGCTTCCACCGGCACCTTCTCTTCCATGCCGTCGCGCAGGCGCGCCGCCAGGCGCGGGGAGAGGTCGAAGAGCTTCTGGATGGCATTCCGGGCGCGGTCCATGGTGCGCGCCTCCAGGATGTGGCCGATGGAGAAGAGGAACACCACCGTGGCGGCCTCTGCCCATTCCCCGATGCCGGCCGCCCCGAGTACCGCGACCGTCATCAGCAGGTTCATGTCGATGGAACGAGCGGTGCGGAGCGCGGCGAGGCCGGCACGGGCGATGGGAAATCCGCCCAGCAAGATAGAGGCCGCCCAAAAGGGGATGGTGAGGAGCGGTCCCGCGCCGGCAAGATGCAGGATGCCGGCGGCCGCCCAGGCCAGCCCGCTGGCCAGCGTGAGCCACTCGCGCCGGTCGCGCGGCTTCCACCAGGGGAGGGAGGTTTCCTGCGCGGCTCGATCAGCGGGTTCCACGCGGTAGCCGGCGGCCTGCGCCTGCTGTTGGACCGCCTCGATGATGTCCGGCCGCTGATGCTCCACCGTGAGCAGGCCGGCGCCGAAGTTCACTTTGGCGGAGCGCACTTGCTCCAGCGATGCCACAATGTGTTCCAGTTTGGCGGCGCAGTCCGCGCAGTCCATGCCCTCCACGCGAAACACGGTGACCTGAGCGCCGTCGCCCTCCTGCAGGGTGTAGCCCAGGGCGGAGACCTGCCGCTCGATGGCCGGCCCAGGCTCGGCATCGCTTTCGACTTCGACGATAAGGGTCCCCAGCCCGAAATTCACGAAGGCGTCCCGCACGCCGGGAAGCCGGCGCACCGCTTTCTCGATAGTGCGCGCGCATTCCGTGCAGTCCATGCCGCCGATGATGTAGCGCAGGTGGCGGATGTCCTGTTGGAGGGTGGATTCCTGCCGGCGTGCCTGCTCCAGCAGGGAAGCGGAGGAGACCCGCTCCGGATCAAAGCGCACGCGGAGGATGCCCTGTGCGTCCAAGTCCACGGCCTCGACGCCGGCCTGGGCGAGCAGGTTATCCTTCAGCCGGCCGATGCAGGCGGGGCATTCCCGCAGTTCAGGTTGTTCAGGGAATGGGCGGTGCTGTAGCTCTTCCATGTCAGTGCCTCATATATGAGAATATGAGCATACATTCATTGATATTCCAGAATGATGGGCGACCTTGCGGTCGCCCCGTCGCGACGTGCTGTCAGGTCTCCATGCGGTCAGGATGATGGGCTATGCCGGCCGGCAGTCTGTCAGATGTGCTGGACGTGGTCCAGTCCTTGGGCGAAAAGGGTGAGCACGTGGTCATCGTCCAGCGCGTAGTAGACATGCCGGCCTTCTTTATGGGAGCGGACCAAATGCAGTTGGCGCAGGGTGCGGAGCTGGTGGGAGATGGCGGACTGGCTCATCTCGAGCTGTTCGGCCAGCTCATGCACACAGCGTTCGCCGGCGCACAGTGCGGCGATCAACCGCACGCGGGTCGGGTCGCTCAGCGCCTTGAATATTTCCGCAAGGCGTGCGGCGGTTTGCTCATCCACGAAGGGGAGCGACAGCGCACAGGATTCCTGCGGTTGGTCCATGCCGGCGTTCATCGTCTCCGTTTCTCGAATCATATGAATAAATGTTCAATCATCGCGAATAATAGCACGGATGGGCGATGTTGTCAAACGGCGGGAGGCCGGATTATTCGGCCGTAGCGTTGTGGTCAAAATAGTGGTAGGCGCCCGGCAGGAGCTCGTGCGCCGGCGCCTTGACGACCCGGCCATCCTCGACCAGGATGACATGCGCGTCCGGCGCGTACTCGAGGATGAGCTGTCGGCAGTTCCCGCAGGGAGACAGCACCGTGCAGCCGTTCTCTGCGCGGTGGACGGCTACCATAGCCAGGATGTTCCGCTCGCCGTGGGCGAAGGCGTTGCCCAGGGCGACCGGTTCGGCGCATGGGCCGTGGATGCCCTCGATGTTGACGCCGGTATAGATGCGGCCGGAGCCGGCGCGCACGGCGGCGGCAACCGTATGGCGGTCCGGCACATAGGCGCGGCGCAGGGTTTCTTCGGCGGCGCGGATTAGTTCCATGTCCTCGGATGTCAGCGGCAGGTGATGCATGCGTGCCCCTCCTGATATCGCTGGTCGGGTGCCGGCGGATGGGAGAAAAAGGCCTTGCCACCATGATGGTGACAAGGCCTTGCTTGGTACCCCCGACAGGATTCGAACCTGTGGCCTCTTCCTCCGCAGGGAAGCGCTCTCAATCCACTGAGCTACGGGGGCATGTAGTATATGATTTGCCAAGGCGGGGAGATAGGGATTCGAACCCTAGGAGGAGCTATTCAGCCCCTCAACCGCTTAGCAGGCGGCCCCAATCGACCACTCTGGCATCTCCCCTTACTTCTGAGATAGCCATCAGGCGGAGGGAGAGGGATTCGAACCCCCGGTGGGCAAAGCCCACAACGGTTTTCAAGACCGCCGCAATCGTCCGCTCTGCCATCCCTCCAGTCACGCCGGTGGATGGCCCTCTCCACCGCACGGCCCCAGTATAGCAGAGAGCGGGCAGATTGTCAAAAATGGGGCAGGACGGTGTTGGGAGGGGCCGCCGGCGGAGGGGGAGGGGATGGGGCTAGCCGGCCAGTTCCATTTCCTCGACAGCCCGCTGTGCTTCCTCCGCCGAGAGGGGGCGGGGGTAGTTGTACATGGGGCCGGCCGGCCGCTCGTTGTAGTACGGGCGGTTGCAGTCCGGACAGCCGGAGGTCTCGAATGCCCTGCCGTCTTCCAGGAGCCGGCGCCAGCCAGGGACGGCGATACGGGTCAGCCGGCCGTCCTGGTCGAAGGTGAAATCGGATAACCGGGCGAAACCGCGGCAAATCAGGTAGCGTGCCGCCTGCATGCGGCGGTAATGGGAGAGGGCCGGCGCCGGCAGGTGTTCCATCTCGGTGCCGCGCAGGGGCGTAAAGGCGAACAGGCCGACGGTGACGCCGCGCTGGTGCATCCAGGCGATGCGCTCTACCATTTCCTGCTCGGTCTCGCCCAGCCCGACGATAAGGTGCACGGCGGCGCGCCCCGGGAAGGACGCGGCGGTCTCTTCGATCATCTCCAGCGAGCGCCGCCAGCTTCCGCCCTTCACCAGCCGGAACACCCTTTCGCAGGCGGCATCCAGCCCGAAGCCGATGTGGTCCACGCCGGCCTTGAAGAGCTGGCGCACCTCGTCCATGGAATTGGGCAGGATGGACACGTCGATGGGGATGGGGCTGTGCCGGCGGAGGGTGAGCACTACCTCCAGCGCCTGCTCGAAGTCATGCGGCCCTACGGTGACCTGCAGGCAGGCGCGCCGGAGCGTGTTCTGGGAGAAGGCCTGCGCGATGCGGCCGGCCACCTCCTCCAGTGGGAAGGGGGGCCAGGTGATGCGCGACAGGTACAGGGCGGAGGCACTGCTGTCGCGCGCCTGGGCGCAGAAGCCGCAGTTCATCAGGCATCGGCCGCCCAGCATAAGGTAGGCTGTGGTGGGCGGCGTGTCCATTTTCAGCTCGAGCAGGCCCAGCACGGCGGCAGTGCCGGCGGACACCTGTATCTCGCGCAGGGCGGTGGATTGGTCGATCTCCTGCCGGCGGACGCTCATCCTACCTCCTTCACGGCAGAGGGGACGCCGGCGCCGAAGACAGCTTCCATGGCTTCGGGCGCATAGTGCTCCACCAGCTCTGGGGTGATGGCGTTGGCCTGGCAGATTTCTGCGAACATGCGGCCGCTCCGGCGCACGCGCCGGCTCTGCGTGGCGAAATCTACCTCGATCAGCCCGAAGCGCATCCGATAGCCCTCGGACCATTCGAAATTGTCCAGCAGGCTCCAGTGATAATAGCCGCGCACGGGTACTCCTTCCTGGATGGCGCGCCAGATCTGCGCCAGATGGGTAAGGATAAAGTACGGGCGCAGGTCGTCATCCGCGTCAGGTACGCCGTTCTCGGTGATGTAGATGGGCTTGCCATAGCCCTGCACATGCTTGAGGATGCGGTACAGCCCTTCGGGGAACACCTCGCCGTACTCGTAGTCGCTGATGACGCCGGCGGTGTTCAGCCGGGGGTTCAGGCTGTTCATCCATTGGCGTTTGTCCACGCCGAAGAGGGCGCGAGTGTAATAGTTCACTCCCAGGAAGTCTATGGAGTCCATCAGTTTGGGCACTCTCTCCATGCCCAACGGCGGCAGGAAGCGCCCCTCGGTGACGGCGATGAGGCTCAATTCGTTGTACAGGCGGTTCATAAAGCCGGCCCATTTGCGGTCCAGCCAGGAGGCCGGCCGCAGGGGTTCGACATACAGCATGTTTTTCACCAGGCCGACCTGTGCACTGCCCTGCAGGGCGTGGATGAGCCGGTAGGCCTCGCCGTGTGCCAGCAGGAGATGGCGCAGGACCCGGATGGCATCGGGGAAGCTCTGCCGGCCCGGCGGCCAAATGCCGCGCAGATAGCTCTGATAGGCATAGACCACCGGCTCATTGATGGTGCACCACAATGTGACGAGGTCGCCCAGCTCCCGCACCACGCGCTCGACATAACGTGTGTAAAGGGAGATGGTTTCCGGGTTCATCCATCCGCCGCGCTGTGCCACCCAGATGGGGAGGGTGAAGTGGAAGAGCGTTACCATGGGTTCGAGGTGGCGCTGGCGCAGGCCGGCCAGCATTTGGCGGTAGCGGGCGAAGGCCGCCGCGTCCCATTCGCCGGGGCGGGGTTCCAGCCGGCTCCACTCCAGCGACAGGCGGTGCGTGTTCTGTCCCAGTTCCCGCGCCCGGTCGAAATCCTCTTCCGCCCGGTTCCACCAGTCGCAGGCGGTGCCGGCGCGATCTCCGTTGCAGATGCGGCCGGGTTGTTGTTCCCAGAGGTACCAGTCGTTGTTGGTATTGCCACCTTCCACCTGGTGGGAGGCGGTGGCGGTGCCCCACAGGAAGCCCTCGGGAAACGAGAGGACAGGTTGGTACATGTGCCAGTCAGCTCCTCATCAGGTCATGTCAGCGCTCGGCTTGAGGGAATGATACTCGAACTCGCGGAGAATGGCAAGGGGCTTGGCGACAGGTGATAGAAGCGGGACATGGCCGGCTTCCCGTGCGATGTCAGGCCGCGAAACATGTAGGGATACGAGCTCATATCCTGCGCGCGTATTTTTTCGTCTTTCTAATAGCTCTTCTATCACGGAAGGCGGGAACGCCGGCTGAGAGGGGATTGTGCCAACCGACCTGACCGATGCCGAACTCGTGCATGCCTGTCGAAATGGTCAGCGCTGGGCATGGGACGCGCTGGTGGAGCGCTATCAGCGCCTGGTCTATGCCATTCCCCTGCGCGCCGGCCTGAACCCTGACGAGGCGGCCGATGTCTTCCAGGTCGTCTTCCTGCGGCTGTTCGAGCACCTGGACGAACTGCGGGAACCGCAGGCGGTGGGGAAGTGGCTGATCACCACCGCCAAGCGGGAGGCCTGGAAAGTTTTGCGGCAGAGGCCGGCGGAGGAGGGGACTGTGGATGGTGACCCGGCCGTGCATCTGCTGGAGGCGCATCCTGACGAGGAGCTGTGGCTGGATCAGGTCATGGCGCGGGAGGCCCTGGAGCAGATCGGGGAACGCTGTCGGCAACTGCTGTGGATGCTCTACTTTGACCAGTCCCAGCCATCCTACGAGGAGATCAGCCGGCAGATGAGAATGCCGCCGGGCAGTATCGGTCCCACCCGAGCGAGGTGTCTGGAGAAACTGCGGCAGGTGTTGAAGCGAATGGGGATGTTGGGATGAGCGCGCATCCGGTAACTCTGGAACTGTTGGCGGACTGGCTGGAAGGCCGGCTGGCGCCTGAAGCACATCAGCAGGTGGAACGCCATGTGGCGGGGTGCGCGCGGTGCAGTGCAGAGCTGGCCTGGCTGCGGCGGTTCCTTCGGGCGGCACGGGCGGAGCCGCTTCCAGAGCCGCCGGCCGAGCTCGTACAGCGCGTCCAGGCGCTGTATGATCGGAGGCCGGCGCGCTCCCGTACCCTGATATCCTGTTTGCCCGTCGGAACGCGGGTCTGGGCGGCGCTGGCGGCGGTGATGGTGCTGGTCATCTCAGCGGTCGTGTGGGTGAATGCGCTGGGGAAAGAGGGTTCGGCGGTCGTGGCGCCGGCAGTGGCCGAGGGCGCAGTGGCGCTGGTGGAGGTGAAAAGCCAGGAATCTATGCCGTGGCGCGCGCTTCCGCCGGCGGAAACCCTGCCAGCCGGCAGTCGCCTGCGCGTGGCACAGGGGAGCGCCCAGGTCTCCCTCTTTGATGGCAGCTTCATCAAGGTGGACGCCGGCGCGGAGCTGAAGCTGACCCATCTTCAGCGCCGGCCGCTTCTGCCGGCGGGGCGGCAGGTGGTGATTGAGCAGGAGGCCGGCAGTGCCGAGTATGTCGTCCGGCCGGCCGCCGCGCCCTGGGCGGAGTTCCAGGTGCGCGTCCCAGCCGGCAGTATCATCGTGCGCGGGACCCGCTTCCGGGTGGAGGTGCAGGATCAGGACCAGGTGCGGGTGCAGGTGATGGAAGGTGTGGTGCAAGTCGTGGGGGATGTGGATGGAGCAGAGGTATATGCCGGGGACGAGGCTGTGCTGATGCGCGGCGAGCCGGTCAGGGTGATGCCGGCGCGGGATACCTCGACGACAGAAGAGGACCGGCATGAGCCATCTGTCCAGCCAACAGCTCCGCCGGCGGTGATGCCATCACGTCCCGGAGAGACCCCGGGCCCCAGACGTACCCCGGCAGTTCGCCCGACGCCATCCGCCAGCGTCACACCTGGCGCCGTGCCCACGCGGACCCGCCGGCGGCCGGAGGGGCCGTTCCCGACGCCCACAGGCGGGGAACCGCCGACCGCGCCGTGGACCAGACAGCCGCACCCGACCGGCACCCCTGTGCCTGGGCCGACGGTGACGCCCCGGCCGACCAGGCCGACGAGGGAGCCCTGGACCCCAACGCCGGCCATCTCGCCCTGGCCGACGCGCATACCTGGGCCTACGCTTGAGCCGACGTTGACCCCGTGGCCAACGCCCACGCGCCGGCACCGCCCCGGGCCACAGCCCACACCCGGCTGGACGCCGATCTCGCCCTGGCCGACTTCCACCGCTGAGCCGCCGGCTCGCCCGACGCCGGCGTGGACGCCCGGCCCCTGGCCCACACCGGAGCCTACCGTGGGGATCCAGCCCACACCCGGAACACGAGCGCCCCGACGTTGAATCCGCAAGTGCTCGATACCTTTTCGGTCAAGGAGGCAGGAACGATGAACGAACGACAGAAGGTCTGGATGAAGGTAGTCAGCGCAGTGGTTGTCGCCGTCGTGCTCCTGACGGCACTGATGCCGGCGGCGTTTGCCGCCAACGGGGATGCGGGCCGGCGCCCGCGCATGGTCCAGTTCCAGGGCGTCATCGAGTCACGGCCCACTGACACGAAGGTGGGAACCTGGGTCATCGCCGGCCGGAACGTCCAGGTGAATGAGCGCACCATCATTAATGAGGCGGCGGGGCCGGCCGAGGTGGGCGCGCAGGTGATGGTGCTGGCGCAGGTCCAGGCGGATGAAAGCCTGGTGGCGGTCATGATTCGCGTGCTCCAACAGAGGCCGCCGGCGACCATCACCATCAAGGGTCTGGTGACAGACCTCGGAGAGGACTATCTGGTGGTGAACGGCCTGCGCATTGCCATTACCGCACAGACGGTGATTCACGGGGAGCTTTCCCTCGGCGCGGCCGTGGTGGTGCGGGCCAAGGTGCTGCCGGGAGCGACTCCAGGCGCGGCAGTGCAACTGGAAGCGGTGATCATCAATGTGGTCGAAAATGGCTGGCCTCACCGCAGGGTGATGGAGTTCACCGGTGTGGTGCAGAGCATTGAGCCGGCAGACGCCAATCAACAGCTCTGGACCGTCGGGGAGCGCCAGGTGCTGGTCACCGAGCATACGCTCCTGATCGGGGAGCCAAAGGTGGGTGACACGGTGCTGGTGCGGGCGGTGGAGCTGCCGGACGGCCGGCTCATCGCGGTCCAGATCAAGAACCTCAGCGGTCTCGAACCGCCTCAGCCCATTATCATCGAAGGCCGCATCCAGCGCCTGCCGCCGCGCATCTTCGGCACCTGGCAGGTGGCGGATAAGTACGTTGAGGTGACGCCCTGGACGCAGATTGAGGGTCGGCCGGCGGTGGGCAAATTCGCCCATGTGGAGGCTGTGCTCTCGCCCAGCGGCCGGCTGATGGCGGTGCTGGTGCGCATCAGCGATACCGCTCCGTAACATTCTCGGCACGTGTGGGGTACCGGCCAGCGGCCGGTACCCCATGCGCGTCTGCGAAAGGGGAGGTGCGCGTGTTTCGTAAGCGGATCCTGCCGGCCGCCGGTCTCCTCAGCCTGTGCATGGCGCTCCTGCTTGGCTTACCGCCGGCGCGGGCCGGCTGGCCGGGTATCGTGGTGCTCTCAAGCGCGACGGCCGGCGTGCAGGGCGCCGATGTGGTGGTGGACAGCTTGGGGCGGGTGCATGTGGTGTGGAGCGCCGGCGGGACGCTGTATCACCGTTGGAACGCCGGCGCCGGCTGGAGCAGTACCGCGACCATCGGCGCTGGCAGTCAGCCGGCGCTGGCCGCGGACGGTCAAGGACGGGTCTATTTGGCCTTTGTGCGGCCGACTGGCACTGCCCAGGACGTGTTTATCGCCGGCTGGCAGAACGGCGCGTGGGGAATCCCGCAGAATCTCTCGGAAAGCGAGAATATCTCCGAAATGCCGGCGGTGGCGGCGACCACGGCCGGCGCATTGGCAGTGGCCTGGAGCGAGCGGGTGGCCGGCGCGGCGTGGATTTTCACCGCGACCTCTCCGGACGGCGTGTATTGGACAGTAGGGCCAGTGAGCTTTGGCCAGGGCAGTTACCCCAGCGCGGCGTTCGATGACCGCGGCCGGCCGGCAGTGGCCTGGCAGGAGACGCTGGGCGATGGACATCCGGAGGAAATCCTGTTCTGCCGCTGGACCGGGGCGCGCTGGGGGGATATTCTGGACGCCTCGGCGACGCTGGAGGTGCCCTCCCGCCGGCCGGCGCTGGCCTGGCGCGGCGATGCCTGGGTGCTCGCCTGGGTCGAGGGGGATGGAGACAGCGCCCGGGCCGTCACGTCGAGCTTTGACCCGACAGCGGGCACCTGGGATGAGATCTCGGTTGTATCCGATGAGGCGCCGCTGGGCCGGCCGGGGCTGGCGTTTCGTCCAGGGGGTGCCGGCATGATTGTCTGGGGGGCGGGGGGTATGGTGCGCGGCCGGCGCTGGGATGCCGCGGCCGGCTGGATGGCTCCCGAGAATATCTCCGAAGGGATGAGCCAGGCGCGTGAGGCGCGTGCGGCGGCCGGGGATATCTGGCATGTCATTTGGCTGGCGGACAGCGCGCTGGGGCGCAGTGACGTATATTATGCCGGCGAGGGCACGGCCACGCCCACGCCGGCGGCTACCAATACACCCACGCGCACGCCGACTCCGACCAGCACGCCGCCGGCTACCAATACGCCTACGCGCACCCCAACTTCAACCAGCACGCCGCCGGCTACTCCAGCCCGGGCGATACTGCTTCCGCTGATATATCGCTAGGCAAAGAAAACGCCTCCCGCAAGAATTCTTGCGGGAGGCGTTGCGTTAGCGGGACATGCCGGCCGAACTGCGCAGGTCCACCTGCAGGAGGCCGTACTCGCCGGGCCAGACCGGGCGCGCCGGCGAGGTCAGCGCCCGCTGGCCGTTGATGGTGAAGATGATGCGGTCGCCGGGTTTGGCCCCCTCATCCTCGGGCGTATAGGGGTCGTCGCCGTACAGCGGCATAGGGCCGAAGCGGCCGGCCTCCTTCACCACGAAGTAGCCGATCTTTACCCCGTCCGGGTCGAAAGCCTCCACGACACTGCCGGCCGGCAGGGGCTGGCCGTCCAGCGTCGAATTCAGGCTGTAGGCGTCCACCCAGCGGTTGGTGGGCCGCAGGCCGGCGGGGATGGAGACCTCGCTCTGCTCCGCGCTCTGCGCCAGGGCGTTCATCAGGCCAAGGCCGGCCGGCGAATAGGTGAGCGTGCCGGCCTGGTTCATGCGGATCCAGTAGCCCAGGCCGGGGCGCATCTGCTGAAGCGTGTTCATCTCCGGCGGCAGGTCGGGGTAGTAGGACAGGCCGCCGGCGTCGAAGCCCAGCACGGCGCGGAACCCGCCGGCGATGCTGTCCAGCGCCTGCAGGACGGGCAGGGGGCCGTCCGGCAGATAGCTTACCAGGTTCCAGCGCTCGCAGAGGCTGATGGGAATGCCGTCCGGCATCTCCGGCCCGCTGACGGTCAGGGTGACTGGGGACGTGACATAAATCCAGTAGCCGTGATAGGGGTCCATGTCTGTCAGGGTGTTCATGCCCGGCGGCAGTGAAGGGTAGTACGATTGGGCGCCGGCGGTGCAGGAGAAGCCCAGCACGCGGGTAAAGCGGCCGGCGATGGGCGCCAGCACCGTGTCCACCCGCGTATCCGGCGGCATCACGTCGAAGGAGATCAAGTTCCAGCCCAGGCGCAGGGGCAGGGTGCGGGTAATGGCGCCGCCGACAGCCAGCTCGACGTGAAGCAGTGCCCCGTTCTCGGTCCAGAGCGGTTCGTCCGGCCCGAGGGTCATGGCCGGCTCGCCGTTCACCGTCAGGCGGATGCGCTCGCCGGGGGTCAGGCCCTCGTCCACCGCGGTTTCGGGGTCATCGGCATACACGGCCATGGCGCCGTAGCGGCCGCTGGAGCGCACCACGAAACAGCCGGCCAGGGTGCCGGCGGCGTCATACGCTCGCACGAGGGTGCCGGGCGCCAGCGGCGCGCCGTGGAACTGGCTGTCCAGCCCATACAGGTTCACCCATTGATTGGAGGGGTTGAGGACGCAGGCCGGCGGCTGTGCGCAGGTGAAGAGCTGGACGTCGTCCACGTACATCCAGGTGCGCTTATTGCCGGTGCCGTTGTTGATGGTGTTGAAGTAAATGTTGATGGTGCGGCCCTTGTACGGGGTGAGGTCGAAGCTTCGGGAGATCCAGCCGCTGGCGCCGGCGTTGGAGCGTTCGCGCATCAACACTTCCAGCAGGCGGTAGCTGGCGTCCAGCACCAACACTTCCTGCCAGTCATAGGCGTACCAGTAGGCGGTGGCGTCGCGCTGTGCCAGGGCTTCTGGCGCCACCATAGGCTCGCCGGCGATGGCCCTGCGGGGGTCATAGCCGGCCCAGCTCACCTCCTCCCAGGCGGCGGTGGGTGTCTCCTGCGTGAAGGGCCGGTACCAGAAGGTCAGGGTGACGCTGGCGGCGTCCGCCGGCACGGTGATGCGCTGATAGAAGGAGGATTCGGTGACGCGATCCGGCTCGGATGGTTCGATGCCGGAGCGCATGGAGCGCAGGCCGGTGCGCGCATAGGTGGTGGAGTAGCGCGCCGGCCAGGGGGTGGGGCCGACCTGCCAGACGTCCATGGTCTCAAAGGAGCCGTTCTGGATGATGTCGGCGCAGGCCGTGCCGCTGAAGTCCACCGTGGTGGTACTGCCGCCGGCGACCGCGGCCGGCTTGATGGGTTCAGCGAACTGGCAGACGCCTTCCAGGTAGAAGAGCTGGACCGTGTAATCCCCTGGAGGGAGGATGAAATCGGTGAAGTAGACGCCGGCGGCGTTGGTGGTGCCCGTCCAGATGATGCTGGTGGAGGGCAAGGGGCCGGCGACGGAGACCACCGTTCCGCTCACCGGATTGCCCTCGCAGGAAACCGTGCCCTGGATTGCGCCGTGGATAGTGACAGCAGAGACCGTGGGAACCAGGCTGAAGAGCATTAGCAGGGATAGGATGAGGGCGATGGAGCGCTTGCTGATGGTGCTCTTGGGATCGGACATCCGCATTTCCTCCTGATGGAAGGAGCCTTGGGCGAAGCCGGCCGGGCATTTTCCCATGCATATTGCCGTAATGCCCTGCTGTCATTATACCACAGAATGGATGATGTGCAATCATGAACGCGGAGGGGGCCGGCGAACATTAATATTAGAGTTGATTCTCCGGGCAGAATGGATTATCCTTGCAGGTGAGAATTGAAGGGGATGGGATGAAAATGCGCAAGACCATTCTGGTGGTAGACGATGAGGCGAAGATTGTGCGGCTGGTGCGCGACTATTTGGAGCAGGCCGGCTTTCGCGTGGTGACGGCCAACAGCGGCCGGCAGGCGCTTCAGGCAGTCCGTCTCGAACAGCCCCATCTGGTGATACTGGACCTGGGCCTGCCCGAGATGGATGGGCTGGACGTGGCGCGGCAGATCCGCAAGGAATCGAACCTTCCCATCATCATGCTGACGGCGCGCGTGGATGAGGCGGACAGGGTGGCCGGCCTGGAGCTGGGCGCGGACGACTATGTGACCAAGCCGTTCTCGCCGCGCGAACTGTTGGCGCGGGTGCGGGCCGTGCTCCGCCGCACCGAGAAGGGGGAGGAGCCGGCGGCGGAGCCGATTGAGGCCGGCGATGTGCGGATTGACCCCGTCCGTCGGCAGGTCAGCGTGGCCGGCAGGACGGTGGAGCTGACCCCCACGGAGTTCGATCTGCTGGCCGCCATGGCGCGGGAGCCGGGGCGCGTCTTTACCCGGCTTCAGCTCCTGGAGAAGGTGCAGGGTTACGCTGCCTATGAGGGGTTTGAGCGCACTATTGACGCGCATATCAAGAATCTGCGCCGCAAGATCGAGCCGGATCCGCGCCGGCCGCGCTATATTCATACCGTCTTCGGAGTGGGATATCGGTTCGAGGTGAAAGAAGATGCGTAGCCTGACGTGGAAGATCATGCTGGCCTTCGCGCTGGTGGTCCTGCTTGCCCTGGGCACCGTGGGGTGGATGGCGCGGCGGGCGGCGGTGGCACAGTTGGGGGCCTACAGCACCAGCGGGGCGCGCCTGCGTGCGGAAAGGCTGGCGCCCTCTCTGGCGGAATATTACGCGCAGACGGGCGGGTGGGCCGGCCTGCAGGATGCGCTGAACACCGCTATACCCATGATGGGCGCCGGGATGGGCCGGGGCCGCGGCGCGATGGGGCCGGCCTGGCTCCCCATGGGCATTATGGGGACCTCATACCGGGTCATTGTGGCCGATGCCGGGGATGTGGTCGTGGCGGACACAGGCGCGCAGGATGCTATCGGCCGGCGGCTGAAGCCTGAAGAGCGTTCCGCCGGCGTCCCCATCGAATGGAACGGCCAGCGCATCGGCACCGTCCTGGTGCTCTTCGAGGCGACGGAAATCGAACAGCAGTTGGCCAGCCAATTCCGGCAGGCGCTGGATCGTTCCCTGCTTGTTTCGGTCATTGTGGCCGGCCTGGCGGCTATCGCTCTGGGGTTCCTCCTGGCGCGGCAGATCCTGGCCCCCTTGAGACATCTGCGGCAGGCCGCGGTGCGCGTGGCCGCCGGCGATTTCTCCCAGCGGGTTCAGGTCGCCAGCCATGACGAGGTGGGCGATCTGGCACACACTTTCAATACCATGGCCGAGGCGTTGGGCCG
The DNA here is from genome assembly GCA_028275445.1 of Anaerolineae bacterium. GTDB lineage: Bacteria > Chloroflexota > Anaerolineae > JACIWP01 > JACIWP01 > JACIWP01. The sequence continues at coordinate 5,691 of JAPWUQ010000010.1, read as the reverse complement.
GCAGGAGGAATTGCGCCGGCAGTTCATCGCCGATGTCTCCCATGAGCTCCGCACGCCGCTGGCCATCATCCAGGCGCATCTCGAGGCGTTTTTGGACGACGTGTATCCGCTCACCAAAGAGAACATCGCCAACGTGCTGGACGAGGTTATGCTGTTGGGCCGGCTGACGGAGGACCTGCGCCAGCTCGCGCTGGCCGAGGCCGGCCAGCTTTCGCTCCAGCGCGAGCCGGTGGACCTGGCGGCCTTTACGGCCAGCATCCTTGCCGGCCTGGCCCCGCAGGCGCAGGAGCGGGGTATTGCTCTGCAGGCCGATGTGCCCGAGGGCCTTTCTCCCGTGTACGCTGACCCCCAGCGCCTCAGCCAAATTTTCCATAATTTGCTCAGCAATGCCCTTCGGCACACGCCGGCCGGCGGGCGGATCGAGATTCGCGCCCGGCCGGCGCCGCAGGCCGGCTATATCGCCATCCAGGTGGCGGATACGGGGAGCGGCATACCGCCAGAAGAGCTGTCCCACATCTTTGAGCGGTTCTACCGCGGCGACCGCTCCGAGCGGCGGGCGTATGGCGGCACAGGCCTGGGCCTGGCCATTGTGAAGCACCTCATCGAGGCGCACGGCGGGCAGATCAGCGTGCAGAGCCGGCCCGGGGAAGGGACGACCTTCGCCTTTACCCTGCCAGCCGCGCCCGGGTCCTAGAAAAATCCCTCTCCCCCGTTGACGTGGATGACCTGCCCGGTGATCCATTCGGCGCGCGGGGAGGCCAGGAAGCGCACCACGTAGGCGACATCCTCCGGCCGGCCCAGCCGGCCGACCGGGATATGCGCCACGAGGGCTGCCCGCCGCTCCTCCGAATGGACAGCCAACATATCGGTCTCGATACTGCCGGGAGCTACGGCGTTGACAGTGATGCCCTGGCTGGCGGTCTCCAGCGCCAGAGCGCGGGTCAGGCCAACGATGCCAGCCTTGCTGGTGCCGTAGTGGGCCTCAACGGAAGTGCCGGCGAAGGCGTCAATGGAAGAGATATTGATGATGCGGCCCCAGCGCTGGCGGCGCATGTAGGGCAGGACGTACTGCGAGAGGATGAAGGGCGCCGTCAGGTTCACCGCCATCAGGCGGTGCCATTCCTCCAGGGTCAATTCCTCCACCGGCTGATGATGGTGCACGCCGGCGTTGTTGACCAGGATATCCACCCCGCCGAACCGGCTGACGGCGAACGCGACCAGCCCCTGTACCTGCGAGGGGTCGGCCACGTTAGCGCCAAAGGCTTCCGCTTCGCCGCCGGCGGCGCGGATGTCCTCCACTACGGCGCGCGCCAGGCTGGGATGGGTGCAATAATTGACGACCACGCGGGCGCCGGCGTCGGCCAGCTCGCGGGCGATGGCCGCGCCGATGCCGCGCGACGCGCCGGTGACAAGGGCCGTCCGGCCGGCCAGTTCCTTCGACATCCTGCACCTCCTGGGGAAATGGGGTCTGATGGTGATATACCACATTCTGCCGGCGATGACAACGCCTGCCCGGTGCAGAATGCAAATTGCACAGGAGGGTGGGATGGGTATAATGCGTGTGCACATCGGGCATCAGGACGCGCCCAGGCCGGTCGGGGCCGGCGAACGGCCGGCGCGTGCGAGGGGAAATCCTATCGTCTGGAGGACGTGATTACCGCCAATGGGGAGTGCTGAGCGGCGGGAGCGTGCAGAGGCACCACAGGTACAACTGAGCGCGGAGATACTGCTTCCGCAGGCCAAGCCGGCCCGCTACACGGGAGGTGAATGGAACGCGCGTCAGAAGGACTGGCGTGCCGCGGAGATACATCTGGCGCTGGCGTACCCCGATATCTACGATGTCGGCATGTCCAACCTGGGGTTTCAGATTTTGTATGAGATCGCCAATGACATCCCAGACGTGCTGTGCGACCGCGTCTATGCGCCCTGGGTGGATATGGAGGAAGCCATGCGCCGGCACGGCCTGCCCCTGTACGGGCTGGAGAGCCGCCGGCCGCTGGCGGAGTTCGATATCATCGGTTTTCAGCTTCCTTATGAGCTGAACATGACCAATGTGCTCAATATGCTGGACCTGGCCGGCGTGCCCCTCCTGTCGGCACAGCGCGATGAGGGGCATCCCCTGGTCATCGCCGGCGGGAGCGGCGCGTATCATCCTGAGCCAATGGCCGATTTCATCGACGCCTTCGCCATCGGCGATGGGGAAGAGGTGCTGGTCGAGATACTGGATGTGTATCGCGCCTGGCGCCGACGTCCGCACCGCTTCCGCCTGCAACTGCTGGAGGAACTGGCGCGCCTGGAGGGGGTATATGTGCCGGCGTTTTACCGCCCGCGGTACGACGACAAGGGACGGTATCTGGGGCTACAGCCTGTCCATCCCGACGCTCCGGAACGGGTGTGCCGGCGGGTGGTGGAGCGCCTGCCGCTCGCGCCGGTGCGGCCGGTGGTGCCCTACATCAGCATCGTGCACGACCGCGCCATGGTGGAGATCCAGCGCGGCTGTACCCAAGGGTGCCGGTTCTGCCAGGCCGGCATCATTTACCGGCCGGTGCGCGAGCGCTCGGTCGAGGAAATCTGCCGGCTGGCCCAGCAGTTGATCGATCATACCGGCTACGAGGAGCTGGGCCTGCTGTCCCTCAGCAGTGCGGATCATTCGCAGATCGTGGAGATCATCCGCCGGCTCAAGGCACAGTTCGCTGACCGGCCGCTTTCCTTGTCCTTGCCCTCCCTGCGGGTGGATTCCTTCTCGGTGGAGCTGGCCAACATGATACAGGAGCGCCGGCGCAGCGGCTTGACCTTCGCGCCGGAGGCCGGCAGTCAGCGCCTGCGCGACGTCATCAATAAGAAGGTGCGGGCGGAGGACCTGTTCCAGGCGGCGGAGGCGGCCTTCCAGAGCGGTTGGCTGCGCATCAAGCTGTACTTCATGATCGGCCTGCCCACGGAAACGGTGGAGGATGTGCGCGCTATTGGGGAGCTGGTGCGGGAAGTGCTGGATATCGGCCGGCGGTATGCCGGCCGGCGCGCCCAGGTGGCCGTCAGCGCCGCCACTTTCGTCCCCAAGCCGCATACCCCGTTCCAGTGGGTCCCGCTGGTGGCGGAGGATACCCTCGCGGAGCATATTGCTGTCCTGCAGGATGTTACCCGGGTGAAAGGGGTTCATCTGAGCTGGCATGCGCCCATCACCTCCTTGCTGGAGGCGGCGCTGGCGCGGGGGGACCGCCGGCTGGGCCAGGTGATTCATCGGGCCTGGCAGTTAGGCGCCAAGTTCGATGCCTGGGAAGAGCAGTTCCGGCCGGCGGCCTGGGAACAGGCGTTCGCCGAGAACGGCCTGCATCCGGACGACTTCGCCCGCCGGCCGCTGGAGTACGCCGATGCCCTGCCGTGGGACCATATTGACGCCGGCGTGACGAAGGCGTTCTTATGGGCGGAGTATCAGCGGGCACTGCGGGGCGAGACCTTGAGCGACTGCCGCGGGGTCTGTCACGGATGCGGGATCCGCGGCCGCTTCCACCTGATGGCATGTCCACTGCTGGCCGAGGAGCCGGCGGCGGAGGGGAAGCCGGCATGAACGAACCGAGCGCTCCCTGCCGCCTGCGGGTGGTGTATGCCCATGGGCCTCAGCTTCAGTATATCTCTCACCTGGACCTGATACGGGTTTTCGAGCGCGCCGTGCGGCGGGCGCGCCTGCCCCTGGCCTATACCCAGGGGTTCAACGCCCGGCCGCGCATCAGCATGGCGTCGCCTCTGCCGGTGGGCATGGCCGGCGAGAGGGAGTTGGCGGACTTTTACCTCACGGAGCGGGTTCCCGCGGGGGAATTTCTGTCTCGCCTCGCGCCACAACTTCCACCTGGTCTGACGCTCCTCGCGGTGGAAGAGGTGCCGCGTCAGGGGCCGTCGCTGGCCTCGCTCGTGCGGGCGGCGCGCTATCGCGCCGTACTGCCGGCGCACTATTCCCTGGCCGAAGTCCAACAGCGGATCGATGAGTTGTTACAGCAGGCTGTTCTGCCGCGCACGCGGCGCGCGAAAAAGGGCCGGCCGACGGATTACGACCTGCGGCCGCTGATTCAGGCGCTGACGGCCGAGCCTGGGGCCGATGGGCCGGTGGTGCGCATGACGCTGGCCGCACTGCCGGGAGCCACCGGCCGGCCGGAAGAGGTGCTGGATGCGCTGGGATATCCGCCGGCCAGGGCCTCCATTGTGCGGGAGGAGATTATCCTGGCGCCGCACGCAGAGGCCCCGGCCGGGGAAGCGGGCTTGCCGGAAGATGTCGGGGAAGTCCCCGAGGAATCAGGGGATTTCGCCGGCGAGGATGCGCCGTAGTTTGTCGTTAGGCAGATTTCCCCCGGATATGACGCAGACCACTTTGCCGTGCCCGGCATGGCCGGCCAGCGCGGCCGCCACCGGGATGGCGCCGGCGCCCTCCGCGATAATGTGATTCTTTTCCGCCAGCAGGGCGATGGCATCGGCGATCTGCCGCAGGCTGACCACGCAGGCGGAATCCACCACTTGCTGGACCACCGGCCACATCTGCGGGAAGACCGACGGCGAGCCGATGGCGTCCACAAAGCTCGGGGTGTGCGGGACCTGCACCATGCGGCCGGCGGCCAGCGATGGGGTCAGCGGCGCGCCGGTCTCCACCTCGGCGGCGATGAGCCGGACGTCCGGGCGCAGGGCGCGCAGGACGGAGCCGATCCCACAGCTTAACCCTCCCCCGCCGTAAGAGACCACGATCGCGGAAACGTCCGGCAGATCCTCCAGGATTTCGAGGGCGATGGTGCCGTTGCCGGCGATGACATCCGGGTCGGCGAAGGGGTGGATGAACAGCCCCTCCATACCCTCCATCTGCCAGGTCTTCTGCGCCTGGAAATACACCTCCCAGGGGAGTTTGATGAAGCGGGCGCCCAAGCGTTCCACGGCCTGCACCTTCAGGTCGGAGGTGGTGTTGGGGCCGACGACGGTGCAGGGGATGCCCAGCCGGCGGGCGTACCAGGCGACGCTCTGGGCCATGTTGCCCGTGCTGGCGGTCCACACGCCTTTCGCCAGCTCTTGAGCGCTGGCGGAGAGCATGGCGTTGCCGGCGCCGCGCAGTTTGAAGGAGCCGACCGGCTGGAGGTTTTCCAGCTTGAGATAGATTTCCGCCGGCGCGTCGGGCACGTTCAGGCGCACCAGTGGGGTGCGGATGGGGCCGCCGGCCAGCCGCTGGCGCGCGGCATAGACTTCCTCTATGGAGACAAGGCGCGGCTCTTTCATACGTCTATGACTCGATGGTGAGGCCCAGGCCGGCCTGCTTGGCCTTGCGGTAGGCCAGCAGGGCGATGGCGGTGTCCTGGATGCCGACGCCGGTCAGGTCGCAGACGGTGATCTCATCCGGGGAGGTGCGGCCGGGCTTGACGCCGGCGGTCAGCTCGCCCAGCTCGTCCACCGGATCGTTCTCGGTCAGCAGGCCGGCTTTCAGCGCGAAGGCATGTTCCCCCAGCCGGAAAACCTGGGTCTTCAGATCGCAGACTCGGCGGCCGGCGCGGACCAGCACCTCCGGATAGAGCTCCTGCTTGTGCCCGTTATCGGCACCGACGGCGGTGATGTGCAGGCCGGGGTGCAGCCATTCCGCCCGGACGATGGGGGTGGTGGAGGGGGTGGTGGTGACGACGATATCGCTCTGCCGTACCAGGGTCTCGGCGTCTGGCGCCGGCTCAA
>JAPWUQ010000122.1 GCA_028275445.1 Anaerolineae bacterium | reverse complement strand
ACCATGACAGCGTATCTGGCGTGCCGGAAGCGCTGGAGGCCGGCCGGCGCCTGGGCGTCCAGGTCGTCGCCGGCGTCGAACTCAGCCTGGCCAACGACCCGGCGCACGGCGCGGTGGAGATGCATCTGCTGGGCTATTTCATTGACCCGGACCATCCGGCACTGAAGGCGACCATTCAGCGCATGATGGCCGCGCGGGTCGAACAGAAGCTGGCCATTGTGCGCAACCTGCAGAAACTCGGTTTCGACGTGCCGGAAGAGGAAGTCTTGGCGCTGGCCGGCCAGGGCGTGCCGGGCCGCATGCATATCGCGCAGGTTGTCATGCGGCGGAATCCTGGCCGCATCCCTGGGCCGGAGGTGCTCTTCCGCGAGTATATTTCCGAGGGTGGGAAGGCATACGTGGAGCGTTCCTACCAACTCAGCCTGGAGGAAGGCATTCAGGTCATCCGGGAAGCCGGCGGCATGCCCGTGCTGGCCCATCCGGGCGCCTATACCAGCGTGCCGGACATCGAGGGCTTCATCCGGTCGGCTGTGGCGCTGGGACTGGCCGGCCTGGAAGGCCCGTACCCGTATGACAAGAACCGTCCTTTCTGCGGCAAGGGCGATATGCTGGACGCGATGATCGGCCGCTTTACGGCGCTGGCAGAATCCCTGGGGCTGGCGGTCACCGGCGGTTCCGATTATCATGGGGCGCGCAAGAATATTGCCCTGGGGGAGCAGGGGCTGACAGCCCAGGCCTTTGAGCGGTTGTTGGCGGTGCGCGAGGCATTGGCAGAGCGAAAGTAGGTGGAAGCCATGTCCGAGGCCGATATCTGGCGCCGGCGGTTCGCGGCGGCCTGCGGCGAGTACTGCGGAAGCTGTGGGCCGGTCTCTGCCGGCACCTGCCGGGGGTGCGCCTATCAACTGGGCCTCACGCCGGCCGGCGAGGAATGCCGCATCTTCTTCTGCGCGGTCGTAGAACACGGCCTGGAACACTGTGGACTGTGCCCCGATTTTCCCTGTCCCCTGTTCCTTTCCAGCGCGGAGCCGGCGGCGGTGGAGCGGCGGGTGCAGGCGTTGCGCCGGCGCGCCGCCATCGGCACCGAGCGCTGGCTGGATGAGCAGGAACGGATGGAGGACGAAAGCCATGAGCGGTGATTATGTGGTGGTGCTGTCCAATGCCGGCTCCCAGGAGGAGGCGGAGCGCATTGCCGGCGCCCTGGTACAAGAATTCTTGGCCGCCTGCGTGAACATTGTGCCGCGCGTGCGCTCGGTCTACCGCTGGCAGGGACAGATCGAATGGGCGGAGGAATGGATGATAGTGATAAAGACACGGCGCTCTCTGGCCGAGGCGCTCATCCGCCGGCTCCGCCAACTGCACAGCTATGAGCTTCCCGAGGCTATCATCCTGCCCATGGATGGCGGCCTGGCGGAGTATCTCGACTGGATCCGCGCCAATGTCGAGGAAGGCTGGCATGACCTGCCCTGAGCCGTGGGGGAACATGGTGCCATGATCTCGCTGGAGCATCTCCTAGCGGCCACCAACGGCAGGCTGGTGGGGCCGGCGGCGGAACGGGTCTTCCCCGATTTCTGTTATGATTCCCGCCTGCTGAACCCGGGCGAGCTGTTTCTGGCGGTGAAGACGGCCACCGGCGACGGCCATGATTACATCCCCGAAGCAGTGCGGGCCGGCGCCGGCGGGGTCCTCTGCGAGCGTCCGCCGGCGGAACTGCCCCGTCCGGTGACCGTCATCCAGGTCTCGGACACACAGCAGGCCCTGCTGGACTGGGCCGGCTATATCCTGCGGCACTACGGCACGGAGGTGGTGGGCATCACCGGCTCCACCGGCAAAACCAGCACCAAGGAGGCTATCGCCTGGGTCTTGGGCCGGCGCTATCCGGTCTTCCGCAATTATGCCAATTACAACGGCCGCTACGGCCTGCCCATCGCCCTGGGCCGGCTGGAGCCGGCGCACCGCATCGCGGTGCTGGAGATGGCCTGCGACGCCTTTGATGAGATCCGCCTGCTGGCGGAGATCACGCGCCCGCGGATCGGAGTGGTGACGGCGGTCAACGCGGCCCACCTGTCCACCTTTGGCTCCCTGGAGAACATTGCCCAGGAAAAGGGGCAGTTGGTGCGGGCACTGCCGGCCGATGGGTGGGCCATCCTGAACGCCGACGATGCGCGTGTGCGCGCCATGGCCGGCTGGACCCGGGCGCGGGTGCTCACCTTTGGCTTTGATCCCTCCGCAGATGTGCGGGTGATTCACTGGGAGAGCGATTGGGATGGCTCCAGGCTGGTCCTGCGGTATCGGGGACAGGAGTTCGAGGGCCGGCTAAAGCTCTTGGGCCGGCACAGTGCCTATATCGCCGCGGCGGCGGTGGCGGTGGCGAGCACCTACGGAATTCCCCCCGATGAGGCGCTCGACGCCCTGGCCTCCATGGAGCCGGTGGAGGGTCGCCTGCGTCCGCTGGAGGGGGTGCAGGATACCCGTCTGCTGGACGACACCTACAATGCCACGCCGGCCTCGACGCTGGCCGCGCTGGACACATTGGCCGCCCTGCCGGCCGGGCGCCGGCTGGCTGTGCTGGGGTATATGAATGAGCTGGGCGATTTCGAGGAGGAAGCCCATCGGCAGGTGGGCCGGCGCGCGGCCGAGGTGCTGGATTATCTCATCATCAAGGATGAGCGCACCCGACCCATCGCTGTGGCGGCGGAGGAGGCCGGCCTGCCCGCACAGGCCATCTTTGTGGGCAACACGGATGCGGAGATCATCGCCCATTTGCGGCGCATCCTCCGCGCCGGCGATGCAGTGCTCCTGAAGGGGGGCATCGAAGCGCGGCTGGAGAATGTGGTGCGGGAGCTGATGGCGCGGCCGGAGGAGGCGCCGGCGAAGCTGGTGCGCCAGAACCGCGCCTGGCAGTCCATCCGACTGGTGCGGCCGGGCCGGCCGACCTGGGTGGAGATTGACCTGAACGCCATCGCCAACAATGTACAGCGCATCGCCGAGATCGTGGGGCCGGCGGTGCGCATCATGGCGGTGCTCAAGGCCGACGCCTACGGCCACGGCGCGGTGCGGGTGGCGCGCACGGTCCTGAATCACGGCGTCAGCTACCTGGGGGTGGCCTGTCTGGGCGAGGCGCAGGTCCTGCGGGAGGCCGGCATCGAAGCACCTATCCTGGTGCTGGGCTATACGCCGGCCTGGCAGGCGCGCGAGGCCATCCTGACCAACACCGCCGTTACCCTCTTTTCCGAGGACGTGGCGCGCGCTTTCAGCCGGGCGGCGCAGGAGCTGAATCGGACGGCGACCGTGCACGTCAAGGTGGACACGGGCATGGGCCGGCTGGGGCTCCTGCCGCATGAGGTGGTGCCGTTTGTGGAGTTTCTCAGCGGTCTGCCTGGGCTGGTGCTGGAGGGGATTTTCACCCATTTTTCCACGGCTGATGCCGCGGATAAGAGCTATACCTACCGCCAGATTGCCCTGTTCCGCCAGGTGCTGGCGGAGCTGGAGGCACGGGGCTTTCGCTTCCCGTTGGTGCATGCGGCCAATTCGCCGGCGACCCTCACGGTGCCGGAGAGCCACTGCAATATGGTGCGGGTGGGCATCGCGCTGTATGGGTTGGCTCCTTCGGCGGAGACGCCGCTTCCGCCGGGTTTTCGGCCGGCGCTCTCCTTCAAGACCCAGATCGCCCAGGTCAAGGAACTGCCGCCGGGGAGCTATGTCAGCTACGGCAACACCTACCGCACCAGCGGCTATGAGCGCATCGCCGTCATCCCGGTGGGCTATGCGGACGGCTTCCGCAGGGGGCCGGCGCATTGGGGGGAGGTGCTGGTCAAGGGCCGGCGGGCGCCCATCGTTGGGCGGGTGTGCATGGATCAGACCATGATCAACGTCAGCCATATCCCGGACGTCCGCCAGGGGGATGAGGTGGTGCTCATCGGCCGGCAGGGTTCCGAGGAAATTACCGTTGACGAAGTGGCTCGCCGGCTGGGTACCATCAATTACGAAGTGGTGTCGCAGATCCTGGCGCGCGTGCCGCGCGTGACATAATCAGCGACATGACACCGCCTGCGTTCCTCCCTTGCTTCGGTGACGCCCTCCTTGATGCCCTCCGTGCGGTGGTTCCCGTTTCTGGAATTGCCTGGACTCTGGTATAATTTGTACTGCAAATCAACAGGAACGCTGGGTCGGCACGCCGGCCAGACCTGAAGGGATGAAGATGCCAGAGGAAGAGCGCATTGTCTCGCCGAAGCGGCGGGAGGAAGATAAGCAGGTTGCCAGCTTTCCCCTGCGCCCGCGCTCTCTGGACGAGTATATCGGCCAGGAGCGGGTCAAGGAGAGCCTGCGCATCTGCATTCAGGCGGCCCAGGCGCGGCATGAGCCGCTGGACCACATCCTGCTCTACGGCCCGCCGGGGCTGGGCAAGACCACCCTGGCGTACATCATCGCCAACGAGATGGGGGTGTCCATCAAGACGACCTCCGGGCCGGCCATCGAGCGCGCCGGCGACCTGGCCGCCATCATCACCAATCTCCAGCAGGGGGATGTGCTCTTCATTGATGAGATTCACCGCCTCAGCCGGGCGGTGGAAGAGGTGCTCTATCCCGCCATGGAGGACTTCGCCCTCGATATCGTCATCGGCAAGGGGCCGAGCGCCCGAAGCATCCGTCTGAAGCTCCCGCGCTTCACCGTCATCGGCGCGACCACGCGGCTGGCGCTGGTCACTTCGCCCCTGCGGGCACGCTTCGGCCAGGTCTATCGGCTCGATTTTTACGATGTGCCGGCGCTGGAGGCCATCGTGCGGCGCTCCGCCAGGCTCCTCCAGATCGCCCTGGATGACGCCGGCGCCCATGAGATCGCCCGGCGCTCGCGCGGCACGCCGCGCGTCGCCAACCGGCTCCTGCGCCGCATCCGCGATTACGCCACCGTGCGCGGCGACGGCACCATCACCCTGGAGATCGCCCGCGAGGCGCTGTCCCTGCTGGATGTGGATGAGCTGGGCCTGGACGAGATGGACCGCCGGCTCCTGCGGGTCATCATCGAGAAGTTCGCCGGCGGGCCGGTGGGGTTGGAAACCCTGGCGGCGGCCATTTCCGAGGAACCCGATACCATTATGGATGTCTACGAGCCGTATCTCCTGCAGTTGGGGTTCCTGATGCGCACGCCGCGCGGCCGTGTGGCCACCCGCCTGGCGTATGAGCACCTGGGCATCGCCTATCCCGAGGGGCCGGAACAGCCGGCACTGCTCTGAGGCGAAGCCATGACCGAGGCACGGGTGCGCGTATTCGACGAGCGAGGGCGGGAGCTATCGCCCTGTTCCCTGACGAAGGCCCAGCGGCTGGTGGCCGGGGGGCGGGCGCGCTGGCGGGAGGATCAGCCGCCGGCCATCGAGCTGATGCGCGCCGTGGAACTGCCCGTCCGCCCAGCCACATCCGAGGAGGGGCCGAAGTACGCCGGCCAGCGGGTGCTCCTGCATATTTGCTGTGGCCCGTGCGCCACGTATACGGTGGGCCGGCTGCGCGAGCTGGGATTCCAGGTCACTGGCTTCTGGTACAATCCCAACATCCATCCCTGGCAGGAGCATGAGCGCCGGCGCGAGAGCCTGGCGGGCTTCGCCGAGCAGGTGGAACTGCCGGTCCTCTGGCAGCCCGGGTATGAGATGCCGACCTTCCTGCGCCTGGTGGCCGGCCGGGAGAGGTTCCGGCGGCGCTGTGCCATCTGTTATGCGCTGCGTCTGCAGGCGGCCGCCGACCAGGCCCGGGCCGGCGGATTCGACGCCTTCACCACCACTCTGCTTATCAGCCCCTATCAGGAGCAGGAGCTGATCCGACGGATCGGCGAGCATCTGGCCGAGCGGGAGGGCGTGCGTTTTTATTTCGAGGATTTCCGCCGGGGATGGGCGGAGCGCGGCCGGCTCACCCGACTCTATAACCTTTATCGCCAGCAGTACTGCGGCTGTATCTACAGCGAGTGGGAGCGCTATCAGGGGGAGGCGTGTGAGACCTACGCGCCGGCCCGCCTGGAGGCCGCCGATCTGCACGCCTATTTCGAAGAAGCGCTGGAGATGCTCGAACACCTGTGATGAAGACGTCGGATTTTGACTACGAACTGCCCCCGGAACTGATCGCCCAGACGCCGGTCACGCCGCGCCATGCCTCCCGGCTGATGGTGGTGGAGCGGGCGACCGGCGCCATCACCCATCGCTATTTTTATGAGATCCTCGAGTACCTGCGGCCGGGGGATGTCCTGGTGGCGAACGACAGCCGGGTCATTCCCGCCCGCATGTATGGGCGCAAGGTGCCGACGGGCGGCCGGGTGGAGGTACTGCTCCTGGCCAAGCGGGGCGAACGGGTGTGGGAGGCGCTGACGCGAGGGAAGCGCATCCTGCCCGGCACGGTGATCGCCCTGGACGAGCAGACGGGGGTGAAGGCGCCGGCCTGTCGCGTGCTGGAGGTGACGGAAAGCGGCAGCCGGCTCCTGGAATTCGAGGAGCCGGTGGAACCCTGGCTGGAGCGGATCGGTAATATCCCCCTTCCTCCATATATCCATGTGCCGCTGGAGGATCGCGAGCGCTACCAGACCGTGTACGCCAGGGTGGATGGTTCCGTGGCGGCACCTACCGCCGGCCTGCATTTCACCCCGGAGCTGATGGAGCAGGTGCGCGCCCTGGGCGCCGAGTTCGTCTTCGTCACCCTGCATATTGGCCTGGACACCTTCCGGCCGGTGCAGGAAGAAGAGATCGAACAGCACCGCATTCATACGGAGTGGTGCAGTCTGCCGGCGGAGACGGCGGAGCGCATCAATGCGGCGCGGCGGGAAGGCCGGCGCATCATCGCCGTGGGTACGACCTCGGTGCGGGTGCTGGAGACGGGCGGGAAAATGGCCGCCGAACGGGGAGCGGAAGGGGCGGTGGTGCCCTTCACCGGGCCGACAAATCTCTTCATTTACCCTGGCTTCACCTTCCGCGTGGTGGATGCCATGATCACCAATTTTCATCTGCCGCGCTCGACGCTGTTGATGCTGGTGAGCGCTTTCGCCGGCCGCGAGCTTATCCTGCGCGCCTATCAGGAGGCGGTACGGCTCCGCTATCGGTTCTACAGCTTTGGGGACGCCATGCTCATCCTGTAACGAAATAGCATCTATTCAGGTTGTCCGCCGGCGCTCCTCGCCATAGCCCGGCGCCGGCCCCTCCAGCAGTCTCTCCTGCCGCGCCTCTGCGAGCGGCAGGGCCGGCGGCTCCCGTTCTCGGATTTCCTCCGCCAGGGCATCCCAGTCCGCCTCGCGTGGGTCCAGCGGATGCGCCCCCTCTCCCAGGAGCTGGTCACAGCCGGCACTGCCCGGCACCGCCCACAACACACGCCCCTGTCGAAGAGCGAACTGCGCCGCATACATGCTTCCACCGTTGAGACCCGTTTCCACCACGATGAGCGCCCGGCTCAGGCCGCTGATGAGGCGGTTGCGCGCCACCAGGTTCTGCCGCAGGACGCCGGCATCCGGGGGCAGTTCGGATAAGATCGCGCCGTGGGTCAGGATGTCGGGCAGAAGGCCGGCGGTGGGAAGCTCGCCGGCGCGCAGGAGGCCCACGCCCAGCACCGCGAGGGTGCGGCCGCCGGCATGCACTGCCGCCTCATGCGCGAAGCTGTCCACGCCGCGCGCCATGCCGCTGACAATGGTGATGCCGCGGCGGGCAAGCTCGCCCGAAATCATGCCGGCGGCGGTCCGGCCCGCGGCGGTGGGCCGGCGGGTGCCAACGACCGCCACGGCGGCCGCATCGGACGGGAGCAGGGCGCCCTGCACGAAGAGGAGCGGTGGACTGTCGGGGAGCCGGCGCAGGTTCTCCGGGTATGCGGGGCTGTCCCAACCGATCAGCACGATGCCCTGCGGCTTCCAGCGTTCGAGCAACTGGGCGGTGCGCTCTATCGAGGCGCTGGCAACAGCGCCGGCGATCTTGCGGCCAACGCCGGGGACGCGCATCAGGGCCGAGGGGGAGGCATGCAGGATATCCTCTGGCGTGCCGAAATGGGCCAACAGCCGGCGCAGGAGCACGCCGCCCACTCCCGGCACCAGGCAAAGGGTGATGAAGGCCAGGTTATCGCTCTGGAGGGAGCCGGCGGCCTCCATATCATGTGCTCCTGAAGCATGCGGGGCAGGAAACAGCGAGCCTCCCGCACATCATCTATGCGGGAGGCTCATGGGTCTCACAAGACGTTGCGCAGTCGTTCGATCGTCTCGGCCAGCTTTTCGGTAGCATTGGCGAAGGAGAGCCGCACATAGCCCTCACCGCTGGGGCCAAAGGCGGAGCCGGGCGTCATGACCACATGCGCCTCTTCCAGCATGCGCTCGCAGAACTCCAGGGAGGTCATGCCGGTGCCGCGGATGTTGGGGAAGGCGTAGAAGGCCCCTTCGGGGGCGTCACAGCGCACGCCCGGCAGGCTGTTGAGGCCGTCGACGATGAGCCGCCGGCGCTGGGCGTAGACCTCGACCATCTCGCGGACGCAGTCCTGCGGCCCGTTGAGGGCGGCCGCGCCGGCGTGCTGGGCGAAGGCCGCGGCACAGGTCACGGTGTGCGACTGCACCTTGACCATCTGGCTCATAATGGGTTTGGGCGCCAGGGCAAACCCCACCCGCCAGCCGGTCATGGCATAGGTTTTGGAGAGGCCGTTCAGGATGATGGTGCGCTCGCGCATGCCCGGCAGGGTGGCGATGCTGATATG
>JAPWUQ010000121.1 GCA_028275445.1 Anaerolineae bacterium | reverse complement strand
CAGGCCATGGATTTTGACCTGCACGAGCTGGAACCCTTTGCGGAGGAGAAGCTGGCCGGCTGGCCGGCGGAGCTGTATCAAGTCTCCCTGGCGGATGCCTCGATTCGCGCTCGCGAGCGCGTGGCGCACATGGCCCGCCGGCGCATCACCGGCGACTTTCTGGCCGGCAAATCCTATCGCGCCCTCTCCCTCAGCACCCACATGGTCAACATTGATCGTTTCCAGCACCTGCTTCTGCCCTTCTGGCTGTTGAGCTACCGCTACCGCGATCAGCTACGGCAGGTGGTGGTGAACGGACAGACGGGCAAGGTCGCCGGTGAACTTCCCCGCACATACGCTCCACTGCTCATCCTGGCCGGCCTGGCCCTAGCGGTCATCGCCGCCTTTGCCGTGCTCATCTACCTCATTACCTCATCCGGCGGATTGGGCGCTCTCTGAGGCCCTATTCGCGACCTTTTCCCCTTTTCAGGGTTATCATCTGATGAGTACGCCGGCCTGTGGACGCCGGCGCACTGCGCACCCCATTCCACGGAGGATGTCATGAACCGGCGAGTCGTCATCACCGGCCTGGGCGCAGTCACGGCATTGGGGGAAGATGTACAAAGCCTCTGGGAAGCCGTGGTGGCCGGGCGCAGCGGCGTGCGCCGCATTCAATCCTTTGACCCCAGCGGGCTGAAAACCCAGGTGGCGGCGGAGGTGCTGGAATTCGACCCCGCCCGCTATATGAACCGCAAGGATGTGCGTCGGCTCGACCGCTCCATCCAGTTCGCGGTCAACGCCGCCGGCCAGGCCATCGAGGACGCCGGCCTCCTGACGGACCGGTTGGACCGCACCCGGGTGGGCGTCATCATCGGGAGCGGCATCGGCGGCATCCACAGCCTGGTGAAGAGCCACCAGGTTCTGGAGACCGAGGGGCCGGACCGCATCAGCCCCTTCTTCGTGCCGGCCTGTCTGGCCGACATGAGCGCCGGCTACGTTTCCATCCAGTACGGCTTCGGCGGGCCGAATATGGCCATCGTCACCGCCTGCGCCTCGGGGAACAATGCCATCGGCGAGGCCATGCGCATGATCCGGCTGGGCCTGGTGGACGCGATGATCGCCGGCGGCACGGAAGCGGCCATCCTGCCGCTGACCATCGCCGGCTTTGACCAAATGGGCGCGCTGGCCTGCAATTCCAACGACGCGCCGGAGCGGGCCTGCCGGCCGTTCGACCGGGATCGCGCCGGCTTCGTGCTGGGGGAGGGGGCCGGCGTGCTGGTGCTGGAGGCGCTGGAGCACGCACAGGCGCGCGGCGCCAGGGTGTATGCCGAGCTGGCCGGCTACGGCGCCACTTCCGACGCCTATCACATCGCCGCACCTGACCCCAGCGCCCAGGGCGCCGTCCGTGCCCTGCGGCTGGCGCTGGAGGACGCCGGCCTGGCCCCGGAGGATGTCGACTACATCAATGCCCACGGCACGGGTACCGACCTGAACGACGCCATGGAGACGACAGCCATCCGGCAGGCCTTTGGGCCGGCGGCGGATCGGCTGATGGTCAGTTCCACCAAGGCGGTGACGGGACACATGCTGGGCGCGGCCGGCGCTGTAGAGGCCATCATATCCTGCCTGGCACTGTACCACGGCGTCGTGCCGCCCACCATCAACCTGGAGAACCCCGACCCGCGCTGTGACCTGGACTATGTGCCATGGCGAGCACGCCAGGCCCCCCTGCGCGCCGTAGTCTCCAATTCCTTCGGCTTCGGCGGGCATAATGCCTGCCTGGTCTTCCGGCATTATGCCTGATCCCTGTATCATCAGAACCATTACGGTTTGGAGCGGCCTATGAGCCCCTATGCGCATATCGCGGGGTGGGGGATGTACGCGCCGGCCAGGGTGCTCAGCAACCAGGACCTGGAGCACATGGTGGATACCACGGATGAGTGGATCCGCTCGCGCACCGGCATCGTGGAGCGGCGCATCGCCGGCGAGAAGGAATCCACCGCCACCATGGCGGTGGAGGCGGCCCGCCGTGCCCTGGCCCGCGCTCACCTCTCCCCCCGCCAACTGGATGCCATCATCGTCGCCACTATCTCGCCCGACCATCTGACCCCTGCCACAGCCTGCCTGGTGCAGGCGGCGCTCGGCGCGGATAAGGCGGCGGCCTTCGATGTCAGCGCCGGCTGTTCCGGCTTCATCTATGCCCTGAGCCTGGCGCAGATGGGCATCACTGCCGGCGAATGGCACAGCGTGCTCATCATCGGGGCGGAGACGCTCTCGCGCTTCGTCAACTGGGAGGACCGCAACACCTGCGTGCTTTTCGGCGACGGCGCCGGCGCGCTGGTGCTGACGGCCTCCGACCAGCCCGGCGGGGTGCTGGCCTGCGTGCTGGGAGCGGACGGTTCGGGGGCCGATCTGCTGGTCATTCCCGCCGGCGGAAGCCGTATGCCGGCCAGCCCGGCCACCCTCGAACAGCATGCCCACACCATTCACATGGACGGCCGCGCCGTGTTCCGCTTTGCTACCCACATCTTGCCGGAGGCGGTGGAACAGGTGATGCGCAAAGCCGGCCTGCCCCTCACCGCCATCGACATGGTTATCCCGCATCAGGCCAATATGCGCATCATCGAGGCGGCGCGCAAAAAGCTCCGCCTGCCGGAGGAGGCATTTTTCGTCAACCTGTACCGCTACGGCAATACCTCGGCGGCTTCCATCCCTATCGCGCTGTGCGAGGTCGCTGACCATGGGCTGATCAACGATGGGAGCCTGGTGGTGCTGGTGGGGTTTGGCGCCGGCCTGACCTGGGGAGCGGCGGCCGTGCGCTGGGGAGTGGCTCTGCCCCAGCCGGCGCGCCCGTGGTGGCAGCGCGCCCTGTACATCGCCCGGCTGGCGTTCGGCCGTTTGCCGGCGTTCCTGCGCCGGCTGTTGTACCGCTTGTGGCAGGCACTGCCCTCGCGGCGGGATGAGGAATAGGGGCAACCAGGAGAGCTGTCCTTACGGGCGCATTCGCCGCTCGAACAAGGACTGCTTCAGGTCGGTGAAAAGGACGTATCCGCCGGCCCCGAATGCCGCCTGCGCATCCTCCAGCGCCTCGGGGATGACCGCCTCGACATGTTCGGAGCGGCCGACGGCCCAGGCGCGCAGGGACTCCGCCAAATGGATCATAGCCTCCTGGTCGCCGGCGATAAAGCCGCAGGTGACATCCCCATATTCCAGGTCCTCGGAGGCGATGAGAAGCCCGCGCCACGCGCCTTCCGCCGGCCAGACCCAGACCTGGCCGGCCTGCTGGCGCGCCGACAGCCGCTCCAGGCTCAGCCGATGCCAGACCCAGCCCTCACACAGCAGTCCGCCGGTCAAGCGGTACCAGGGGCTTTCCCGGATGAATTCCCAGGCGGTCGGGATCTCGCCGGCGTCCAGCCGGCGTGCCTCGAACGTGCCGCCCGCCGGCGCCTCCCACAGCAGGCCGTCCGCCAGCCGGCGGAAGCCGTGTACCTTTGCCAAATGGTGGACAGGGGCATTATCGCTGGCGGTGCAGAAGCGCGCCACGGTTACTCCACTGCGCCGCACCACGAACATCTGATAGGCGAAGAGCACGCTGGCCAGGCCAAGCCCCTGATACTCGGGGTGCACCCGGCCGCCCTCCAGCCAAGCCTCGTCCGGGTCGGGGAAGGAAACGCGCCCCAGCCCGGCCAATTTGCCATCCACCTCGACGACGTAGAAATGGCCGGCGGGGTCCTGCACCCAGGCGTCGAAGACGCGCGGCAGGTAATCGTGCCCCTCCCAGATATCGCGGGTGAGTTCCAGCACTGCCGGCTTATCCTCAGGTCGCGCGGAGCGAATGAGCAGTGTCATAGGCTATTCCTGAGCCTGATCTGCGGGATGTTCGTCCTGGGGAGAAGGGGCGGCCGGCGTCTCGCCGGCGGGCAGGAGCCGGCCCTCCGCCAGCATGCGCTCCAGCAACTGCCGCGCCTCCTCCTGCTGTAAAAAGGTGGAGAGCAGGGCCTGCTTATAGCGCACGGCCCGGGCACTCTCCTGGTACTGTTTCTCCAGCCGGTCCATGAGCTTGCCGGTCAGGTCGCCGACGAGGTCGCGCATTTCCTCCTGCAGGCGCGCGATCTGCTCGTGAAGCTGTTCGTTTTCCAGCAGGAGCGCGCTGACGGCCTCGCGCTGGCCGCGCCCGAAGAGGCTCAGCAGTCCTCCCTGGCTCAGGCGGTCGCGCAGGCGCGTCACCTCTTTCTCCAGAGCCTCGATGCGCGCCTGCTTCTCAGCGATGATTTCCTCGTACTTGCGCACCAGCTCCTCTTTATCGTGTGCCAGGGAATCAAAGAGGCGCGAGACGGTGCCTTCCTGCTGGCGGCGCTGTTCCTCCAGCGCTTTCTCCAGCCGGCGGCGCCAGCTCCACGAGAGAAGCCAGATTATCAGGCCGGCGACCGCCGCCGTCGCCAGGAAGGTCAGCAGTACCTTCGGGTCCATGAGCACGTCCATACGCTGTGCCATCCTTTCTGTCTGTCACGGCCAGGGAGTGCCGCTGTCGTCCCAGGGAGCCGGCTCCCGCCGGCGCTTGCGCCCGCCCCAGATCACCACCGGCGGGAAGATCAGCGGGATGATGAGCGGCCCGACACAGCAGAAGCCGCCGCGCGGGACCGTGCGCTCCCCGTCGGCCAGCGCCGGCACTTCCCGCACCTCGACCGGCTGGCCGGCGAGCACTGCCAAGGGCCGGCCTGGCCCTTCGAGGGCCGGCGGCAGGGCCGGCAGAACCTGGCCGGCGTCCCATGTCTGCTCCAGCGCGGCGAACTCGAGCCGGCGCGCATCCTTCCAGGACAGGTAGGCCGGCACGCGCTCGTCAGTGAATTTCACCCGGTACACGGCCAGGTCGCGTTCGATCACCGGGAAGAGCCGCGGCTTGACCCGCACGATCAGCTCGCCCTGCTGGCCGGGCAGGGCGCCCATGCCGCGCAGCGCGATTTCGGCCGTGTACGTCCCTCCTGGCGAGACGGCGCTCTCGATGCGGTGTTCGATGGACACGCCGGCAAATAGCTCCAGCGTGTCAAAGGTGAAGGGCGGCACCAGCATCAGCACGGCCGCCAGGACAAAGGCCGCGCCGCCGGCCAGGGATGGGATGCAGGAGCGCCGCACCGAGGCCCGCATGTCCGCCGGCGCATAGTACGGCGCGGCGAAAAAGGTATAGTACGCCAGCACCCCAACCAGCAGGGGAAATACCCAGTCCGCGATTGTGCCGGCCAGCGACAGATCGGTCAGATATCCGATCCACAGCAGGATGCCGAGCGCCAGGTTCACGGCGCTGATGGTGCGCCAGGTGGTGTGCGATGCCCAGGGAGTGTACGAAGGCTCCAGGGATGTGCGCATGGTCACACCTCCCAGCTTTCCATGCTCCTTACACCGCCCAGATAATCATTCCTGGCAGGAAAGCATCGGGCAGGTCCGGATGCGCCGGCCGCACCCGCACCGTGTAGCCGAAGCGGCCGCTCTGGGTGCAGGTGACGGTGCTCTGGAACGTGTGGAGGCGGTCGTCATGCACGCCGGCGTGTTCCATCTGTACGACCTGCGGCTCGGTGATGCCGCGATCCGGGTCCAGCCGGCCGAAATACAGCTCCACCAGCACATCTTCGGCGGCCAGCTCGCCGAGGAAGATTTCGGCGTGCACATCGAACTGTTCCCCCACGCCGATGCGCTCCAGGTCACGGCTGGTCTCGACGGAGCGGATCCAGACCTGGGCCCAGCCCTTGCGCACCTTGTTCACCCAGGCGGCCAGCTCGCGGGCGCGCAGCATTTCATCGGCGCAGAGCCGGCGGAAGTGTTCATGGGCCGGCAGGTACATGCGTTCCGTGTATTCCCGCACCATGCGGTTGGTGTTGTAGTACGGCACGAGCTGGGCGATGGCGCGGCGCATGCGCTCCGCCCAGCGCCGCGGCACACCGTCCGGTCCGCGCTCGTAGAAGAGCGGGACGATTTCCTTCTCGAGCAGGTCGTAGAGCGCCTCGGCCTCGACCTGGTCCTGATAGGCCTCGTCGGCATATACCTCGCCCTGGCCGATGGCCCAACCGACATCCTTGGAATACGCCTCGTCCCACCAGCCGTCGAGGGTGCTGACATGGAGCACGCCGTTGGCGACGGCTTTCATGCCGCTGGTGCCGCTGGCCTCGCGCGGCCGGCGCGGGGTGTTCAGCCAGACGTCGGCGCCGGCCACCAGGTAGCGGGCCAGATTGGCGTCGTAGTCCTCCAGGAAGACCACATGCCGGCGCACGTCCTCCTGGCGGGCGAAGTGCACGATCTGTCGGATGATCTCCTTGCCCGGGCCGTCCGCCGGATGCGCCTTGCCGGCGAAGATGATCTGCACCGGCCGCTCCGGGTTCAGCAGGATGCGCTTCAGGCGCTCCGGGTCTTTGAGCAGGAGGGCGGCCCGCTTGTAAGTGGCGAAGCGGCGGGCGAAGCCGATGGTGAGGGCGGCAGGGTTGAGCGCCTCGCCGGCCTCGTCAATTTCGCTCTGCAGGGCACCGCGCCGGCGCAGTTGTTCCTGCAGGCGCCGGCGGGCTACTGCCACCAGCCGCTCGCGCCGGCGCTCATGGGTGCGCCACAGCTCCTCCAGTGGGATCTGCTCCACCCCTTTCCACAGGTCGCCGTTGGCCTGATCGGTGCGCCAGGCCGGCCCCAAGTAGCGATCGTACAGCTCGGCCATGTCGAACGAGGTCCAGCTCGGAATGTGCACGCCGTTGGAGATGGAGGTGATGGGCACCTCGTGCTCCGGCAGGCCGGGCCACAGGTTCTGCCACATGCGCCGGGAGACCGAGGCGTGCAGTTTGCTGACGCCGTTGCGGAAGGCGGAGAGGTGCAGGGCCAGCACGGCCATGTTGAACGGTTCCTGCCAGTTGTTGGGGTTGATGCGGCCGAGTGCCAGGAATTCCTCGCGCGTGATCTTCAGCCACTCGTAATAAGGGGTCAGGTATTTGTCGATCAGCTCGACGCCGAACTGGTCAATGCCGGCCGGCACCGGCGTGTGCGTGGTGAAGATACTGCCGGCCATGGCCGCCCAGCGGGCGACTTCGAAGGGCACGTTGTGCTCCTCCATGAGCTGGCGGATGCGCTCCAGCGCTGAGAAGGCGGCATGTCCCTCGTTGACATGGATGACGGTGGGGGAGAGGCCAAGGGTGCGCAGGGCGCGCATCCCGCCGATGCCCAGCACGATCTCCTGCTGGATGCGCATTTCCATATCGCCGCCGTAGAGCTGATCGGTGATGTCGCGGTCCGCCGGCGCGTTGGCCGGGATGTTCGTGTCCAGCAGGTAGAGCGGCACACGGCCCACCTGCACCCGCCAGACCTGCGCCTTCACCTCGCGGCCGGGGAAGGGGATGGCGACGATGATGGGGTTCCCGCCGGCGTCCCGCTCCAACTGCATCGGCATGGTGTAGAAATCGTTGATGGGATAGGATTCGCCCTGCCAGCCGTCGGCGTTGAGGTACTGCCGGAAGTAGCCCTGCTGGAAAGCCAATCCGATGCCCACCAGCGGGATGCCCTGGTCGCTGGAGGATTTGAGGTGATCGCCGGCCAGCATGCCCAGCCCACCTGAGTACGTGGGGATGCAGTCGGTCAGCCCGAATTCCATCGAGAAATAGGCCACCAGCAGGTCTTGGGCCTGGCTGTGCTTGGCCCGGAACCATGCCGGCTCGGTCTGCTTCATGTAATCGTCGAGGCGCTCGGCGATGCGCGCCAGTTCGGCGCGGAAGCTGGCGTTGGCCGCCAGCGCGTTCAATCGTTCTTGCGATATGGTGCCCAGCATGCGCACTGGGTTATGTTCGGTAGTTTCCCAGAGGCCGCGGTCCAGCCGGCGGAATAACTCGATCGTATCATGGTCCCACGCCCAGCGCAGGTTATACGCGATCTCCCGCAGTGGTTCCAGTTCCGCCGGCAGTTTGGGCACGACCTCGATCGTGCGTACCGGCTTGATCATGTCTGCTCCTTTCCGCAGTGTATCCTGTGATGATGGGGCCGGCGGTGTGAGGGCCGGCACATATGATACTGGATTATACTACTCTAGCGGGGGCATTCCGGCAAATATGAGGGGCTTTGCCGGCCGGCAGAGCAGGGCGCTGGGCGCAGTGCAGAGGACAGCGCCCGGAGATAGAAAGTACGGTG
This sequence comes from Anaerolineae bacterium, assembly GCA_028275445.1. Classification (GTDB taxonomy): domain Bacteria; phylum Chloroflexota; class Anaerolineae; order JACIWP01; family JACIWP01; genus JACIWP01. Next base: position 588 of record JAPWUQ010000121.1, on the reverse strand, counting down.
GGTGAAAATCCGGTTGGGAGAAAGCAGTGTGAACGCTGGGCGCCGGCCTGCGGTGCAGGTGCGGCGCCCCACAGTTGTCAATCGGTGTCGGAGTCCAGCGTCTCGCCGGCCTCGAACTGGCGCGAGCTGATCTTCTTGATGCCGTTGCGCACCTGCCGCAGGGACGCCTCCAGCGCCGCCTCCAGCTCCCGCAGTACCTGCAGGGCGTACTGGTCCGCCTCCTGCCGCAGGGCCTCCGCCTCCGAGCGGGCGCGCTCCAGGATCTGCTCCGCCTTGGCCTGCGCCACCACCACCTGCTCGTGCTGGGAGAGGGCGGCCTCTGCTTCCTGGCGCGCCTGGGCTTTGATGCGATTGGCTTCTTCCTTGGCCTGGGCGATGATGCGCTCCTGCTGTTGCTGGATACGCCGCGCCTGCTTCAGCTCCTCGGGGATGCGGATGCGCATCTGGTCGATGATCTCGAAGACCGCATGCTCATCCACCACCACACGGGCGGAGAACGGGAGCCGCCACCCTTCGGTCAACAGCGCCTCAAGCTGGTCAATCCACTGGAGGATATCGATCGAGCTGGTTTGTTCTGGCGTTTGCATA
>JAPWUQ010000120.1 GCA_028275445.1 Anaerolineae bacterium | reverse complement strand
TATTACCACGCCCTCTACGACATCGCACACACCATCAACTCCAGCCTGGACCTGCCGGAGGTCCTCCAGCGGGTAGCCAAGATCACCGCCGAGCATATGCACGCCAAGGCCTGCTCCATCCGCCTGCTGAGCCGGGACCGCAAGCGGCTCATCTTCGGCGCCGCCTACGGCCTCAGCGAGCAGTACCTTCGGAAAGGTGACGTCGAGGTCGACAAGAGCGGCGTGGACCGCCAGGTACTGCGCGGCAACACCGTCATCATCCCCGATGCCACGGAGGACGAGCGCTTTCAGTACCCGGAATGGGCCAAGCTGGAGGGCATCCGCTCGGTGCTGGTGGTGCCCCTGGCCACGCGGGGGCAGATCATCGGCGTCATGCGGGTGTACACCGCAGAGAAGCGGGAGTTCAGCGATGAGGAGATCGAGTTTCTCAGCCTCATCGCGGACCTGGCCGCGCTGGCCATCGATAACGCCCGGCTGTACCAGTTGCTGAAGGGCGATTACGAAATGCTCCTTTCCTATCAGGAGCGCTTGTTTGACGATTAAGTCCAAATTGACGAACATCCGCCGGCACCGCCGCCGGCGACAACCGCATCGCCGCTCCACAGTCCCCCCGCAGTGTCAGCGCGTCATCCGAACCTGCGGATAGGTGCGGGAACATCCGTTCAGCTCGCCAAATGCTATTTCATGCCATCTTACCAACCATAAGGAGGAACACATCCATGACGGTCAAAGTAGGAATCAACGGTTTCGGACGCATCGGCCGGCAAGTGCTCAAAGCCATGGGCGAACGCCTGTCCGGAGACATCCAGGTAGTGGCCATCAATGACCTGATGGACGCCCACACCAACGCCCATCTGCTGAAATATGACTCCAACTACGGCATTTTCCCCGGCACGGTGGAGGTCAAGGGCAACAACCTGGTGGTCAACGGCCATGAGATCATCGTCCTAGCGGAGAAGGAGCCGGCCAATCTCCCCTGGCGCGAGCTGGGGGTGGAGCTGGTGATCGAATCCACCGGCATCTTCACCACGCGCGAGGGGGCCAGCAAACACCTTCAGGCCGGCGCCAAGAAGGTCATCATCACTGCGCCGGCGAAGGGCGAGGACATCACCATCGTCTTGGGCGTCAATGAGCACAAATACGACCCCGCCCAGCACGTCCTCATCTCCAACGCATCCTGCACCACCAACTGCCTGGCACCGCTGGCCAAGGTCATCCTGGACGAGTTCGGCATTGTGCGCGGCTTCATGACCACGGTGCATTCCTACACCAACGACCAGCGCATCCTGGACCTGCCGCATAAAGACCTGCGGCGCGCCCGGGCCGCCGGCCTCAACATCATCCCCACCACCACCGGCGCCGCCCGCGCCCTCTCCCTGGTGCTCCCGGAGCTGAAGGGCAAGGTGGACGGCATCGCCCTGCGCGTGCCCACCCCCACGGTCTCCATCGTGGACTTTGTGGCTGAGACCGAAAAACCCGTCAGCGTGGAAGCGGTCAACGCCGCGCTGAAGGCCGCCGCGGAAGGCCCCATGAAGGGCATCCTGGGTTACTGCGAGGAGCCGCTGGTCTCCGTGGACTTCAAGGGCGATCCCCGCTCCTCCATCGTGGACGCGCTGAGCACCATGGTCATCGGCGACAAGATGGTCAAGGTGCTCTCCTGGTACGACAACGAGTGGGGCTACTCGTGTCGGGTGGCCGACCTGGTCGGCTACGTCGTCTCCAAGGGCTGGTAAGCCCAGCCGGCATGGCCTGGAAGGGGTGTGAGGCCCTCCACGGTGCCCTCCACCCCTTTTTTCTGGCCGCACCCGTACATGTTTTCTTCGAACAGGAGGTATACCATGAACAAGAAGACCGTGCGCGACATCGACGTGGCCGGCAAGCGGGTGCTGGTGCGCGTCGATTTCAACGTGCCCCTGGAAAAGGGACAGGTCACCGATGATACCCGCATTCGCGCCGCCCTGCCCACCATCCGCTACCTGATCGACCACCGGGCGCGCGTGATCCTGATGTCCCACCTGGGCCGGCCCAAAGGCGGCCCCTCCGACGACCTGCGCCTGGAGCCGGTCGCGCGCCGGCTGTCCGAACTGCTCGGACAGGAGGTGCACTACGTGCGCGACTGCATCGGCCCGGAGGTCGAGGCGGCCGTACAAGCCCTGGGCGAGGGAGAAGTGCTCCTGCTGGAGAACCTGCGCTTCCATCCCGAAGAGGAAAAGAACGACCCGGCCTTCGCCGCCCAACTGGCCAAATTGGGCGATGTGTACGTCAACGACGCCTTTGGTGCGGCCCATCGCGCCCACGCCAGCACCGCCGGCATCGCCCAGTACCTGCCGGCCGTGGCCGGCTTCCTCATGGAAAAGGAGCTGACCTTCCTGGGCAAAGCCCTGGAATCTCCTGAGCGCCCCTTTATCACCATCCTGGGCGGCGCCAAAATCTCCGACAAAATCGGCGTCATCCGCAACCTGCTCTCGCGAGTGGACCGCCTGCTCATCGGCGGCGGCATGGCCAACACCTTCCTGAAGGCCATGGGCTACGAGATGGGCGATTCCCTGGTGGAGATGGAGAGCCTGGATGTCGCCCGGGAGCTCCTGCAGGCCGCCGGCGACAAACTGCGTCTTCCCGTGGACGTGGTCATCGCCGATCGCTTCGATAACGACGCCGAGCGCCGCGTGGTGAAGGTGGATGCCGTGCCGGCCGGCTGGCGCGTGCTGGACATCGGGCCTGAAACCGTGGCGGCCTTCCGCGCCGAGCTGGCAAACGCCAAGACCGTGGTCTGGAACGGCCCCATGGGCGTGTTCGAATTCCCCAACTTCGCCGCCGGCACCTTCGCCATCGCCGAGACGCTGGCCTCCCTGCCGGCCACGACCATCGTGGGCGGCGGGGACTCCGTCGCGGCCGTCCAGAAGGCCGGCGTGGCCTATCAGATCACCCATATTTCCACCGGCGGCGGCGCCTCCTTGGAGTTTCTCGAGGGCAGGACCCTGCCGGGCGTGGCCGCCCTGCTGGACAAATAGGGCTTCCCGCCCAGAAAGGAGTCTACCATGATGCGCACCCCCATCATCGCCGGCAACTGGAAAATGCACACCACGGTGGAAGAGGCCATGGAGCTGGTGCGGGCCATGCTGGACGGTCTGCAGGCGGTTCCCCAGGTGGAGCGCGTCCTATGTCCGCCCTTCGTCAGCCTCTACCCAGTGGCCGGCCTGCTGAAGGGCACCGACATCGGCCTGGGCGCCCAGAACATGCACTGGGAGGAAAAGGGCGCCTTCACCGGCGAGATATCCCCGCTGATGCTGAAAGGGCTGTGCCAATATGTCATCATCGGGCACTCGGAGCGCCGCACCTACTTCGGGGAGACGGACGAGGGCGTCAACCGCAAGGTCAAGGCGGCCCTGGCCCATGGGCTGACGCCCATCGTCTGCGTCGGGGAGAACCTGGCCCAGAACGAGGCCGGCGAGACCGACGCAGTGGTGAGCGGCCAGGTGCGGGCGGCCTTCGCCGGCATTGACGCCGCTTCCGCCCGCCGGATCGTCATCGCCTACGAACCGGTCTGGGCCATCGGCACGGGCCGGGCGGCCACCGGCGAGCAGGCCAGCCGCGTCATCGGCGGGGTCATCCGCGGCACCCTGGCCGAGCTGTACGACGCCGGCACCGCCCAGGCCATCCGCGTCCAGTACGGCGGGAGCACCAACGCCAAGAACATCCGCGAATTCATGGCATACCCGGACATCGACGGTGCCCTGGTCGGCGGCGCCAGCCTGAAGGCCGATGAGTTCGTCGAGATGGTGCGCCTGGCCGCCAAGGTGAAATTCGGCGCTTGACGCATCGCCTGCGGCACTTTCACGTCTATATCTGCAAAGGGACGCTTCTCATCACACCGGATCGGGAAGCGTCCCATTTTTTAGGTTAATCCCGCCGGCCAACCCGTCATACAGGCCTGTACCGCGCTCCAAAACACGTATAATAACAACAGGCGTTCAGCCGCAGGGGAGGTAGACGATGAGGGGCTTCACATGGGTGCGTCTGGCGGTGACGGTAGCGGTGCTGGCGGTGCTGGGGACAACCGCCGGCGGCCTGGCCGTGGCCCAGGGCGGAGTCAACCTGCTGACCAATGGGAATTTCGAGGCCGGCTTTGCCGCGCATCCCGCCGGCGCTGTGGCGAATGGATGGACCCCGTTCACCATCCCCGCAGGCTCCCCCGTGACATTCGGGCAGGGGAGCGGGCGCGCCGGCGCCGGGCAAACCCTGGCCGGCGCACAGACCTATCGGGCCGGCATCTATCAGCTCGCCGCCGGCCTGACCCCCGGCACGGCCTATCAGGCGGGATTTTACGTGCTCCTGCCCGACGCCGGCACATCCATTACCCCGCTCATCGGCATTGGCCCGCTGGGCGACACGGACCCCAGCGCCGGCATCATCGCCTGGTCCAACGCCTGGACGCAGGTGGGAAACTGGCGGCATATCTCCATCACCTTCACCGCCGTCCAGAGCACAGCCTCGGTCTTCCTGCGCGTGGACCAGGGGAGCGCCGGCGCGGCCGCTACCGTTGTGCTGGACGACGCCTATCTCCGGCCGGCCGGCATTGGTCCGCGAGCGCTCCTGCCCCTGATCGTGCGTGCCTACCCCCGGCCCACCCCCACACCGACGGCCACGGCCACCGCCACGCCGGCCCCCAGCCCGACGGCCACGGCCACCCGCCCGCCTACTTCCACACCCCCGCCGACACCCACCCCTTCGGGCGGCGGCCCGATCCCGTATTGGGACCCCCGGCTGACACAGCTCAACGTCACCGTGGAGCAGAACCCCGCGGCGCGTTATCAGCTCATGGCCGCCTTCATCACCGTGAACGGCTCCTGGGACGATGTGCCGGACTGGGCACGGGTATATGATGTCCCATCCTTCCCCGAGCGCGGCGGCGACCACCATGTCTTTGGGCTGTGCCTGGACGCCCAGGGCAACGTGCTGTATCAAAAGGGATTTGTGCTTTCCTGGCCGGACGGCGCCGCCGGCGCCACCCCCGAAGCCAGCGGCTGGGCCAATTTGCCCATCTACGGCGGAGCCTATTACCCGGACCAGGGGCAGAGCGGGCCGTACCGCTGGGCGACACTGAACGGCAATGAACTGCGCGGCGTTGGCATGCCGTATAACCACCATGTTTCGTTCTTTGCGATCTGGCGGGAGCAGGCCGCCGGCACCGCCACCCCTACCCCGACCGCCACGCCCTCGCTAACCCCTTCGCCGACCCCCACCGCCGGCGGACCGACACCCACTTTCACGCCATCACCGGCCGCCTCGTCCACGCCCACGCCGGCCAGCCCATCCGGCTGGCAGTTTGCCGCGGACGGCATCATCGTGGGCTACCCGGACTGCCGGCGCACCATCCTGGAGGGCACCATCCGCGACGCCGCCGGCAGCCCGCTGGCCGGCCAGCGGGTGAAGGTCTGGGCGCCGCAGTGGGGCCAGGCCGTGTCCGCCCCATCCGACAGCAGTGGGCATTGGGAGGTGCTGGTGGCGAACGCGCCCCTGGCCGCCACTTGGCAGGCCGCCGTGGTGGACGCCGCCGGCAATCTCATCTCACCCATCGCCGGCCAGATGTACGTACCCCAAACCAGCCCTGTAACCGCCGGCATCCCCACCTCGACCGACTGCGTCAACGGCCACCAGCGCCTGGTCATCAACTGGCGGGCGCGCCAGGACTGGCCTGACTTCGTCGCCGCCTCGGCCCGCTTCCTCTCCTGCGAGGAAAACCATATGAATCACAACCTGTATATCTGGGTGCTGGACCACGAGGGCCATGGGCTGAACAATATCTATCTGCGGCTGTTCCTGCCGGGCGGGGCATATACCGATGAGCGCACGGGCAAAGACCCGTACAAGCCGGCCGGCTACCTGGACTTTCCCATGTTCGCCAACGAATCGCGCAGTGTGCGCGTGCGGGACTATTCCAGCGACCTGGTGGAGAACCTGAGCAACACCACCCCGCCGGTGATAGACTCCTGCGGCGGCAACGCCTGGGGCCATTACTCGTATCAGGTGGTGTTCCAGGCCAGCAAACCGCTCTCGGCCATGCGCCGGCTTATCCTGCCCTTCCGTCTGTTCGAAGGCGGGCCGTGAGCGCGGCATAGCCCGATGCGCGCCGGCTTTGACAAACGGCCGGCGCTCCGCTATAATCCCCGCAGGATATGACATAAAGCCGGACCACGCCAACCCAATGCGAGAAGGATGCATGAGGCTGTCCTTGTCTCCCCTGCCCATCCCAGGTTCCCGCCCCTGCCGGCCCACACCGTCCGGGATGCGCTCATGCGCCAGGGCCGCCCAGACCCCGAAGGAGAGGACGATGCGATCCCTCACCTCGCGCCGCGAGCGGCGGCCGCCAAGACGGGGGACAGGCGATGTCTGAACGCAGTCGGACGGGGAAGGGCCTGGACCGGCGCGTAGTGGGCCTGTTCGTGGTGGCCGGCGTGCTGGCCTTGTGCCTGGCCATCCTGGTGTGGGTCATCCTCCAGGAGGAAGCCGGTGTGCCGACCGCGCCCCTGCCGGCGCCCTCGCCCGGCGCCACGCCGACGCCGGCGCCGGCGGAAGCCCAGGCCATCTCACCGAAAAAGAAGATCGTCCCCGGCCTCTACGCCTTCGAGAACTGGGACCACCTGAAGGGATACTATACCGACCCACAGCTCACCGGCAGTCAACTGGAAATCCTTTGGTCCCAGGTCAACGGCCAGGGCGAGGGCGTGTACGACTGGTCGGTCATTGACAACTGGGTCGCCCAGGAGAAAGCCCACGGCAACAAATGGATCCTGCGGGTCCTCTTGTACCAGAACCGCGGCGCCTACGGTATCCCAACATGGGTGGAAAACCGCATGACGCCGCCGTACTGGATCTTCCAGAACTCCAGCTTCCCCCAGGGCATCAAGGTGCCCAATTATCGCGATCCCCAGCTCTGGAAGGCGGTGCGCCGCTTCGCCAAGGACCTGGCGGCGAGATATGACAATGACCCGGACCTGGTGCTGGTGCAGATCGCGCTGGGGCTGTACGGGGAAATGCACCCCGAGCGCAATGATAACATGGGGAACATCAAGGACTGGTACTATCAGAACGACCCGACCTACGGCCGGCGGCTCTCCGGCTGTGACTGGATCCGCTTCGTCACCGAGACCGTGGCCGCCTACGCCGACGCCTTCCAGCAGACGCCGCTGGTCATCATGCAGGCCCCCAGCTACGGCTACAAGTGTGACCTGTGGTATTCGACCCCACCGTATCGTGAGGAGCTGTGGGAGCGGCCGACCATCGAAACGTACTGTCTCCAGCGCGGCGTGGGCCTCCAGAACAACTCCCTCGATGAGTGGGATGCCAACTGGTTCACCTGCCAGGTGCTGGGCTCCTCCGGCCCCTACACCGTCTACGGCGCAGTGCAGAATATGGTGGACCATTGGCAGGAGATACCGGTGGCCTTCGAGCGCGGGAGCTGGCTGGCACCCTTCCACAAGTTCTTCAACAAGGACTATTTCCAGACCTGGTGGTCGTACCTGAACGCGCTGGACAAGCATGCCGACATCATCTTTCCGCCCAACTGGCCGGGGGAGGTGTGGGCCAACGGCCGGCTCTACAAGTTCCCCGCCGGCGTCTGGCGCTACGATGCCCTGGAGCCGGATATCCCCTACGCCGCCGAACTGCGCTGGATGAACCAGTTCGCGCTGGATCACCTGGGCAAGGATGTTTCCAATACCCCCGATGTCTGGACCGTCATGTTCGACACCCCCACCGACAACTGCACGGCCCAGCACCGCGATCACCAGTTCTTCCTGTACCGCATGGAATATGGGCGCGACGGCACCCGCATCCCCAATGCCCGCACGGTCTTCGTGCAGGACGTCTACGCCGTGCCGCCGTTCTACGAAGGGAAATACACCCGTCGCACCGACCAGGCCGGCGGCCAGTACCTCATGTACTTCGACATTGACGACGGCTATCACTTCGCCGCCGACCCCGCGGAAAGCCGCTGGGTGGTCACCCTCTGGTACCTGAATAACGGGAACGATGCCATCGCGTTCGAGTACCGCGATAAGGCCGGCCAGCCCCGCTCCTACATTATCCAGAAGCCCGGCGGAGCTGTCGGCTGGGTGCGCACCACCTTCACCCTGGAGGACGCCTACTTCGCCAATACTATGGACTACGGCGCCGATTTCCGTCTGAACTCCCTGCGGGATGGGCCGGACGAGTATATCCATATGGTGCTCCTGCGGCACGAATGGCGCGCCGGCGTGCGCACCCCGACCCCGGGGGCGCCGCTCCCACCGACGCCCACCCGCACACCGACGCCGGCATCCCAGCCGCCGGCCCCGACGGATACACCTGGCCCAGGCGCCCCCACACCGACGCCGGCGCCGACCCGCACATTCACTCCCACCCCCACGGAGACGCCGGCCACCCCCACACCCGGCGTGCCCTTCGAACTGATACTGCGGCAGGGCACGGGCGGATATGCCGGCGCCCAGGACACCTATATCAGCGGCTGGACCCCCGACCAGAACTACAGCCTCAGCTCCTCCTTGGCAGTGCGCTCCGGCGACTGGATGGCCAGCCTCTTCCGCTTCGACTGCAGTGCCATCCCACGGGATGCCCAGGTCCAGCGCGCTACCCTGCGGGTATATGTCTCCAGCCAGAGCAACCCCAATATCATGGCGGCGTCGGCGCACATGATCGTGCGGGTCTGGGATGAGAAG
>JAPWUQ010000119.1 GCA_028275445.1 Anaerolineae bacterium | reverse complement strand
GCGCCAACCCCTTCAACGATAAGACCTTCGTGATCGCCGCCGTCAGCGTCGTCTTGCCATGATCAATATGACCAATCGTCCCCACATTCACATGCGGCTTGGTCCGCTCAAATTTCGGCTTGGCCATCGTATGCTCTCCTTCTTCGTTTGGAATACATCACACTGCGATAACGATTGAGATAATGAACCCCGATCGAGGGGCGCAAACTCTACCATTATATCGCGCTGGGGCGGAATCGCAAATTTTTACCCCTTCGCTTTCCCTTATATGCCTCCCAGCAACAGCCGCTCCAGGATATCCTGGGGGACCGGGGCGTAATGGTCGAACTCCATGGTAAAGTTGCCCCGTCCCTGGGTCAGCGAGCGCAGGTCTGTCGCGTAGCCGAACATTTCTGCCAGCGGGACGAAGGCATCAATGGCCTGGGCATCGCCGGCCCTGGGCGACATAGCCTGAATGTCCCCGCGGCGGGCAGCCAAGTCGCCGATCACGTCCCCGGTGAAGCTCTCCGGCACCACCACCTCGACCTTCATGACAGGCTCCAGGAGCACCGGGCCGGCATGCTCTAGCGCCTCGCGCATGGCGTTGCTCGCCGCCACTTTGAAGGCCGGCTCCGTGGCAGACTCGGGAACGAAGGTGGCATCCACCAGCACGACCCTTACGTCCACCATGGGATAGCCGGCCAAGGCGCCGCTTTCCAGCGATTCCATAGCGCCGGCCTTCACCGCTTCCACATACTGCGGCGGCAGTTGCTCCGGCTTCAGCCGGCTCTCGAAGATGTTGCCCTGGCCGCGTTCCGCCGGCCCCACCTCCAGCACCACCCGGGCGTACTGCTCCTTGGTGCCCGTGTGCCGCTGGAAGATCCCTTCCTGCGTCACTGTGCGGGTGAGGGTCTCCCGGTACGCCACCTGCCGGCGGCCCACATGCACGCCCACGTGGAACTCCCGCATCATGCGGTCAATCAGCACCTCCAGGTGGAGCTCACCCATGCCGGAGATAAGCGTCTGGCCGGTGCTGTCATCCACACGCACCTGGAACGTCGGGTCTTCCTCGGCGAGCCTCTGCAGGGCCTCGGCCAGCTTGTCCTGGTCCGCCTGGGTCTTGGGTTCGATGGCCACCGAGATGACCGGCTCCGGGAAGCGGATGGATTCCAGGACGATGGGCGCATCGGCGGAGCAGATGGTGTCGCCGGTGAAGGTTTCTTTGAACCCGACGACGCCGGCGATATCGCCGGCCAACAGCTCATCCAGGTCCTCGCGCCGGTTGGCGAACATGCGCACGATGCGGCCGATGCGCTCCTTGCGCCCTCGAGTGGTGTTCTGCACGGCCATGCCGGGGCGCAGGGTGCCCGAATAGAGCCGCACGTAGCACAGCCGGCCAACATAGGGATCGCTGACGATCTTGAAGGCCAGGCCGGCGACGGGGCCGTTCTCATCGGGTGTTCGGGTCTCGACCTGATTGGTCTGCGGGTTGATACCCTGTATAGGGGGGATATCCAGAGGCGAAGGCAGGTAATCCACAATGGCGTCCAGCAGAGGCTGGACGCCCTTATTGCGAAGGGCCGCGCCGCACAGCACCGGCACAAGGGCGTACGACAGCGTGGCCTTTCGCAACGCTCGGCGGACTTCCTCAGGGGTGATGGGCTGACCTTCGAGATACTTTTCCATCAGCTCATCGTCGAACTCGGCCACGGCTTCCAGCAGTTCCTCGCGTGCCTGGGCGACCTCTTCTTCCAGGTCGGCCGGCACGTCGAGGATGTCGTACTCCGTGCCCAGCTCATCACGATAGACCAGCGCCTTGTTCGTGATGAGATCGACCACCCCCGAGAAACTATCTTCTACGCCGATGGGAACCTGCAGCGCAACAGGTCGAGCGCCGAGCCGATCTTTGATCATGTCGATCGTGCGCCGATAGTTGGCCCCCACCCGGTCCATTTTGTTAACGAAGCAGATACGCGGTACCGAGTACCGGTCTGCCTGGCGCCAAACCGTCTCTGACTGCGGTTCGACGCCGTTGACAGCATCGAAGATCACGACACCCCCGTCCAGCACCCGAAGACAGCGTTGGACTTCGGCGGTGAAATCAATATGGCCAGGGGTATCAATGATGTTAATCTGATGCCCACGCCAGAAGCAGGTGATGGTCGCGGCGGTGATGGTGATCCCCCGCTCGCGCTCCTGCTCCATCCAATCCGTGACGGTGGTCCCTTCGTCGACGTAGCCGATGCGGTGGGTCCGTCCGGTGTAGTAGAGCATCAATTCGGTTGTCGTGGTCTTGCCCGCATCGATGTGCGCAATGATCCCGATATTGCGCACTCGATCCAGAGGTACGTCGCGCGGCATAGTCAGCTCCCATCGACAAAGTCCTCAATGACGACGCGGCCGACACGACAACCGAAGAGCTAGCTACGAGCTACCAGCGGTAGTGAGCAAAGGCGCGGTTGGCCTCTGCCATCTTGTGCGTATCTTCTTTCTTTTTAACGGACGCACCCGTGCCGTTATAGGCATCGAGTAACTCGTTGGCAAGCTTCTCGGCCATCGTCTTGCCCGGCCGCTTTCGTGCAGACTGAATGATCCAGCGCATAGCCAAAGCCATACTGCGGTGCGGCTCGACCTCGACTGGCACCTGGTAGGTGGCGCCGCCGACGCGCCGGGGCCGCACTTCGACCACGGGCATCACCTCGCGCACGGCGCGCTCGAACACTTCCAGCGCCGGCTTGCCGGTGCGCTGGGCGATGATATCCATGGCCTGGTAGACAATGCGTTCCGCCAGACTTTTCTTGCCGCGCTGCATGACCTTGTTGATGAACTTGGCAACCATGACGCTGTTGTATTTGACGTCAGGCGGAATCTCACGTCGCTCAGGACGATTGCGTCTTGGCATTTCCCACTCCTAACCGTTCCATCCGAAGTACAATGCTGGTTCGTCAGGTTTCGACGATGATTACTTAGGGCGTTTGGCGCCGTACTTGGAGCGGCCGCGCCGGCGGTTCTCGACGCCGGCGGCATCCAGGGCACCGCGCACGATATGATAGCGCACACCAGGCAGGTCCTTGACGCGGCCACCGCGCACCAGCACTACCGAGTGCTCCTGCAGGTTGTGGCCGATGCCCGGGATGTACGCCGTCACCTCAATACCGTTCGTCAACCGCACGCGGGCAATCTTGCGCAGTGCCGAGTTGGGCTTCTTCGGCGTCATGGTGCGCACCTGGGTGCACACGCCGCGCTTCTGAGGGTTGCCCTTCGGCAGGCGCATCAATTTGCCCTTCAAGGCGTTGTACGAGAACTGCAGTGCCGGCGCCTTCTCCTTCTTGCGCAACGGCTTCCGCCCTTTCCGCACGAGTTGATTGATGGTCGGCAAGGTCCTACTCCTTTTCTAGGTGTTGAACTACTGCTTTCCCCTGTATTGCATCGGCAAGGCCCTCAAGAACGTCTCTCTGAGGGCCTTGCACTACTCGCTCCGCTTTGAGCCACTGTGCAGTGTGTATCGGAGTCAACGAAACGCCATTATAACATATAGGTTAAGCTAGCGTCAAATTTAGAAGTCATCGTCACCCAGATCATCCGACTCGAACGCCGGCAGGGGACGCCGCTCCTCCGCCATGCTCGGAGCCGCTTCACCCTCCACCGCCTCCAGCTCCGCACGCCGCGCCTTCCGCTGGAAGCGCTCCGGGCGGAAGCCAGTCCCGACGGGGATGAGCTTGCCGATGATGACGTTCTCCTTCAGGCCGCGCAGTTCATCCCGCGCGCCCCGCACCGCCGCATCGGTCAGGACCCGGGTCGTCTCCTGGAAGGACGCCGCCGCCAGGAAGCTGTCCGTGTTCAGGGCCGCCTTGGTGATGCCGAGCAGGACCGCCTGGCCGGTGGCCGGCCGCTTGCCCTGGGCGATCATCTGCTGGTTGATCTCCTCAAACTTGAAGCGGTCCACCAGCTCGCCAGGCAGGAAGTCCGTGTCCCCCGGCTCCCGCACCCGCACCCGCCGGAGCATCTGGCGGATGATGATCTCGATGTGCTTGTCATGGATGCTCACGCCCTGGGAGCGGTACACCCGCTGGACCTCTTCCAGCAGGTACATCTGCACCGCCTCGCGGCCCAGGATGCGCAGGATTTCTTTCGGGTTCTTGGCGCCTTCGGTGAGCTGGTCGCCGGCTTTCACCATCTGGCCGCGCTCCACACGCAGGCGGGCGGACGGCGAAATCTCGTATTCGACCGACTCCGTCTCCTCCCGGCGGATGATGGCCATCCAGCGGCCGCGCTCGCCCTCTTCCCAGTGGATGATGCCGTCCATGCCGGCGTAGATGAAGTCCTCATCCCCATCCCGGGCGATGAGCGTGTCCTCCTGCACGCGATCCCCATCCTGGACCACGCGCTCATAGCCCGACGGCACCAGATGCTCCTTGGTCTTCACATGGGTGTTGGTGATCTTGATCTTGCGCTGATCGCCATCCCAATAGACGTCCACCCGGCCGTCAATATCGGCGATGACCGCCTCGCCCTTGGGCGTACGGGCCTCGAAAAGCTCTTCCACGCGCGGCAGACCCTGGGTGATGTCCTCGCCGGCCACACCGCCGGTGTGGAACGTGCGCAGGGTGAGCTGGGTGCCGGGTTCGCCGATGCTCTGCGCGGCGATGATGCCCACTGCCTCACCCACTTTGATGAGGCCGCCGCGCGCTAGATCGCGCCCATAGCATTTGGCGCAGACGCCGTAGCGCGTGTCGCAGGTCAGCGGCGAGCGCACCCGCACCTTGTCCACGCCGGCGATCTCGATCTGGGCCAACTGCGGCTCTTCGATCATCTCGCCGGTGCGAACGATGACGGAGCCATCGCGCGGGTCAATGATGTCTGCCGCCGCCACACGGCCCAGGATGCGCTCCCCGAACTTCTCCTGCATGCGCCGCGAGGAGGCACGATCGATCCAGATGCCGGCCTTGGTCCCGCAGTCCTCTTCCAGCACGATGACGTCCTGCGCCACGTCCACCAGACGGCGGGTCAGGTAGCCGGCGTCCGCGGTGCGCAGAGCGGTGTCCGCCAGACCCTTGCGTGCGCCGTGGGTGGAGAGGAAGTACTCCAGCGCCGTCAGACCCTCGCGGAAGTTGGAGCGGATGGGCAGAGGGATGATGCGGCCGGAGGGGTCAGCCATCAAACCGCGCATGCCGGCGAGCTGGCGGATGGGCTGGATGCCGCCCTTGGTCGCGCCCGAGGTCGCCATGGCGCCGATGCCGTCCACCGGGTTCATGCGGCGGGCCACCGCCTCGGTGATCTCATCCGTGGCGCGCGTCCACAGCTCCACGATCTTTTGGTACTGCTCCTCCTCGGTGATGAGACCGCGCCGGTACTGGCGCTCGATCTCATCCACGCGCTTGGAGGTGCGCTCGATGACCTCGGCCTTCTCCTCGGGCACGTCGATATCGCTGATGGCGATGGTCATGCCGCTCCGGGTGGCGTACATGAAGCCCAGGCGCTTGATCTCGTCCACGAGCTCGGCGGTACGCTCACGACCCAGGCGCTCGTAGCATTCGCCCACCAGGTCATTGAGGGCCTTCTTGTCCATGGTCTTGTTGATGAAGCGCAGTTCTTCCGGCAGGACCATGTTAAAGAGCACGCGGCCCACCGTGGTCTCGATGATGTTGCCGCGCGGGCGGTCCGGGGTGATGCCGCGCTTGCGCAGGGCCAGGCGCAGTTCGGCCACGCCTTTGGAGTCAATGCCGGTCGCGCTCATCAGCGCGCTGTCGCCCTCGGCGAACTTATCCAGCAGTTCCCCGACGATGGTGATGCCGGCGGATTCCAGGGCGTTCCGCACCCGGTCGCTGATCGCCAGCTCGCTGATGGGTATGAGGTCCAGCTTGCTCTCATAGCGCACCTTGATGCGCGCCCGCAGGTCCACCGCGCCCAGGCTGTAGGCCAGCTCCACCTCTTCCATACTGCTGAAGAGCTTGCCCTCGCCCTTCACGCCGTCCTTGGGCACGGTCATGTAGTAGCACCCGAGGATCATGTCCTTGGTGGGGCCGACGATGGGTTCGCCGCTGGCCGGCTTGAGCAGGTTCTCGGTCGAGAGCATCAGCTCGCGCGCCTCGCGCACCGCCGCCTCGGAAAGCGGCACGTGTACGGCCATCTGGTCACCGTCAAAGTCGGCGTTGAACGCGGCGCACACCAGCGGATGAATCTGGATGGCATCCCCTTCGATCAGCACCACCTCAAAGGCCTGAATGCCCAAGCGGTGGAGTGTGGGAGCGCGGTTCAACAGCACCGGCCGCTCCTTGGTCACTTCCTCCAGGACATCCCAGACCTCTTGATCGCCGCGCTCGACCATGCGCTTGGCGCTCTTGATGTTGTGGGCGTAGTTGTACTCGACCAGCCGGCGCATCACGAACGGCTTGAACAGCTCCAGCGCCATGCTTTTAGGCAGGCCGCACTGGTGGAGCTTCAAGTCGGGGCCTACCACGATGACGGAGCGGCCGGAGTAGTCCACGCGCTTGCCCAGCAGGTTGCGGCGGAAGCGCCCCTGCTTGCCCTTGAGCAGGTCGGAAAGGCTTTTGAGCTTGCGCTTGCCGGAGCGGGAGACAGCCCGGCCGCGCCGGCCGTTGTCGATCAGCGAGTCCACCGCTTCCTGGAGCATGCGCTTCTCATTGCGGATGATGACATCCGGCGCGCCCAGCTCGATCAGGCGCTTGAGCCGGTTATTGCGGTTGATGACGCGGCGGTACAGGTCGTTCAGGTCGCTGGTGGCGAACCGACCGCCGTCCAACTGCACCATAGGGCGCAGGTCCGGCGGGATGACCGGCAGGACGGTCAGGATCATCCATTCCGGCCGGTTGCCGGATTTGCGGAAAGTCTCCACCACCCGCAGGCGCTTGGCGGCCTTTTTGCGGCGCTGTTTGGAGCGCGTGGTGCGGATCTCAGCATGCAGTTCCGCCGCCATCTTGTCCAGATCCAGGTGGGAGACCAGCTCGCGGATGGCCTCGGCGCCCATGCCGGCGGTGAAGATATTGCTCCCCCACCGCTCCAGCAGTTCGTAATAACGGGACTCGGTGATGAGCTCGCCCTCCCGCAGGCTCTTCAGGTCGCGGATATCCTCATCCACCTCCGCCCGCATCTGCTTGATCTGCCGATCGGCCTCCGCCCGCAGAGACTCAATCTCCTTCTCCGCGGCGGCCATGATCTCCTCGCGCTCCACCGCGCTGCGGCGGTGCACGTCCTGCTGTTTCTCCCGCACCTCCAGCTCGATATCCCCGAGGCGGTCCTGCACCATCTGGTTCAACTGCGCCAGATGTGCCTGGGTGATGGTCTCTCCCTTGGGGACCAGCAGGGCATCGGCGAAGCTCAACTGGATGTCCCGGTCCGCCGGCCTTCCCAGCCAGCTCTCCAGGTAAGACTGCAGGGCGCGGGCCTCCCCGATGACCTGATCGGTGCGGGAGGTCAGCTCATCCTCCAGCGCATCCAGCTCTTCCTGCAGGCGGGTTTCGACCGCCTCCAGCCGCTGGTCGCGCTCCTGCTCGATCTCGGCGATCTTGTTGGAGATCTCGCCCTCGATGCGCGCCGTCTTGAGGGCCAGGTCGCGCTCGATGCGCTGGAGGGCGCGCGAGCGGGCTTCCTCGTCCACGTGGGTGATGATGTATTGGGCGAAGTAGAGCACCCGCTCCAGGTTGCGCGGGGAGATATTGAGCAAGAGGCCCAGCCGGCTGGGCACACCCTTGACATACCAAATGTGGCTCACCGGTGAAGCCAGCTCAATATGCCCCATGCGCTCGCGACGCACGCGCCGCGGCGCGACCTCCACCCCACATTTGTCGCATACGATGCCCCGATAGCGCAGTTTCTTGTATTTACCGCAGTAGCATTCCCAGTCCTTCTCGGGACCGAAGATCTTCTCACAGAACAGCCCGTCCCGTTCCGGACGCAGGGTGCGGTAATTGATCGTCTCCGGCTTAAGGACCTCGCCGTACGACCACTCGCGAATCTTTTCCGGCGATGCCAGGCTGATTCGAATCGCATCAAAATCGTTTACTTCCATCCGTCTTCTCCTGCGCTGTGTCGCTACACCTGATGATCATTTCTCTCAGCCAGGTAGATCACAGTCCCATATCCATGCCCTTGGGCAGGCTGAGGCCGAAGCCCAGCTTCGGCAGTTTCTCGCCCTGCCCTTCCTGTCCGATCTCAATCACTTCTTCCTTCTCGTTCAGCACCTCCACCGAGAGGGCCAGCGACTGCAGTTCCTTCACCAGCACGCGGAAGGACTCCGGCACTCCGGGCGGACGGATCTCCTCGCCCTTGACGATGGCCTCGTAGGTGCGCAGCCGGCCAGAGACATCATCAGACTTGATGGTCAGCATCTCCTGCAGGGCATAGGCCGCGCCGTAGGCCTCCAGCGCCCAGACCTCCATCTCGCCGAAGCGCTGGCCGCCGAACTGCGCCTTGCCGCCCAGCGGCTGTTGGGTCACGAGCGAGTACGGGCCGATGGAGCGGGCATGCACCTTGTCCTGCACCAGGTGAGCGAGCTTCATCATGGTGATGATGCCCACCGTGACCGGCTGATCATACGGCTCACCGGTCTTGCCGTCGTACAGCACCATTTTGCCCGATGTGGGCAGAGGCAAGTTGGTGCGCTCGCTGACCGCCCGGGCGAAGGCCTGCAGTTCCTCGTCGCTCATCGCCGGGTTCACCTCCTCGCCGCGCATCTTGAGCCATTCGGTCAAGCAGATGCGCACGGCCAGGCGGTTGGACTCCGGAGAGGCGACCCGGTCCTCCGGCCCCATGACAAGCTCGGGGTCGTAGCCCTGTTCCAGGAGCCATTCATCCAGGACGGCGCGCCGCGCATAGCGGCGGTCGCGCACCAGACGCTCCTGGTCATAGCCCCGCCGGCCCAGATGGTGCA
>JAPWUQ010000118.1 GCA_028275445.1 Anaerolineae bacterium | reverse complement strand
TAGGCGCCCCATTTCTGCAGGGCCTGGCGGTTGGCGGCCTCGGTGCCGGGAGGGACGAAAAGGTCCGCCGGATAGTGCTGGTAGTCGGTGATGCGGGGGTCTTTGGCCGGGTTGGCGCGGCCGAGCCGGAAGCCCTCCACCATGGCCGGCACGCTCTCCGCCAGCTCCACCAGCCGGTCCGCCAGGTAATTGATGAGCGCCGGGTCGCGGCGCAGGACGCTCAGCGCCTCGTTGAGATTGGCCTCGGTCTGCCGGCGCTGTTCCTCGTAGGAGGCCGGCGGCAGGCAGACGCCGAAATTCGTGAACGTGACCCCGTATTTCTCCATGAAGGGCCGCTTGCTCTCCCAATAGGTCTCGCAGTTCATCTTATGCGGGACGCCGTGCGACTTGTTGTCGTAGACCCCATAGCCGCGCCCCTTCTGGGTCTTGAACCAGGCGGCGCTGGGGACACCGTCGGGGTTCTCGCCGAAGACCATTTCCAGGATGGCGCGGGTGACCTGTTCCCAATCGTGGCCATCCTGGGCGCCGAAGGTGCGCCAGCCGTGGGCGCCGAACCAGATGTCGGGGGTGCCGTAGACCACATCGCTGATGCGGCGGTCGTCAATGCCGAAATCGTTCCAGTCAATGAGCAGGAAGTAGTTGTCCAGCCCAAGGCCCCAGGCGGAGTTCTGGGTTTCGTGGGTCGCGCCGGGGGTTAATCCCCCCTCGCCCTCCAGGGCGAAGACGCGCACCGCGCCGGCGCCGGCCATTTTCAGCGCCAGCGCCTGGCCGGCGGAGGCGGGGATGCCGTGGCCGCTGGGGCCGGTGTTGAATTTCAGGAAGAGGGTTTTGCCGGCCATCTCGGCGTGGCCAGGCAGGCCGCCGCGCCGGCGCAGGGTCAGCAGGTCCTCCGGGAAGACGGTATGCTTGGGGTCGAGCCGATAGCGCGGGTCGCCGGTCTGCTGGTATTTGAGCCGCATGGCCTCGCTGAGCACCGCCAGTGTGGCATAGACCAGGGGGTTGGTGTGGCCGGCGCTCAAGATGAAGCGGTCGGCGAAGCGCCTGGCCGGATCGCGGATGTCCCAGCGCATGGCCCCGCTCAGCAGGAGCGAGATGAAGATATGGACCTTGGAGCGGGAGCCGCCGGGGTGCCCGCTCTGGCGGAAGTTGAGCATGATGTCGATGCACTGGTCCACGATGTCCTTGACCGTTTCCCAATAGGCGAACTGGGGCTGGAGCGCGGCCAGACGCTCTGCAACGGTGGGGCTGGATGTGGTCATATGCGCAGGTCTCCTTTCACGGCGATGTGCGTCGTATCATGAAATACGGTATACGAACTATGCCCTTTTCAAGGCCCCTCACGCGTGGCGAGGGGCCGGCGGGGTGCATCTCGGCGGGATGATACCATAAAGCGCGAGAATCTTCAACCGGCCGGCCAGGTAACACTCGCTGGCGGGGCTTATGGACCGCCGGCGGTGCGGCCGGCCAGATAGGTGCTGATGAGAATCAGGGCCGCGCCCAGGCCGGCCAGCGGCGACAGGGTCTCACCGAAGGCCAGATAACCGATGAAGATGCCGCACACCGGCTCCAGCAGAGAAATGAGGGAGCTGGCTTGGGCAGGGATATAGCTCTGGCCCTGGAAAAACAGGGCGAAGGGGATGGCCATGCAGACGATGCCCAGGAGCGCCAGCCAAAGGAAATTGTGGGTGAGGAAGGACAGGTCCGTCTGGAACATCCAGGGGAGCATGAGCAGGCTGACGACGGTGCCGCCGGCCATGACCCGCACCAGGGAGCTGACATGGGGCGCCAGGTAGCGCCCGAAGAGAAAGACGCCGCCGAAGCCCAGGCCGGAAAGGAGGCCGGCCAGGATGCCGATGGCCTCGGAGGACTGCACCGTCAGGAGATGCTGTGGCTCGGTGATGCAGGCGATGCCCGTCAATCCCAAGGCCACCGCTACCCAGGTCAGCCGGTGGGAAGGCTCCTTCAGCACCAGGGGCCCAAGGATGGCGACATATATGGGGGAGGTGTAGCTCAATAACAGCGCTTTGGCCACGGTGGTGTGGGTGAGGGCGAGAAAGTAGAAAAGGGTGGAGGTTCCCATGCAGGCTCCCATGCCGGCCAGCAGGGCCAGCAGGCGCGGCCGGCGCAACAGCTCGCGAAGCTGGGCGCGGTAGGCCGGCAGACCCAGGACGAGCACGGCCATGGTGGCACTGCCGATCAGGGCGCGGTAAAAGACCATCGCCGGCGCGAACGGCGGCTGAACGGAGCGCACCCACAGCGGCATGAGGGAAAAAAGGACCGCGCCCAGCATGGTCATGATGATGCCGCGCGCCGGGCCGTCGAGCCGGCGAGAGCGAAGTTCCATCCGCAGATGCCTCTCGGTGGAAGGGATATTGGCGGGGACATGATACCGCCGGCGGGGTGAAATGTCAAACATGCGCGGCCCCACCCCTTTCCCCTCCCCGTACACGGGGAGGCTACCCCACCCCCAACCCCTCCCCGTGTCCAGGGAGGGGAAAGGGTTAGCTGTGGTTGCTGACGGCGCCCACGGCGCCCTCGTACAAGCGGCCGTAGGGCCGGCGCGAAAGCGGCACCAGCTTGCAGAAGGTGTGGTCCAGCACCGCCTCAAGGTCGAAGCCAAATTCCTCGCAGAAGGGCGCCAAGGTGCGCTGTAGATACTCCCAGTCGTCGGGAGTGAGGGGCTGAAGGCCGGCCTCCTTGCCATACTGGTACGGGGCGATGGTGCCGCGCAGGTAGATCACGCCGCCGTGCATGCCGGTGCCCACGTAAGAGCCGACCAGCGGGGCCGATGGATCATGCAGGCCCAGGACGATGAGCGTGCCGCCGGCCATGTATTCGCCGAGAAAATCGCGCGCCGTGCCGCCGATGATCACCAGCGGCGGGTTGTCGCCCCAGGCTTTCATGTGGATGCCGGCGCGGTAGCCGACGTCATCCCGGACGTAAATGGTGCCGCCGCGCATGGAATGCGCCACCACATCGCCGGCATGGCCGTGGATGATGATGCGGCCGGCGTTCATGGTGTTGCCGACGCCGTCCTGCGCGTTGCCGTAGACGATGATCTCCCCGCCGTTCATGAAGGCGCCCAGGTCATTGCCGGCGGTGCCGTGGATATGGATGCGCAGGGAGTTATTCAACCCAGTGCCGATGTAGCGCTGTCCGCGAATCCCATGCAGGGTGACATGGTGAATGCCATCCTGCGAACAGCGGCGGAGCCATTGGTTCACTTCCCGATAGTGCAGATGATGCGCGTGGAGTTCCATCATCAACCTCCTTCTCATTCCCCTTCGGCAGTCGCCGGCTCACATGCCGGCCGGCCGCACCCCCAGCACTTCCTGTGTATGCACGTCCAGCCCTATACTCCGCAGGCGCTCCCGGTTGCCGCGCAGGCTTTCAATGGCGTTGATGCCCAACGCCCCCATGACCTCCTTGATTTCCAGCGTCCAGGCCCGCAGGAGGTTCTGTACCCGTTCCACTCCCTCGTCAATATCCAGGCGCTTGATCAGCTCGGGGTCCTGGGTGGTAAGGCCCCAGGCACAGCGGCCGGTGTAGCAGGCCTGGCAGAGGGTGCATCCCAGCGCGATCAGCGCGGCCGTACAGATGGAGACCGCATCCGCGCCGAGCGCAATGGCCTTGATGACATCGGCGCTGGAGCGGATGCCGCCGGAGGCGATGATCGAGACCTGATGGCGGATGCCCTCCTCGCGCAGGCGGTCATCCACCGCGGCCAGCGCGATCTCCAGGGGAAGCCCGACATGGTTGCGGATGACCAGGGGAGCGGCGCCGGTGCCGCCGCGGAAGCCGTCGATAGTGAGGAAGTCCGCGCCGGCGCGCGCTGCGCCGGTGGCGATGGCGGCGACGTGGTGCACCGCGGCGATCTTCACCCCGACCGGCTTGCTGTAATTCGTGGCTTCTTTCAGCGCGTAAATCAACTGCGCCAGGTCTTCGATGGAGTAGATGTCGTGATGCGGGGCAGGGGAGATGGCATCGGTGCCGGGCGGGATCATGCGGGTGCGGGCAATTTCCTCGGTCACTTTTTCGCCGGCCAGGTGGCCGCCGATGCCCGGCTTGGCGCCCTGGCCGATCTTGATCTCGATGGCGGCCGCCGCATCAAGATAGCGCTGGTGCACGCCGAAGCGCCCGGAGGCCACCTGCACAATGGTGTTCTGGCCGTAGGGGTACAGCTCTTCATGCAGGCCGCCCTCGCCGCAGTTGAAGTAGGTGCCGGCGCGGCGCGCCGCTTCCGCCAGGATTTTGTGCACCCGCAGGTTCACCGCCCCCAGGGACATGGCGCCAAAGATGATGGGCGTATCAAGCTTCAATTGGGGTGGCAGTTCGGTGGCCAACCTCAACTCGCCGTTCTCATCCGGGACGATCTCCAGATGGTCGGGTTTTCGCCCGATAAAGGTGACCAGCTCCATCGGTTCCCGCAGGGGGTCAATGGAAGGGTTGGTGACCTGGCTGGCGTCGAGGAGCAGATGGTCCCAGATGCTGAGATAGGGCTGGTCATTGCCGGCGCCGGCCAGCAGGATGGCGCCGGTCTGGGCCTGGCGCAGGAGCGCGCGGCGCTGTTCCGGGGTCCAATAGGCGTTGTGCCGGCTGGTGGAGGGATGCGGCAGGATGGCGATGGCCGAGCGCGGGCAGAACACCACACAGCGCTGACAGGCCACACAGCGTGCATGGTGGGCGATGATTCGTCCCTCTTTCTGCTCCAGCACGCCGAAACTGCACTCGCGCACACAGCGCCCGCAGAGGATGCATTCCGGGCCAATGTGGACAAGGAAGTCGGAGGGCAGGAAGTTTTTCACAGCACGACCTCCTCGAACAGACGCTCATCCACGGGGGTGCCGGCCAGCGGCTCCCATATCTCATCGGGGGATGGACAGATGGCGCGGATGGCCGATTCCTCGGAGGCCAGATAGGCCATCTCGCCGTGTCGAGCGGCGATGAGGGGGCGCAGTTTGATGCGGTCGGTGAGGCCGATGAAGCCGCGCGGGTGGCCGATGATGATGCTGAAGGGGCCGTTGGCCAGGCCGGCGCCGTACACCTGCCGGATGGCGGTCAGGAGGGCGCGCCGTTGGGCGGAGTCGGTGCGGTAGATCTGGTCCCAGAAGGGCGGGGCCAGGATAATGGGGATGATTTCCCAGGGGAGCTTCTGCCGGCGCAGAAACAGGTCCAGCAGATAGACAAAGACCTCGGTATCGGTCAGCAGGGTGCAACGGTAGCCGAACTGCTCGACGTAGCGCTTGTTGATGCCGTAGGATGACAGCTCGCCGTTGTGCACGACGGACCACTGGAGCAGGCTGAAGGGGTGGGCGCCGCCCCACCACGCCGGCGAGTTCGTGGGGAAGCGCGCATGGGCGATCCACAGGTAGGCGGAATATTCTTCCAGGCGGAAAAAGCGGCCGATATCCTCCGGGTAGCCGACGCCTTTGAAGACGCCCATGTTTTTCCCGCTGGAGACGACATATGCGCCCTCAAACTCCAGGTTGATGCGCATGACGACGCGTACCATGTAGTCGTCGTCCGATTCGCCGGCCGGCCGCGGTTCATTCGGCGGGATGGTGCCGAAGTAGCGCCAGAACACCGGCGCAAGCCCGACGCCCGGGGTGGGGCGGGTAGGGATGCGTTCACTGCGGATGAGCAAGAGGGCGCGTTCGAGGTAGCGTTCGACCGGCTGACGGTAGTCCTCGCGGTCGTACATGATGTGCAGGGCATAGTAGTCCTTCATCTCGGGGTAGATGCCGTAGCCCACGAAACCGCCGCCCAGCCCGTTGCCGCGCTCGCGCATGGTGGCGATGGCCTCGATGATGGCCTCGCCGTTGATAAGCTGGCCGCCTTTGTGGAGGATGCCGGCGGTGGCACAGCCGGCGTGGTCGTAGCGTTGTGCCGGTCGCAAAGGTTCCCCTCCTGTCCGTCAAAATTGTATCAAATATACAAGCCAGAGAATGACAGCGGTGCACACAACCGTTCTACTGCTGACGGGCGTCATTGCGCAAAGGGTCGTTCCTGTGGAGCGTCATCGGGGGCAAATACGAAACGCCGGCTCTGGAGGATTCCCATCCTGGAAGCCGGCGGCAGTGCCTGCTGGGCCAGGTCACCATTGTCCGGACTGCGGCGCATTATAGCACAGGCGGGGATTCTGTCAAACGGACAAAACGGGGGGCTTGACGGAACCCTGAAGTGTTGTTATAATATTATTGTAACAATACCCTTATAGTTTTCTATCCCTTTGGCTTGTGGTGCCTCGCCGAAAAGGAGGAAGCCCGTCGCACGATGGAGTGAGGAACCCCGGCGATACGGTTCGCCGGCCTACGGTGCAGTGAAACTTTCATTGCAGCAGTCAAAGAGGAGGGAAAAACGGGCTATGAAATCCTCGCGCATCTTCATGGTGCTCTTCATCTCCGCTATGCTGTTCCTCTTGGCCGGCGGCCTGGTCTTCGCCCAGGACCCTGCCGCCATCAGCGGGGAGAAGTGCAAGGGATGCCACGGTGACATCCATGCGGAATGGGCCACCACCCGACATGCCGCGGCCTTAAAGACGCTGGTGGACAGCGGTCATGCTCAGGATTTCTGTCTGGCGTGTCACTCCACGGACTACATCCTCGCACCTCAAGGCTCCAAGCCCACGGTGCAGACGGCGCAGTATGCGCTGACTTGTCTGGCCTGCCATCCGGGTGATCACACGGCCGGCGGCTCCGCCAAAATCGAGAACATCTTCGATACCTGCACCAAGTGCCACAACGGCACCTCGGGCGGCACCCGGCCTATCCTGCCCGGCTCCGAAGCGCACCACCCCATGAAGGAAATGTTCATGGGCGAGGGCGCGCCGGAGGTCTCTGGCGTCCCGTCCCCGCATCTGCCGGTCAAGGACTGCACCAACTGCCATGTGGAAGGCCATAAGTATACCGCCACACAGGCCGCCTGCGACAAGTGCCACGGTGGCAAGAAGACCATCGAGGCCGTCCACAAGGAAGTGCTCCCCAAGCTGGATGCGCTGAAGGCGGTCCTGGATCAGATCAAGGCGGCTCATCCCGATTGGAATCCGCAGGCGCAGACCAAAGGGGATGACCAGAAGGCCTACGAGCTGGCGTACACGCTGTATACCTTCGCCGCCAGCGAGGGTAGCGGCGGCGTCCACAACTACGACTACACCTATGCCATCCTGGCCAAAGCCAAGGATGCGCTGGTGAAGGTCGGGTTGGCCGCGCCGGAGGCCCTGCCCATCACCGGTGCAGAGCTGGTCAATCTCTGGCCGTACCTGGCCGGCCTGGCCGGCGTGGCGCTGGTGGGCGTGGGCATCCGCAAGCGGATGAAGTAATCATCTGAAACGGGCGGAACCTTTCGCGAGGCACACAAGATAGGGGCGGGGAAACCCGCCCCTGTTTTATTCCCATTCGATGGTGGCCGGCGGCTTGCTGGAAATGTCATACACCACCCGGTTCACCCCGGGCACCTCGTTCACGATGCGGCTGGAAATGCGCGCCAGCAAATCATACGGCAGGCGGGACCAATCGGCGGTCATGCCGTCCACGCTGGAGACGGCACGCACCGCCACGAGATACTGATAGGTGCGTCCATCGCCCATCACTCCGACGGAGCGCACCGAAGTGAGCACGGCGAAGTACTGCCACGGCTTCTCCGCGCCCAGATCGGCGGCGTCGATCTCACTCGTGACGATGGCGTCGGCGGCGCGCAGGATGGCCAGCTTCTCCTCGGTGACCTCTCCGATGATGCGCACGGCCAGGGCCGGCCCGGGACACGGCTGACGATGCACCAGGGATGCCGGCAGTCCCAACGCCTCGCCCACCTGCCGCACCTCGTCCTTGAACAGCATGCGCAGTGGCTCGATGAGTTCGAACTCCATGTCCGGCGGCAGGGCGCCGACGTTATGGTGGGATTTGATGCGCGCCGTGGCCCGACTGCCGGCGCCGGAAGATTCGATAACGTCAGGGTAGATCGTGCCCTGGACCAGATAGCGCACGCGGCCGAGCTTGCGGGCCTCTTCCTCGAAGACGCGGATGAATTCCCGCCCGATGATGCGGCGCTTTTCCTCGGGGTCGGTGACGCCGGCCAGAGCGCGCAGGAAGCGCTGGCGCGCGTCGACGAGGATGGTCGGGGCCTGGATATGCCGGCGGAAGGCCTCCATGTTCTCCTCCACCTCCCCCTGGCGGTGCAGGCCGTGGTCCACAAAGATGCAGGTGAGCTGGTCGCCGATGGCGCGCGAGACCAGCGTAGCCGCCACGGTGGAGTCTACGCCGCCGGACACCGCACAAATGGCCCGTTCTCGTCCGACCCGCTGGCGGATCTGAGCGATGGACTCGGCGATGAAGTTTTCCGGGCGCCACAGGCCGTGCAGGCCGCAGATGCGGAAGAGGAAGTTGTGGAAGATGGCGCGGCCCTCGATGGTGTGATGCACTTCGGGATGGAACTGCAGGCCGTAGAGCCGGCGTTCGTCGTCGCCCATAGCGGCGATGGGGGCGTTGGCGGTGTGGGCCAGGATGCGGAAGCCGGCCGGCAGTTGCTCGATGCGGTCCCCATGGCTCATCCAGACGCGGGTGGGGGAGGGGATGCCGGCGAACAGGGGGGAGTCCGGGGCATCAATGTACAGCTCGGCATGGCCGTATTCCCTGGTGGCCGCCGGCGCGACGCGTCCGCCCAGGGCGTGGGTGAGGGCCTGCATGCCGTAGCAGATGCCGAGCACTGGCCTGCCGGACTCGAGGACGTATGCCGGCAGGGTCGGAGCGCCAGGCTCGTATACGCTGGCCGGCCCGCCGGAGAGGATGAAGCCGGCCGGCTCCAGCGCCAGCACGCGCTCGGCCGGCGCGTCCCAGGGGATCAGTTCGCAGTAAACATGGGCCTCGCGCACCCGCCGGGCGATGAG
>JAPWUQ010000117.1 GCA_028275445.1 Anaerolineae bacterium | reverse complement strand
GGCGTGACCATCCTCGCCGAAAACGACGATGACCCGACCAATCCGCCGGCCTCTGCCATCCAATGGATCTGCCCCGCTTCGGGCGTGTACTTCGCCGCCGTGTCACAGTTCAATCCCGCCGTTGGCGGATGTGACATTACATATGATATACTTGTCCGCGAGATAACGCCGGCGCCCAGCCCAACGCCGACAGCCACGCCCACGCGCGGCGCGCAGCGGGCCTGTCTGCCGCTGATCTGGCGCCAGTAACGCCGGCCTGCACACCATGAGATTGCCCCTTCGGTGCAGAGAGAAGGAGAGAGACCAATGACAGTGGCAGAAGACAAATCCCCTCAGCCTGTTCGTCTGACACTGTGGCAGCGCGTCACAGGGAGCATCATCACCAGCTTCTTGATCGCTTTTATCCTGACCCTGTTTCTGGCGCTGGCCGGCACCCTTCTCCTGCGCTACCGGGACTCCCTCGCCGATGTCGAGCGCCAGGAATCGCGCCTGGCGAACCTGCTCGCACAGAGCCTGGATGCCCATGTCCGACAGCATGCGGACCTTGCCCAGGCACTGGCCACTGCCATTTCCCTGGATGAACGCATTCAGGGTGCTTTCTCCAACCGAGATCGAGAGTCCCTGCTTCAGATATCCCAGACGTACTGGCGGGAGCTCAGCCTTTCCTACCCCCTGGCCCAGTTTCATTTTCATGTGCCGCCCTCCACCTCGTTCTTGCGCGTTCATCAGCCGGATAAGTACGGCGATTCCCTGGCAGACCGCCCCATGGTGGTGGAAGCGATTGCCAACCAAAAGCCTCTCGCCGGCGTCGAATGGGGCGCAACAGGCCTCTCCATCCGGGGCATTGCCCCTGTCTTTTATCTGGATCGCTTCATCGGCACGGTGGAGATCGGGATCGCGTTCAATGATCAGCTCCTTCGGGACCTGAACATTTCCGATAAGGAGGTCCCGTATCGCATACGGATATTGGCCGTTGACCTGGCACGCCTGCGCGCCGGCGATCCCAACTCCCTGACCCCCATTGCGGCAAACGTGTACTATCAACCCGACATTCACCTGGACCTGTACCGAACGGTGGCGGAAAGCGGCGTCCCCCAACATACTTATGCCACGGTGGACGGACGCCGATATTACGTCTACCTGTACCCCGTGAAGGACTTCGCCGGCCAGGTTGCCGCCGTAGCGGAAATCTTGATGGACCACACCGCCTTGGTGGAACCCCTCCGACGCTCCCTGATCTCCGATATCATTCTGCGCGCAGCCCTGCTGGTGGGCGTCAGTCTCCTTGTCTGGCTCATGTTGGGAATGCACATCCGCCGGCCGTTGAGAAAGCTGGCTGAGGCCATGCAGGCCATCGCCGGCGGCGACCTACACCACTCCCTGGACATAGGCTTGCGCCGCGACGAGCTGGGGCTTATGGCGCAGGCCTTTTCGAAACTGCAGAAATACCTCTCGCACGCCCTTTCCCAGCTCGACCAAATGGCTCAGCGCCTGGCGGCTTCCTCAGAGGAATTGGCCAACGCCATGGAAAGCGTAGGGATGAGCTCCCAGCAGATCAGCTCCACTGTGGCGGACATCGCCGGCGGCGCCGGCAAGCAGGCGGAGGAAACATCCACCATCGCCACATCCATGGGGGAAATTCAGCAGTTGAGCCATGACATCGCCGAACGCGCCAGCCAGTCGGCCGTCCAAACGCACGCTATGGCCCAGATCATCCAGGAGACCGGCACTGCGCTCCAGCAGTTGGGCGAGCGTTCCGATATCATTCGCCGCACGGTGGCCATGATGGCCAAGTTTGCTGATGAGACGCATTTGCTGGCGCTGAATGCGGCGGTGGAGGCAGCGCGCGCCGGCGCCGCCGGCCGCGGCTTCGCCGTGCTGGCGGATGAGATCCGCCAACTGGCGCGCAGTTCTGCTCAGGCAACGGAGGAAGTGACCGAACAAAGCCGGCATATCCTCAAGACCATCGAACAGTTGCTGGCCGGCGTGCCGACCGCGCTCGCCCAGGTGCAGGAGATTGCCAGCCTCAGCGAACGCATCGCCCTGGCCACCCAGCACCAGAACGAGCGCATCACCAAGGTCAGCCATGCCTTGAGCGAAATCAGCAGTATTGCAGAGCAGAACGCCGCCGGCACCGAACAACTGGCCGCGGCCATCGAAGAGCAGAATGTCTCGCTGGAGGAGCTGGTGGTGCTTTCGCAGGAGCTTACCCAGATGGCGGCGGAGCTCCGCAACAGCGTGGACCAAATTTACAGCGGCTCTTCAGCGGAGGAGGCTCTTTCAACCCCCGCCGCTGAAACCGCGACGGTGTGAGGCCGGCCGTGCTGGGGATTCGTGACGCTTTCCTTGCTGTCTGGTCTGCCCTGCGCATCTTCTGGGAGGAGCTGTTCACCTTTGTGGTGTGCAACCTCCTCTTGATCGCGCTGTGCATCCCGGTCGTCACCGCGCCGGCGGCCATCGTCGCTTTGTACTACGTGTGCGACCTGGCCGCCCGCGACAAGGCCATCTCCATCCGGGATTATTTCGACGGGTTCCGGCAGTATTTCCTCCGGGGAACCGCCCTGGTACTGCTGGACGTACTGGCAGGCCTCCTGCTGTTCGCCAACATCTGGTTTTACGGCCAGTTTGGCGCCACGTGGGCCGCCCTTGTGCGCGCCATCTGGATCGGCGTCACGCTGTTCTGGGCCTTACTGCAGGTGTACCTGGTGCCGATGTTTGTGGTACAGGTCGAGCCCAACATCCTCACCGCCTGGAAAAACGCCGCGTTCATGGTGCTGGCAGGACCGTTCTTCTGTATCATCATCGGCATCGTCAACCTGACGGTTATTGTGCTGAGCCTGATCCTGATGGTGCCGGCCATGACCTTCGGGTTCTCGCTCACTGCGTTGATCTCCTGCGTCGCGCTCAACAATCGGCTGGATGCGCTGGGCATCCGCAAGAGGCCGGCCGACGAGAACCCCCATCGCTGAAGGCCCTATGGGGCTGAGCGCCAGCGCAGTCTGATCCGGGCCGTCCCGTCCAGGTCGTAGTACGCCGCGCGCAAAAGGTGCTCCTCGCCGGCCGGCACATGCACCGGCAGGCGCAGTTCCTGCAGGCCCTGCCGGCCCCACGCATCGACGATCAGCACATCATCCAGCCAGACGCGCACCGCGTCATCCGCCTGTACTTCCAGGAGATAGTCGCCCGCCTGCGCGAAGCGGACACTGCCCGCCCAGCACACCGAGAAGCGGTCCGCCGGCACGCCAGGGAACGGGCTTCCAAGCCCCCAATCGTAATCGATCACGGCTTCCTGCCGGCGCACCCTGGGTTCCCCCGCGCAGGTCAAATTGTCGAAATAGGAAGCCTCTAATTCCATGGGTGCCGTTTCTGCACTGCTGGCCCCCGGGACAGGCGCCAGGCTCAGCCAGGCCGGCTCCGTATCATCCGCCAGGTTATAGGTCAGGCGCATCACGTCGCGGCCGTCACTGCGCATGATGAACAGCTCCCTGCCATTCAACCCCTCTCCTTGTCCCGCATAGCCGACGAAGACCAGCCAGGAGCCATCCGGTGACCAGCGAGGCTGTTCCGCGCCGCCGGCGAAATCCGTGAGCTGGCGCAGATTGCCGCCGGCCATATCCATGACATATATCTGGAACACGCCGGTGCGGTTAGAGACGAAGGCGATCTGGTCCCCGACCGGCGAGCATGCCGGCTGCCAATCCACCGCCGGCGAGCTGGTCAAGGGTATGCGCCCTGAGCCGTCGGCGCTGGTGCGGATAATATCCCAGTTGCCGTCCTCTCTCACGCTGTACACCACGTAGGCACCATCGTAGCTCCACGTGGGCTGGCCGGCCGCGGAGCGCTCCGTGGTCAGCGGCCGGGCATCCGTGCCATCCGCCCGCGCCGTCCAAATCTGGTCTGCGCCCTCCCGGTCGGAGACATATGCCAGCCGCTGGCCATCCGGGGACCAGGCCGGCTGTTGGAGGTTGGCCATATCTTCCTGCCAGACGCGGGGATGCCGTTCCGCTCCGTCCAGCATCCACAGGCTGTGGTGCTGGCCGGCCAAACGCTGGACGAACACCACCTGGCCGAACCGATTCACCGCCGGCTCTCGGCTGTCCCCCAATCCCGCAAATACCCGTTCAACGCCGGTGCCGTCCAGCCGCATGCGGTACAGCGCATATGGGCCATCGCGATTGCTGACGAACAGCACTTCGCCATCCGGCACGACCAGCACGGTTCGCTCCGTGGTAGAGACCATATCCCCCGCCGGCGTCAGCCCACGGGCGCTGATGTGATGGACGCCCGGCCAGCCGGCGGTCCATTCGGCCTCCACATTCCAGGGGGAGTCATCTGCCGGCAGGGAGCGCGCGGCCACCTGGATGGGCACGGAATCCACCCACAGCTCGATGCGGTACACGTCCGTTCCCCGGCACTCCGCCTGAATGGTGACGGGGCCGCCGGCGGTCACCACCGTTCCCTCCGCCGGCGCGGCCAGCACAATCTCCCGTCGAGGTGGAGGAGGGTGGAGCCGGCTGACTACCAGGTGAATGAGAATCCCGTACGCCCCGATCACTGCCGCGGCCAGCGCCCCCAGGATGAGCCACTGGTACAGCCGGAAGCCCGAGCGTAAGGTTTCTGTCCTGTTCTCCATGCCCCGCTCCTACCGATATCCCCGCAGGCTGGCCGACTCCAGGGAGAGCCGGCAGGCGCCGGCCTCCTGATCCAGGGATACAGCACGCAGTCTGATGGTCACATCCTGCGCCGCCGCGGCCGCGGAATCCTGCACCACCGCGCGCCAGGCAGTGCCCATGCCCTCCGTATCTGCCGGCATAACCTCCATATTGCGCCACACAGGCGCCTCAGCGTTCCCAACACCCCCGCCCCATTCCCATCCGTACTGCGCCAGACAGGGGGGAGCGGAAGCGCGCGGCGGCCCCTCCGTGTCCAGCCGCACGGCCAGGTTCAGCGTGTACTGCGCGCCGGGCCGCAGTCCCTGGACGGGGAGCTGATACGATGTCGTTCCTTCCGCATCAGGCAGGAGCGGGGTGTTCTCCGAGAGAAACTCCGCCGCTTCCCCCACGGCAACCTCCTGGCCGGCCCAGGCGACACGGCCGCCAGCGCCCCAGACCTCCACGCGCAGATAATGCCGGCCGACCGCTTCCGGCCGCCAGATGAGGCGCGCCTCCTGCGGTGCCGGCCCGGCGCTTCCATCCAGCGCCGCCAGGATGTGGTCATCATCGTACAGCACGAGCGCCTGAATTTCGCTATCCCCATCCACAGTGACGCGCACAGCGGTCTCGGCGCCGGCCGTCACGAAGGACGGCACACCTAATGAAGCCTGAAGCGGCTTGGGGTGCCCCTCCTCCAGCACGCCGGGGCGATAGGCCGACAGGCGCGCGTCATCCAGGTACAGGCTGGCCGGCTGTTGGGAGAACTCGCGCCGGCGCCATAGGCGGACACATACCAGCCCTGCCTCCGCCGGCGCGGTGAAGCTGGTCTCCAGCGGAAGCCAATATTGGCCGGCCTCCTCTTCCCGAAGCGCCGGCCAGGGGATGTCATGCCACACAGCGACCTCCCGCCAGGTCGCATCCTGCCCCCATGCGGTGCCCCACTGGGCGCGCACCGGGGCGTCCAAGCGTTCGGAGGAGGAAGCCGTCAGCCGGCCGCGCAGTCCCCACATGTAGGTCTGCCCGGCGGCCAGCGTCACCGCCTGGCAGATGCCGGCGAACTGTGCCCCGCCCACCAGGGCCTCCTCCGCCGGCAGAAGCTGGATGCGCTGGGCGCTCTTGCCCTGCCATGACTGGCCCCGCCGGCCGGCATCCTCCCAAATGTACCATCCCCCGCCCCCGCTGTCGAACGCCGACCACTCCACAGCCGCTCCGTCCGACGAGAATCCCTCTTCAAACGAGCCGTTCCTCAGCAGTTGGGGGGAGGAAAGCAGGAGAGGCGCGGCCGGCGTTGCCAGGAACACCAGCAACAGCACAGCGGCGGCCGCTGTAACGAACAGGGCATAGTTCCAGGGGGATAGGCGTCTGGTCACAAGAGACATGGATGGCTTCTCGCCGGCGGTTCATGCATTCGCTCCGGGATATTATACCACAATCTGGAAAACCCGCCGTTGGAACTGCCGGCCGCTCGTTTTGCGTCAGCTCCCCGTTGGAATATAATCTATACCACTGTGCGGGGCTCCCCGAGGTAGATGGACATACATTATGTAACATGCCAGGAGAACGTCGAAGCCATGTCTCTGCATCCAGAAGGTTCTGCGGCTGCTCCTTTGCCCAGCGAGCGCCGGCTGGCCGGCGTCGCCCTAAAGTGGTGGGTGCTCGTCTCCGTGGGCATCGCCACATTCATGACCGCGCTGGACAGCAGTGTGGTCAATGCCGTGCTCCCTATCATCACGCGCGACTTCCGATCCGACATGCTCATCACCAGTTGGGTGGTCACCGTCTTCCTATTGGTGCTGAGCGGATTACTGCTCACATTTGGCCGGCTGGGAGACCTGTACGGACATAAACGGGTGTTTGTCATCGGCTTCGTTATCTTTGTCATCGGCTCGGCCGCCTGCAGTTTCGCGCCCAGCGTGTGGGCGCTGATCGTTTCGCGCGCCTTCCAGGCGGTGGGAAGCGCCATCCTGGCTTCCAACGCGCCGGCGATCCTCACCACCACTTTCCCGCCCCAGCAGAGAGGGCAGGCGCTGGGCATGCAGGCCACCATGACCTATCTCGGCCTGACCCTGGGGCCATCGCTGGGCGGATTCCTGACGGCGTTGTTCGGCTGGCGCTCCGTGTTTTTCATTAATATCCCGATCGGCCTGTTCGCACTGCTCATCGCCACGCGGGTGATTCCCGCCGGCAGGGTCACCGACCACGCCGAGCGCTTCGACCCCCTCGGCGCCGGCGTCTTCATGATCGGCCTGGTAACCCTGCTCTTTGGGCTGAACCGCGGCCGGGATTGGGGCTGGCTCTCGCCGCGCACCCT
This sequence comes from Anaerolineae bacterium, assembly GCA_028275445.1. GTDB lineage: Bacteria > Chloroflexota > Anaerolineae > JACIWP01 > JACIWP01 > JACIWP01. The sequence goes on along the minus strand of JAPWUQ010000117.1, from coordinate 1,939 downwards.
GGGATGCATCATCGCGGCCCTGATACTGCTGGCGCTGTTTGTACACATTGAGCGGCGCGTGCCTTATCCCATGCTGGACCTGGGCCTGTTCCGCTCGCGGACCTTTACGGTTGCCACCGCCTCGGCCATCATCGTCTACATCTGTCTGTACAGCGTTTCCATCCTTATGCCTTTTTACCTTATCCAGGCGCGCGGGATGAGCCCTGACCACGCCGGCCTCATCCTCTCGGCCCAGGCGGTGGTCATGGCGGTATTGTCCCCGCTGACCGGCACGCTGTCCGATAAAATCGGCTCTTTCTGGCTCACCAGCGCCGGCCTGACGGTGCTGGCACTGAGCATGGCGCTGATTTCCCTGCTGGGTCCGCAGACCCCCCTCACCAGAGTGCCGCTCCTGCTGGGCATCCTGGGCGTTGGCATGGGCCTGTTCACCACCCCTAACAATAACGCCCTGATGGGGTCCGCGCCGCGCCACCGCCAGGGAGTGGCCGGCGGCATCATGGCCTCGGCGCGCAACGTGGGCATGGTGCTGGGCATCGGTTTCAGCTCGGCCATCTTCTCGACGGTCGAGCTTCAGGCCCAGCGCGCCGGCGACCCGCTGGCCTTTTACCGCGGCTTCCACGTCACCTTCCTGGTGATGGCCGGCACCGCGCTGGTAGGACTGCTCGTCTCCACCCGCCGGCGCTGGAACGGATAGACGCATGGGGAATACAAAAGGGGCCGGCAGCATGCCGGCCCCTTTGTTATTCGGTAAAGGTCGTCATTCGTTGGCGCCGCGCCGCTGGATGCCCTCCAGATAGCCGATGGCGTTCGGCCCCAACTGCGCCGCATTCCCTTCGTCCGTATCCACATGCATTTCCAGCCGGAAGTTGGGATGCACGCGCACGATGACATCGCCGAAGATCAGCTCGCGATCCCCTTCCACGCGCACCATCACCACGTCCTTATCTTTCAGCCCGAACAGCAGGGCATCTTCCGGCGACATATGGATATGGCGGTGGGCGATGATGACACCCTTATCCAGCTTCACCTCGCCCTTCGGGCCGCGGATGATGAGGCCAGGCGTGCCCTCGAGGTCACCCGACATGCGCACCGGGGCGTTGATGCCGAGCTGGAACTCCTCCGTGCGGGAGATCTCGACCTGGGTCTCGCCGCGCGGCGGCCCCAGCACGCGCACCCGCGGGATTTCGCGCCGCGGCCCCACCAGGGTAACCGTTTCTTCACAGGCGTACTGGCCGGGCTGGGATAGCTCGAACGCCGGCGTCAGCTTATAGCCCTCCCCAAACAGCGCCTCCACATGTTCGGGCGAGAGGTGCACATGATGCGCAGAGACAGCGATGGGGATGGGGCGTTTCTGCCGGCGCATCATCTCGGAGATATCGCGATAGCCGAGCACGCGCAGGGTCTCGCGGGCGATCATGCGGGCCGGGTTGCTGTGCACCACTAGCACCTTGACCTTCGAATGCGGGTCGGAGATGTCATAGACCCCGTTGCGGCTGACATCCACCTGGCGGTTGCGCACCTCGTCAATAAGGATGCCGAGATGCCACAGGCCCTGGCACGCCAAGGCGCGGATGCCGGCGCTGTTCTCTCCAATGCCGCCGGTGAAGACCAGTGCATCCAGGCCGCCCAGCGCGGCAAAGTAGGCGCCGATGTATTTGCGTACCCGATAGGCAAAGGCCTGCGCCGCCATCATGGCCCGGCGGTCGCCGCTGTTGGCCGCCGCCGCCACATCGCGCATGTCCCCCGACGTCCCCGAAAGGGCTTTCAGGCCGCTCTCCATGTTCAGCATGGTCTCGATTTCGTCGGGGCTCATGCCCTTGTGCTTCATCAAATAGGTGACCACGGCCGGGTCAATGTCCCCGGAGCGGGTGCACATGATAAGCCCTTCCAGCGGGGTCAGGCCCATGCTGGTATCGATCGAGCGGCCGTGGTCAATGGC
>JAPWUQ010000116.1 GCA_028275445.1 Anaerolineae bacterium | reverse complement strand
CTGCTCTCGTTCGTGGTGCCGGGCGGCATCGCCGGCGCGGCCAAGGTCATCGACAGCTTCCAGCTCATCATCCATGCGGTGACCTTTGGCACCAGCCGCACCATCTGCATGCACCCGGCGACCATCACCCATGAGCACATGACGCCGGAGGAGCGCGCCGCCGCCGGCATTGACGACGGCCTTATCCGCCTGTCGGTGGGTCTGGAAGACCCCAATGACATCATTGCCGATTTGGACCAGGCGCTTTCCCGGCTATAATAGGCGGCAGTTCGCGTTGGCGCGGGAGGTCCCATGACACTGCATGCGGTCATCATCGGCGCCGGCTCCACCGGAGCCGCCGTCGCCCACGACCTGACCCTGCGCGGCTACCGCGTGACGGTGGTCGAGCGGGGCGAAGTGGCCTGTGAGACCACAGGGCGCAATCACGGCTTACTGCACTCCGGGGCGCGCTATGTGCTGAACGACCCGCCGGCGGCGCGCGAGTGCGCCGAGGATAACGCGCTGATGCGCAAGCTGATGCCCGGTATCCTGGAGCTGAACGGCGGGTTGTTCGTGGCGCTGAACGAGGAAGACCTATCCTACAAAGACGCGTTCCTCGAGGCGTGCGCCCAGGCCGGCGTGCCGGCGGAGGAGATACCGGTCCAAGAGGCCCTGCGCCTGGAACCCAACCTCAATCCGCGCATCCTGGCGGCGGTGAAGGTGCAGGACGGCGTCTTCGATCCCTTCCACTTCACGCTGGCGTTCCTGGCCACCGCCAAACAGCACGGCGCGGTCGTGCACACCTATACCGAGGTGATAGACCTGCTCTGGAACGGGCGCTCGGTGGGCGGGGTAAAAGTGCGCGATCGACGCGACGGGCGCGAGTATGCCATTGGGGCGGACCTGGTGGTGAATGCCGCCGGCCCCTGGGCGGGGCGCATCGGCGCCATGGCGCACGTGGATATTGCCGTCCTGCCGGTGGCCGGCACGATGGTCGCGGTGGGCCGGCGGTGGGTGCGGCGTGTCATCAACCGGCTCTGCCCGCCCTGCGACGGCGGCATCATCGTGCCCCAGCGGCGCAACTCGGTGGTGGGCACCACCTCCTGGCCGGTGGAGAACCCGGACTACATCGCCATCCCGCCCGAGCAGGTGGAGGCCATGCTGGCGGCCGGCGAGGAGTTCATCCCGGGATTCCGCAGTGCCCCTCTGCGCGGCATTTCGGCGGCGGCGCGCCCACTGCTCCGCGAATCCAGCCAACTGGTGGTGGCGGACCCCGGCGCGCGCGGCATCACCCGCGGCTTTTCCTGCTTCAACCACGCCGGCGACGGCGCACCGGGGCTGTTCTCCATCATCGGCGGGAAGACCACTACCTCGCGTCTGATGGCCGAGGTCATGGGCGATGTCATCAACGAGGCGACGGGCATCACCACCCCCTGCCGCACGCGGGAAGTGCCGCTACTGCCGTACCACGCGTTTTACGTTTGAGGCGGGACTCTGGGAATTCGGAGGGATATCGTGCGGACGCTCAACCTGCGCATTGTACGCGGCGGCCCCGGCCGGCCGGCGACCTACCAGACATATCAGGTCTCCGTGGATGAGCATCTGAATATCCTGGATGCCGTGCAGAAGGTCTGGGCGACCCAGGACCCGACCCTGCTGTTCCGGCACGCCTGCCATCACGCCTCCTGCGGGCTGTGCGGCGTGCGCGTCAACGGGCGTGAGCGGCTGATGTGCCTGACGCCCATTGCCGAGTTTCCGGAAGGCGCCACGGTGACGCTGGAGCCTCTGCGGAATTTCCCCTGGGTGGGCGATCTGGTGGTGGATGTGAAGCCGCTGATGGATCGCATGGCGGCCATCCAGGCGCCCTATGTGCGGAAGGATGAGCTGACCGCCGGCAGTGAAGAGGGCACCCGCTTCGAGGACTGCATCGAATGCGGGCTGTGCATGTCCGCCTGTCCCGTGGTGGGGAGCGACAGCGCGTACCTGGGGCCGTCGCCGCTGGCGATGATCAAGCGCCTGTTGGAAGAGCCGCGCGGCCGGGATATCCAGTCCCTGTGCGCGCTGGCCGGCGATGCCCACGGCGCCTGGCGCTGTCACTCGGTGATGGAGTGTGTGGAAGTGTGCCCCTCGAACGTGGACCCCTCGCAGGCCATCGGATGGCTGAGGCGCTATCTGATCCTGCGCGGCCGGCGCCAGCTCGCCGGCGCCGAAAGGAGGTAGCGGCTCCATGGATCGGACACTGTCTTCCCTTCCCGTTTCGGAGCACGTGGCCCGGGCGTCCTGGTGGCGGCGCGCCGCGGCGTGGGTGGACCTGCACGGCCGGCGCGAAGGCTGGCTGGCCTTCATCCTCATGCGGGTGACCGGCATCGGGCTGGTGTTCTACCTGTTCCTGCACCTGACGGTGCTGAGCACGCTGGCGCGCGGCCGGCAGGCCTGGGACGCGTTCATCGCCCTGGCGCGTTCGCCGCTCTTTGTGGCCTTCGATGCAGTGCTCATCTTCGGCATGCTGTACCATGGGCTGAACGGCCTGCGGGTCATTCTGCTGGGCCTGGGCGTGGGGAGCCGGCGGCAGGCAGTGCTCTTCTGGGGCGCCTTTGTGCTTTCCATTGTGCTTACCGCGGTAGCCGTGCGCATGATTCTAATGATGGGATGAGGGCACAGCGATGTGGATATGGCAGGCACTCTCGGGGATACTGCTGACCGTTCTGCTGGTGGTGCACATGGTCGCCAACCATTTTGTGGTGGAGGGCGGCTTGCGCACCTATGAGGATGTGATACACTACCTTTCAAATCCCTTCATCTTCGCGCTGGAGACGGCCTTTCTCATTGTGGTGACCTCCCATGCGTTGATGGGGGTGCGGGCCATTATCCTGGACCTGGGGATCTCGCCGGCGGCGGACCGCCGGCTGAAGGCTGTTTTGGTCGCGCTGGGCGCCGTGATCGTCGCATATGCGGTCTGGCTGACCGGCAGTGTGGTACTGCGCGCTTGATGCCGGCCCCTTGCGCTTATACGTAGAAAGGATGACAGGCTATGGAAGCCAATTACGCTCCCCTGCAAACGCCCCAGTTTCGCGTGCTGTCCGATGCGCAGATCGAGAGATTGTATCGCGCGACGCTGGAATGCCTCTCCCGCACCGGCGTGAACGTCCTGAATGAGGAAGCGCGGCATCTGCTGGCGAAAGCCGGCGCGGATGTGGATGGGGTGCGGGTGCGCATCCCGCCGCACATCATCCAGGATGCCATCGCTTCCACGCCGCGCGGCTTTACCATCTGGGGGCGCGACGGCCGGCACGCCATGCACGTCGTCCCGGATAAGGTGTACTACGGGCCTGGGCCAACCTGCACGTATTTCATCGATCCGTTTACCGGGGAGCGCCGGCACACCCGCCGCGGCGACCCGGGCATGACCGCGCGGGTCTGTGATGCCCTGCCCAACATTGACTACGTCATGTCCCTGGGCCTGATCAGCGATGTCACCCCGACCCTGGCCTCGGTCTATGAGTACGCCGAGATGATCGCCAACACCACCAAGCCCGTCCTGCCGTGGGCCTTTCAGGTGGATCAGGTCAAGGACCTCTATGCGATGGCGCTGGCGGTGACCGGCAGTGCCGAGGCCTTCCGCCGGCGGCCGCTGTTCGGCTTCTTCTCCACCTGGCAGTCGCCGCTCATCCATACCGACCATGACCTGGAGAACGTCTTCTGGGCCGTAGAGCATGACATCCCCGTGATTTACATCGGCGGGGGGACGGCCGGCAGTACGGGGCCAGTGACCGGCGCCGGCCTGATCGTCTCGTACCTGGCGGGAGCACTGAGCGGGCTGGCCATCCTGCAGTTGAAGAAGCGGGGCGCGCCGGTGTGCATCGGCGGGGTGCCCGAGCCGATGGACCTGCGCACGGGCCGGCCGGCGTACGGTGGGCCGGAGATGAGCCTGTACAGCGCCGCCATGTCCGACATCTCCCGCTACCTGGGCCTGCCCTTCATGGGTACCGCCGGCGCCTCCGAGGCCAAGGTCGTGGATCAGCAGGCGGCCATCGAGAGCACCTTCCAGGTCCTCCTTTCGGCGCTGAGCGGCGCCACCCTCGTACATGATGTGGGTTTCCTGGACTGCGCGGACATCGGCTCGCTGGAAATGCTGGTGATGAACGATGAGATCATCGCCATGACCCGCCGCATCATGCGCGGCATCGAGGTGACGGACGAGACCATCATGCTGGACCTGATTGACCAGGTCGGGCCGGGCGGGGAGTTCATGTCGACGATGGAGACGGCGCGGCTGTGCCGCACCGAAATATGGACGCCGACGCTGATGGATCGCGACCCTTGGGTGAACTGGGAGGCCGCCGGCAGTCTCACCATGCTGGACCGCATCCGGCGCAAACTGCACCGCATCCTGGAGTCGCATACGCCGGCGCCCCTGCCGGACGGCGCGGCCGAACGGATTCAACAGATCCTGGAGGCGGCGGAAGAACGCGAACGCTCACGCGCAAAATGATGCCCTCCGTAGCGTGGGTAGAAGGATGATAACGTGCCGGAATGGGTGATTGAAACCCACAACCTCACCAGGCATTTTGGCGCGCTGGTGGCGGTGCACGGCCTGAACTTGCAGATTGCCCGCGGGGAAGTGTTCGGCTTCCTGGGGCCGAACGGCGCCGGCAAGACCACCACCGTCCGCCTGCTGAACGGTGTCCTCAATCCCACTGCCGGCGAGATCCGGGTGTTGGGGATGGACCCCATCGCCCAGGGGCCGGCGGTGCGCCGGCGCACCGGCGTGCTGACCGAATCGCCGGCGCTCTACGAGCCGCTGAGCGCCCGCGAGAATCTCCTCATCTTCGGCGAGCTGTACGATGTGCCGCCTGACGTCCTGCGCCGGCGGGTGGATGAACTGCTGGAGATGTTCGAGCTGACGGCGCGGGCGGACGATAAGGTGGCCGGCTACAGCAAGGGCATGAAACAGCGCCTGGCGCTGGCGCGCGCCCTCATCCATGCGCCCGATATCCTGTTCCTCGATGAGCCAACCGCCGGCCTGGACCCCGAGGCGGCGCGGCAGGTCACCGAGCTGATCGAGCATCTGAGCCAGGAGGAGGGGCGCACCATATTCTTGTGCACCCACAACCTGGTGGAGGCCGAGCGGCTGTGCGACCGGGTGGGGGTCATCCACCGCGGGGAGCTGATCGCCGTCGGCACCCCGGAGGAGCTGGCGCGGCGCATCTGGCATGGGCACGGCATCGTCGTGCGGCTGGGCCGGCCACTCCCCGCCGAGGCGCTGGCATCCCTGAAGCGGCTGGAAGGGGTGGCACAGGTGGAGGTGGAGAACAGCGACCTGCACATCCTGCTGGACCAGGAGCACCGCACGCCGGCGGTGGTGCGGGCGCTGGTGGAGGCCGGCGCGGAGATTTACGCCGTCCGACCGCGCGAGCATTCCCTGGAGGATATCTATTTCCAGCTTCAGGCCAATGCCCGGGGAGGGAGCGCATGAATACCCGCGCCGTGCGCGCTGTTGCCCGCAAGGATTTGCGCATTGCTCTGCGCAATAAAGGGGTGGTCCTGCCCATCATCATTGTGCCGCTGATCATGATGATTCTGATGCCGGCGCTGATGATATTCCTGCCCATTTACCTGGAGCCAATGGAGACCGGCGAGGAACTGCGGCGGGAGATGGGGGCGTTTTTCGCCAACATGCCGGCGGAGCTGTACAACCTGTTTGCCGGCCTGAACGACCAGCAGACCTGGGTGGTGGTCGCGTCCATGTTCATGTTCGCCCCGTTCTTCCTCATTATCCCGGTGATGGTCTCCAGCGTCATCGGGGCGGACAGCTTCGCCGGCGAGAAGGAGCGCAAGACGCTGGAAGCCCTGCTGTACACCCCCATCACTTCGGCAGAGCTGTTCATCGGCAAGGTGCTGGCCGCCTTCCTGCCGGCGATGGTGGTCTCCTGGGCATGCTTTGTGCTGTACACCGTGGTGGTGAACGCCGCCGGCCTGATGGTGCTGGGGCGCATGTTTTTCCCCAACCTGGCCTGGATCGTGCTGATCCTGTGGGTGGTGCCGGCGGCCGCCGCCCTCGGCATCGGGGTGATCGTCCTGGTCTCTGCCAAAGCGAAGAGCTTCCAGGACGCCTATCAGATGAGCGGGCTGGTGGTGATCCCCATCATCCTGCTGTTGTTCGGACAGATGGGGGGCATCCTATATTTTAGCACTCCCACGGTGGCGTTGATTGGCCTGGCGATATGGGCCGTGGATGCGGCGCTCTTGACGCTCGCGGTGCGCACGTTCGGGCGGGGCGAGATCATCGCCCGGCTGTGAGCGCCGGCCTCAACCGCATGCCCCCATGCGCGTCAACCGCTTCCCTGATGCGCTGCATGATGCTGGGCACTGAGCCGCGCTCGAAGCACAGCCGGCTCCAGCCCAGGCGCTGAAGCTCGGACGCGATGTCCGCCGGCGCATAGGCCGGCAGAGCCTCACGGTATCCCCGTCCTGCTGTCTCTCCCTGTTCGAGGTCTACCGCCACGCCGCCGTGTTCGCACGGGACCACGAAGTCGAAGACTGCGTCGGGCAGTCCCTCGATGCCGGCGTCCATCTCGGCGTGAAAGCCCTGCCGGTTCAGCTCGACCCAGAGGCGCTCGCGCAGGGACTGCTTGATCCATAGTTGGGAGACATCCCCGGCGGACAGCAGGCGCTCCAGGGTGGTGGGGATGAAGGTGACCCGGCGGAGCCGCCGGCTGGGCACCGGGGCCGGCAGTCCCTCCAGCGGACCCAGGTCATAGCGAAGGTACAGCGCGTGGGCGCGCGGATGGGCCGGCTCGTCCGGTATCAGCATATGGCGGGGCAGTACCTGTACCGAGCGCACCGGCGCGTACCAGCGGATGCTCCAGCGCTCTTCCTCAAAGGCACTGGAATGATAAAAGGCGAGGTAGGCCGCGCCGGCCAGCCTCGGCGCGCGCCGCAGGGGGATGCGGTACCAATGCTCCTCCTGCACGCGGCGCCAATCCGCGAGGTTATTGACCAGCACCACCAGCGCCGGCGTCTCGCCGGCGGAGGGATCAGTCCCCAGGATGTCATGCATGCCGCGGTGTTCCATGGGCTACTCCACGTTCCGCGCCAGCGCCGGCGCGAAGCGCTGGAGGTCCGCCTTCAGCCGCAGGACGGCCAGGTCGCGGGCGCGCGCCTCCAGCATCATGTCGGCCTCTCCGACCGCGAGACAGCTCTCGCAAAAGCGGATGAACTCGAAAGGGTTGACGAAATCGGCATGTTCCGTCCAGTGGGGCGGCCAGGCGCCGGCCAGGGCGGCCCCTTTCAGCTCCGTGCGGGGACTGCTGAAGTGCATCTTGGGCCGCACGCCGGCCGGCCAGCTTGCCAGCGCCAGGTGCACCGCCTCCGTCAGGGGCAGGTCCTCTGGGTTATGATTGAGGAAATGCAAATAGTCCAGCACCACCGGCAGGCCGGCGCGTGCGGCAAGCTGATGGACATCGGCGAAGCTGTAGGAGGCGTCGTCGTTCTCCAGCGCCAGCCGGCGGCGGGCAACCTCCGGAAGGGCTTCCAGCCGGCGCAAGAACCGTGCCTTGCTGGCGTCCTTGTCTTCATACACTCCGCCCACGTGCAGGACAATCACGGCATCGGCCGGCAGGCCCATGGCGTCCATGAGGCGCGACCAGCATATCAGCTCCCGGCGGCCGCGCTCCGCAAGCTGTTCATCGGGCGTGCTGAGGGTGGTATAGGCCAGGGCGTGCATGGTCAGGCGGATGCGGTAGCGGCCGGCAAGCTCGCCCACAAAGGCCAGCACAGCCTGGCATTCCGCGATCTGTTCCTCTGGGGCGCTGGTCGGCGGCACAAGGTACGGGGACATGCGGTACAGCCGGATGTCCTGCTGGTGGAGGTACTCGAGGATGTCGCGCAGGTAGAGCAGGCTGACGCTGAGGTGCGGCTGTTGGGGCGGCCGCCGGCCGTCATGCGTCTTGAGCCGCGGGCGGCCGAAGATGCGGCCTGGGAAGCCGATGCGCATGTCCTTCTCCCGGCGTGGCAGTTGCGTGGCCCATTGGCGAACAGTTAGCGAGATTATAGCATGCGCGGGGCATGAGATCAAACGAGGGCAGTGACACCATGTCACTGCCCTCATACACTCATGTTCAGGGGGCCGCTAGTTCAGGACGACCGGCGGTTTGGGCACGATGGGGCCAGGCCCGGGGACGATGCCGATCTCAGGCAGGCCGGTCACGCTGATGGTGACACTGCCCTTCCACCCGATGCCCTGGTATCCGCCGTCCAGCGGGAGGTAGCTGGCCGTGAAGATGATGGTTCCGCCGGCCAGGGCTTCCAAATCCCCTTTGCCGAGCGGCAGTGGGCCGGAGACCGGCGGCTGGCCGTTGCGCAGGGCGCCGTGGAAGGTGTAGGAGCCGGCCGGCAGGTTCACGATCAGCGACATGCCGTCCGGCAGGTTGGGGGAAATATAGATTTTGCCCGATTCCAGTTCGGCGAAGGAATATCTTAGCTGGCAGATGGCTTTGTATAAGCCAGGCCTCGTCAGGGCAAGGATGGCCGAACAACTATCCGTCACCAGGTGTCCCCCGGGCGTGGGGGTGGGTGGTACGGGTGTGGCGGTCGGCACAGGGGAGGCGGTGGCGCCCGGCGTGGTGGTCATGGTTGGCCCGGGCGAGGCGGTGGCTTCTGGGGTGGTGGTGCCGGGGGTTTGGCTGGCCTCCGGTGTGCCGGACGGGGCCGGCGTATCGAAAGTGATATCGCCGTCCCCGATGGCCAGCACCGCCCGCTGAAAGGCGTCGCGGGCCGCCGGCCCCACCGCGCGCAGGGAAGCCGCCGCGGCGACGGCGATCAGCGCCAACAGTAAAGCGTATTCCACCAATCCCTGGCCTCTTTGCCCTCGCATGAGTCTCCCTCCATCGCGATTGGGATACATACTGGGATAGAACAACACAATATTGTACGTGCATCTGGAATCCTCTATGGAACAATATAGCCAGGGGGTGGGGAGGCGTCAATAGGTTTTCCTTACAGTTTGCTTACAATTTGCGGAGAAAGAAGAAGGCCGGCGGCTGATACCGCCGGCCTTGTCCCCCTGCTATGGGGCGGGGTTCACGGCGAGGGGTATATCAATACGGCCGGCGAGGTCATGCGTATCCAGTAGCCCCTGCCCGGCTCCATCTGGGTCAGGCTGTTCATGCCCGG
>JAPWUQ010000115.1 GCA_028275445.1 Anaerolineae bacterium | reverse complement strand
AAATCCTGGGAGAAACCCTCGGGTTTGAGGTCCTGCACGCCAGCGAACTGCTCTCCCGCATGATCCAGGAAGGGACCATCCGGCTGACCGAGACGCCGTGGCGGGTGACGTACCATGACCCGTGTGACCTGGGGCGCAAGAGCGGCCTGTTCGATCCGCCCCGGGAAATCATCCGCAGTATCCCCGGGATGCATCTGGAGGAGATGCCCCACAGCCGGGAGAACGCGATGTGCTGTGGGGGCGGCGGCGACGTCGCTATGACCGAGCCTGAAGCGGTGGACCACGTTTCCGTGGAGCGGCTTCAGGAAGCGCTCTCCACCAACCCGGATGCCATCATCTCCTCCTGCCAGCAGTGCAAGCGCACCCTGCTCCAGGCCGCTCGGAAAACGCGGACCCGCATCCGGGTGCTGGATGTATGCGAGCTGGTGTGGCAGGTCATGGAAAAGTAACGAGGAGGACACGGATATGCCCAACGAAGAGCCTAGGATTGGCGTCTACGTCTGTCACTGCGGGCTGAACATTGCGGCCACGGTGAACGTGGACGAAGTGGTACAGTACGCCGGCAGTCTGCCCAACGTCGTGGTGGCCCGTTCGCATCGCTATACCTGCTCCGAGGCCGGCCAGGAGATGATCCGCCAGGACATCCGCCAGCTTGGGCTGAACCGCGTGGTGGTCGCCTCGTGCAGTCCGCGCATGCATGAGGCCACGTTCCAGAACGTCCTGGCATCCGCCGGCCTGAACCCGTATTTCTTCCAGATGGCCAATATCCGCGAGCATGTCTCGTGGGTCGTGAAGGACCCCGTGCAGGCCACCGAGAAAGCCAAGCGCCTGGTGCGCGCCGCTGTCTCCAGGGTGCGGTATCACGAACCGCTGTCCCCACGCCGGGAGGATGTCACCAAGGCGGCCCTGGTGGTCGGCGCCGGCATTGCCGGCATCCAGGCGGCCCTCACCATTGCCGAGGCCGGCTATCCCGTCTACCTGGTGGAGAAACAACCGTCCATCGGCGGGCATATGGCCCAGTTGGACAAAACCTTCCCCACCCTGGACTGCAGTACCTGAATCCTCGGCCCAAAGATGATGGATGCCGGTCGGCATCCCAACATTACTCTCCTCACCTATAGCGAGGTGACCGAAGTTTCCGGCTATGTCGGACATTTTCAGGTCAAGGTGCGCCAGCGTCCGCGCTATGTGAATACCGATCTCTGCACCGGCTGTGGAGCATGTGCGGAAGCCTGTGTGTTCAAGCGCGGGGTGCCCAATGAGTATGACGCCGGCCTGAGCCGGCGGCGGGCCGCCTATATCCCCAATAACGGCCAGGCCGTGCCGCTGAAAGCGGTCATTGACGACCAGGCCTGTCTGTTCCTGACGCGGGGGAAATGCACCAAAGCCTGTGTGGAAGCCTGCCCCACCAACGCCATTGACTTCACCCAGAAGGAGCAGATCATCGAGCTCAACGTGGGCACCATACTGGTTGCCACCGGCTTCGAGATGTTTGACCCCCGCCGTCTGCCGGCCTATTCCTACGGTAAGTCGCCGGACATCATCGACGGCCTGCAGTTCGAACGCCTCTCCAGCGCCACCGGCCCCACCCAGGGCCAGATCCTCACCTCCAAAGGCGAAAAGCCGCGCCGCGTGGCCATCATCCACTGCGTGGGCAGTCGCGATGAACATGCCAACCGCTACTGCTCCCGCATCTGCTGTATGTACGCGCTGAAACACGCCCACCTGGTGCGGGACAAGACTGGGGCCGAGGTGTTCGAGTTCTACATGGACATCCGCGCCTTTGGCAAGGACTATGAGGAGTTCTATCAGCGGGTGCAGGAGGAAGGCGTCTATTTCGTGCGGGGACGCGGCGCCGAGGTCGTGGTCCATAACGACGGGCGCATCCAGGTCAAAGCCGAGAACACCACCCTGGGCATCCCGGTTGAGATTGACGTGGACATGGTCATCCTGGAGACGGCCATTGAGCCGGCGCGCGACTCGGACAAGGTGGCCGCCATGTTTGGGGTGGGGCGGAGCGCCAGCGGCTTCTTCCAGGAGGCGCACCCGAAGCTTCGCCCGTTCCATACCAACACCAACGGTGTGTTCCTGGCCGGCACCTGCCAGGCACCCAAGGACGTGCCGGACACCGTCGCCCATGCGGCGGCCGCCGCCTCAGAGGCACTGGCCCTGCTGAGCCGCGGGGAGGTGATCATCTCGCCGACCACCGCGGTGGTGGATGAGGAGCTGTGCTCCGGCTGTAAGACCTGCATCGCGCTGTGTCCTTACAGCGCCATCACCTTCGATGAGACGGCGCGCGTAGCCCGGGTGAATGAAGCCCTGTGCAAAGGTTGCGGCACCTGCGTCGCCGCCTGTCCTGCCGAGGCGATCCGTGCCCGCCACTTTGCTGACGAGCAGATCCTGGCAGAGCTGCAAGCCCTGCTGGTTTCGGCCTGACGTCTGGGAGGATGAGGAGGAAAATCATGGCCGGCACATTTGAGCCGCGGATCATCGCATTTGTCTGCAACTGGTGTACGTATACCGCCGCCGACAACGCCGGCGTGAGCCGGCTGGAACAGCCCCCGAACGTGGACGTCATTCGCGTGATGTGCTCCGGCCGCATCGAGCCGGCGTTCATCCTCAAAGCCTTCGCCATGGGGGCCGACGGCGTGATCGTCTCCGGGTGCCATCCCCCAGGAGACTGCTATTACACGAACGGCAACTACAAGACCTTCCGCCGCATGCCGCTGGTGGAGCGCCTGTTGGAGCAGTTCGGCATTGAGAAGGAGCGGTTCCACTGGGGGTGGATCTCGGGTGCTGAGGCCATCAAATGGGCCCAACTGACGCACGAGTTCACCGAGCGGGTCCGGGCACTGGGTCCACTGAACTGGTCTCGCCAGCTCGAAAGCAAGGAGGACTGAGACATGGCAAAGAAGAGCAAGCTGAAACTGGGCCTCTACTGGGCCGCCTCCTGCGGCGGGTGCGAGATCGCGGTGGTGGAACTGCGCGAGAAGATCCTGCTCCTGGATGAGGCGGCAGATATCCTCTTCTGGCCCGTCGCCATGGACTTCAAGGTCAAGGATGTCGAGGCCATGCCGGACGGCCATATGGATGTCTGTCTCTTCAACGGCGCCATCCGCACCAGCGAGAACGAGGAGATGGCGCATCTCCTGCGCCGGAAATCCAAGGTGCTGGTTGCCTTTGGCTCCTGCGCCTATGAAGGGTGCATCCCTGGGCTGGCGAACCTGTTCGATAAGGACTCCATCCTGCGGCGGGTGTATCTGGAAGTGCCCACCGTGGATAATCCCAGGGGAGTGCTTCCCCAGCCGGCCACCCACCTGCCCGAGGGGGAGGTCGAGATCCCCCGGCTGTACAACACCGTCAAGACGCTGGGACAGGTCACCGATGTGGACTACTTTGTGCCGGGGTGCCCGCCCCAACCGCATCAGATATGGGCGGTGGTGGAGGCGATCCTGGGGGGCAAGCTCCCGCCGAAGGGCAGTGTGGTGGGCGCCAACGAGAAGACCGTCTGCGACGAGTGCAAGCGTCTGCGGGAGGAGAAGCGCATCAAGAAGTTCTACCGCTATCATGAGATTATCCCAGACCCCGAGCACTGCCTCTTGGAGCAGGGCATTGTCTGCGCCGGCCCGGCCACCCGCGGCGGATGCGGCGCCCTCTGCCCCCAGGTCAATCAACCCTGCCGCGGCTGTTACGGCCCGCCGCCCAACGTGATGGACCAGGGTGCCGCACTGCTCTCTGCCGTCGCCTCCGTGGTGGATGCCAACAGCGAGGAAGAGGCGGCCCGCATCGTGGGGGATATCCTCGACCCCGCCGGCACCTTCTACCGCTTTGGCCTGCCGGCTTCCACCCTGCACCGGGCCAGATTGGGTAACCGGTGAAAGGAGATGCATTATGCGCAAGATCAGCATTGACCCCATTACCCGGCTGGAAGGTCATGGCAAGATAGACATTTTCCTGGACGATGAAGGGAATGTGGCCAACGCCTATCTCATCATCCCGGAACTGCGGGGGTTCGAGAAATTCGTGGAGGGCCGGCCGGTAGAGGAACTGCCGGACATCACCCCCCGCATCTGCGGCGTCTGTCCGGAAGCACACCACATGGCATCGGTCAAGGCCTGCGACGCGGTGTATCATGTGGAAGTGCCGCCGACGGCCAAGAAACTGCGGGAGCTGTTCTATTCGGCCTTTTACGTGGCCGACCACACCACGCATTTCTACATCCTCGCCGGCCCGGACTTCGTGGTGGGTCCGGACGCGCCGCCGGCGGAGCGCAACATCCTCGGCCTCATCCACAAGGTCGGCGTGGAGGTTGGCGGCAAGGTGATCCGGGCGCGCGGCATGGCGATGGACATCATCGGCATGCTGGGCGGCCGCAGGGTCCATCCCCTCTTCGGCGTCCCGGGCGGTGTGGGGAAGGCCATCACCGAGGAGGAACGGGCGCAGATCGAAGCTATTGCTCGCGAGGAGGTGGAGTTCGCGCTTTTCACCCTTGACCTCTTCCGCAAGATCGTGCTGGGCAACTCCGCCTATCGCGATATGATTCTCTCCGATATCTTCACCCTGCCCACGTACTACATGGGGCTGGTGGACGAGCAAAACCGGGTGAACTTCTATGACGGCATGGTGCGCGTGGTGGATCCCGAGGGCAAGGAGTTCGTCAAGTACGCGCCGCACGAATATGTTGAAGTGATTGCCGAGCATGTGGAACCGTGGTCCTACCTGAAGTTCCCCTTCCTGAAGAAGGTGGGGTGGAAGGGGCTGGTGGCCGGCAAGGACAGCGGAGTGTATCAGGCGACGCCGCTCTCGCGTCTCAACGCCGCCGACGGCATGGCGACGCCGCGTGCCCAGGAAGCATACGAGGAGTTCTATGCCACCCTGGGCGGCAAGCCGGTGCATCACACGCTGGCGATACACTGGGCCAGGGTGATCGAGATTCTGTACGCCGCAGAGCGCCTGCTGGAACTGAGCACCGACCCGGAGATCACCAATCCCCATGTGCGCAACATCCCCACCGCCAAGCCGGACGAGGGAGTGGGCATCGTAGAGGCACCGCGCGGCACCCTCACGCACCACTATATCACCGACGAACGGGGCCTGGTGGTGAAGTGCAACCTTATTGTCGGCACGACCAATAATTACGCCCCTATCGCTATGTCCGTGCGGCAGGCCGCACAGGGTCTCATCCGCAAGGGGCAGGTCATCACCGAGGGCCTGCTGAACCGCATTGAGATGGCGTTCCGGGCATATGACCCCTGCTTCGGCTGTGCCACGCATGCGGTGGGACAGATGCCGCTGGAGGTGCGCATCTACGATGCGGATGGCAGCCTCACCCAGGTGATCAGCCGGGCGTGAGGTGATGCCGATGTAGCCTTTTGCTTTGCCATGCTCCCAGGTGCCGGCCGGCGGCTGGGAGCATGTCTTTCTTATCCAGGACCGCACTCAGGAGGTGACGCGTGAACTTTGAGACCATTTTCTGGGCGATCCACCTGCCCTTGATGGCCCTTTTCCTCGTCGGATTGGGCGATTTGGTGCATATCTGGCTGCAGGGAAGGGTGGTGGGTGAAGGCAATCCCTCCGCCGGCCGCAAGTTCCTCATCCTCCTGGGGAGAGGACTGCGGGCCATTTTCAGCCGGCGGCTGCCGGTCATCCTCCGGAACTTCATCGTCGAAGCCTGGTTCAACCGCCGGCTGTGGGTCGTCAGCCGCTGGCGGTGGCTCAGCCATTTCCTCCTGCTGAACGGCTTCCTCCTATTGATGGTGATGTCGGGCATCGCGGCTGTGGCGGATAAGATCCTCCACCGCCTCTTCGGGCTGGGCGGCGTGCCCTGGATCGCTATGTGGTACACGCCGGACCATCCGGTGACCGCACTGCTGAACGAAATCGGCGCCGTGATGATGACCGCCGGCCTGCTGTTCTACATCGTGCGGCGCTACATCACGCGCCCCGCTCAGCTCCGCACCGGTTCCATGGACACCTGGCTGGTGGTGGGCCTGGGGCTGATCCTGCTCAGCGGCTGGATCACCGAGATCGCCCGCCTGAATGCCGGCTACAATGGGACAGCGCCCTATCTGGCCTTCATCGGCTATCCCCTGTCTCTGCTGGTGGCGGGCTGGAACCTCCCCTGGGAAGAGCTGTCCGAATGGATGTTCCTGGTGCATGGGCTGTGGACATCCGTGGTGATCGTGACCATCCCCTACTCGAAATTCATCCATGCCGCGGCCGCGCCTTTGCTGGAAACCTTTGAGGGAGTGCGCCAGGAGCCGGCGGCTGTGGCCAAGGAAGGCCGGCCCTTCACCTTCTGGCAGATGGTGGCCCTGGATGCCTGCACCCGCTGTGGGGAGTGCACCCTGTGGTGTCCGACCTTTACGGAAAAACCCGAGCTGGACGCCATCACGCCCCTGCGCAAAATTGAGGCGGTGCGGCGCTTTACCCACCGCGAGCTGGGGCTGATCCCGCGGCTGATCGGCGGTGACGGCGGGAGCGGCCAGGCACTGCAGACCCATTCCGCCGGCACGTATGACTGCACCCTCTGCGGCCGCTGTGCCGTGGTCTGCACCGCCCACATCCCGACGCGTGAGCTGTGGATCGCCATGCGGCAGGAGCTGGTCGCAAAGGACGTCTATCCGGAGGCCTTTGACGCCCTGCGCGAGCGCGTGCTGGGGTGTCATAACATTTCCGGCGACGATAACAACAGCCGGCTCATTTGGAGCGAGAACCTTCCTGAAATCCCCGCCGCGCTGCGCGGCAAGACGCAGGCCGAGGTGGTCTTCTTCGTCGGCTGTGTCTCGTCCTTCTATCCGCAGTGCTACTCTATCCCCCAGAGCCTGGTGCAGGTGATGGAGGGCGCCGGCGTGGATTACATGGCGCTGGGAGGGGAGGAGTGGTGCTGTGGCTTCCCGCTGGTCATCGCCGGCATGGGGGACGCCGCGGTCGAGGTCATGCGCCACAACCTGGAGGCGGTGCGCAAGACGGGGGCCCGCTTCCTGGTCGCCACCTGCCCCTCCTGCTATCACACCTGGGAGCATGACTATCCGCGCATTCTGGGCGAGCCCCTGGGGTTCGAGGTGCTGCACGCCACCGAGTTTGTCGCCCGGCTCCTGCACGAGGGGCGCCTGCGCCTTCAGCCGCTGGAGGAGGTCGTCACCTATCATGACCCGTGCGACCTGGGCCGCACCAGCGGTATTTATGAGGCTCCTCGCGAGATCATCCGGGCGATTCCGGGGATCACCTTCGTGGAGATGGAGCATCACCATGAGTATTCCCTGTGCTGTGGCGGCGGCGGCGACGTGGAGATGGCGGATAAGAGCTTGACCGAGAAGGTGGCCCGCCGGCGCATCCAGGAAGCGCAGGCGACACAGGCGAAACTGCTCCTTTCGAGCTGTCAGCAGTGCAAGCGCACGCTGGCCGGCGCCGCCCGGCAGGAGAAGGTGCGCATCCGCGTGCTGGATGTGGTGGAGCTGGTGGCCCAGCAGATTCAGCCGGCATCGGACTCGTAAGCCCTGGTCCTCCTTACAGCAGACATCGGGAGTTCCTCTCGGCCCCTGCCCCACTTTGCGGGGCAGGGGCTGTGCGTCTCGCGCCCTCTACGGGGCCGGCGAAGCGCGCCTTGCGGGGAATGTCAAGGTGTGGTATGATGATTGTGTAAAGACCTGTCAAAAATCCCGTCCAACTCGAGGAGTCGCCCGATGGAAGGAACCCGCACCCGCCGGCAGGAAGAACCTATCCGCCTGTTTCGCTCCGATTTTCTGGAGTTTTTCACCCATGTGCATCCCATCACGGTGCTGGTCATCTGGGTGCCGGTGTTCCTGTATTTTCTCGTGCGCGGCATTCTGGACAGGCCGGCGGCTGTGCCGGCGGGGCTGGCGCTCGGCATCTTCCTGTGGACGCTGACGGAATATATCCTGCACCGCTTCGTCTTCCACTTTCATCCGAGAGCGCCCTGGCAGGAGCGGATCGCGTTCCTCTTCCACGGCGTGCACCATGCCCAGCCGATGGTGAAGACGCGGCTGGTGATGCCGCCGGCGGTCAGCATCCCGCTGGCGGTGCTGTTCTATCTGCTGTTCAGGACGTTTTTCTATGGGGTAGGGCTGTCCGCGTGGTTCGCGCCGGTCTTTGCCGGCTTTGTGGCGGGATACATCTCGTATGACATGATCCATTATGCCACGCATCACTTCCCGGTGCGCGGCTATTTCCGCTTCCTGAAACTGCACCACATGCGGCATCATTTCAAGACGCCGGACCAACGCTTCGGGGTCAGTTCGCCGCTGTGGGATTGGGTGTTCCGCACCCTGCCGGCGGATTAAATCCCATTATCGCGCACGTACTGTTGGAGCAGAAGCGCCTCGTCCAGCACGGCCTGCAGGGCCTGCGGGATGTGCGCCGTCTCTTGCGCCCGGGCGGCGGCCTCCAGGCGGGCGGCGGATCGGTGCAGGCGGACCGCCCCCACGGTGGCGGCACTCCCCTTCAGGGCGTGCGCGGTGGTGCGCAGTGCCTCCAGATCGGAGTTACCGAACGCCTCCTGCAGTCGGGCCAGATGGCCTTCCAGGTCCTCCATGAACATGTGCAGATAGCCGGCGTACATCGTGCGGTCCAGGCCCCAATCGCGCATGACGCCGTCCATGTCGAGGATAGCCGGCGGGGCCGCTTCCTCTGCCGGTGACTGGGCCGGCGCGGGGGCGGAGGGCGTCCGGCGCAGTGCCGATTCCACGGCCCGCAACAGCTCCTGCCGGCGAATGGGCTTGGCCACATAGTCGTTCATGCCGGCGGCCAGACAGCGCTCGCGGTCTCCGCTCATGGCATGGGCGGTCATGGCGATGATGGGGAGGTCGCGCCAACGGGGGTCGGCGCGTATCGCCGCGGTGGTCTGGTATCCGTCCATCTCCGGCATCTGCACGTCCATCAGTACCAGGTCGATTTCCGGGTGCGTTTCGAGCATTTCCAGGGCATGCCGGCCGTTTTCCGCCGGCAGGACCTGATAGCCGGCGCGGGTGAGCAGTGCCTCTGCCACGCGCCGGTTCACCGGGTTGTCCTCGACCAGCAGGATATGGGCGCCGGCCGCCGCTGGCGCTTCGAGGGGGGCCGGCTCTTCGGCGCCCGGCGCCGGCAGTTCCTCCGCGCGTTCCAGGCGGACCGTGAAGATAAAGGTGCTTCCCTGTCCGACCTCGCTCTCCACCTCAATGCGGCCGCCCATCATCTCGACCAACTGCTTGCAGATGGCCAATCCCAGGCCGGTGCC
>JAPWUQ010000113.1 GCA_028275445.1 Anaerolineae bacterium | reverse complement strand
GCGCCAACCCCTTCAACGATAAGACCTTCGTGATCGCCGCCGTCAGCGTCGTCTTGCCATGATCAATATGACCAATCGTCCCCACATTCACATGCGGCTTGGTCCGCTCAAATTTCGGCTTGGCCATGTGATAATGAACCTCCTTTTCGTGTGCGCGAAAAATATACGGTATGGCTTATCCGCGGGGGCAGTTGCCCGGCGGGATAATACCAACGTGGAGCCCAAGACCGGACTTGAACCGGTGACCTACGCCTTACCAAGGCGTTGCTCTGCCGACTGAGCTACTTGGGCTTGAAGCCGGCGCACGGCCGGCAAACGCTACCAGGTGGGCAGGGGAGGATTCGAACCTCCGAAGGCTGAGCCATCTGATTTACAGTCAGACCCCGTTGGCCACTAGGGTACCTGCCCAGATGGATGGCGTTGGAGCCGACGGTGGGACTCGAACCCGCAACCCACTGATTACAAATCAGTTGCTCTACCGGTTGAGCTACGTCGGCGCCAATTTTGCGCATCAACACATACCCCGGAGGTCTTGCACCTCCATAGGGTACTGCATAGTATAATCGCGCCGGCCAAGAATGTCAAATTTGTACACTACTTGCGCCGTGCTTTTCGGGGATTTGCGGACGCCGGCGTGCTGTGTTACAATGACATCTGCCGCTCTCCTGGTGGCGCGCATATGCAGAGAGCGGCGCTATTTGTCCCATCGAAATCATCCTCTGCGGAGAAGCGGCGAGTGTCCTGGGGTGGATATCGCCTGGGATTTCTGCTCTATCTGCTGGTCGTCGGCTTCCTGGCGGAAATGGCCGGCGGCGCCCTCGGCGTGGGCTATGGGGTCTTCTCCACCACCCTGCTCATCGCCGGCGGCCTCCTGCCGGCGGCGGCCAGCGCCTCCGTGCATACGGCCGAGACCGTGGCCACCCTTATCTCCGCCATTTCCCATCATCAGTTCGGCAACGTGGATAAACGACTGGCCGCTGTCCTCACCGTGCCCGGTGTGCTGGGCGCCATCGCCGGCGCGCTCCTGCTCTCCCGCTTGTCCGGCGAGGCACTGCGCCCCTGGATCGCCGGGCTACTGCTGGTGATGGGCATTACCATCCTGGTGCGGTTCGTCTCCCGTTGGGACCGTCCGGTCCCGATATCCGCTCCGTTCCCGGTGGTGGATGACCCGGACGGCCTGGCCGCGGTTGTGCCGGCGGTAGAGGAGGAGGAAGCCGGCCTCTCCCCGTGGCAGTTGGTCTTCCTGGCGCTGGTGGGCGGGACCCTGGATTCCTTCGGCGGGGGCGGCTGGGGACCGGTGACCACCCCCGTCCTGCTCATGGAGCACAACATCCCATCATACCGCGTGGTGGGGTCGGTGACGCTGGCAGGATTCTTTGTGACGCTGGCCTCCACGCTGACCTTTGCCTTTTCGCTGGGGCTGGAGCAGTTCCAGTGGCCGGTGGTGGCATTCCTGTTGGTGGGAAGCGCAGTGGCGGCGCCGGCGGCGGCCTGGGTCTGCCGCAAGATCCCCCATAAATGGCTGGGCATCATCGTGGGCATCCTCCTGATCGTGACGAACCTGCGCAGTATCGTGCTCTACGCGCTGGCACGCGCCGGCTGACCAGATGAAAAAAGGCCGGCAGGATTCCTCATGCCGGCCGTAAAGGCGCCATCCCATCTCAATCGTCCAGCAGTTCGGGCCGCCGGCGGCCAGGCAGTACTTTTGCCCCCAGATGCGCCCCTTTCACCACCGCGTTGTCCAGGTTGGCGCTGAGCAGGAGCGCGCCGGCGAGATTGGCGTTGCGCAGGTCGCACCCCTTCAGGTTGGCTTCCTCCGCGCACACCGCCTCCATATTGCACTCGCGAAAGTCGGCAAATGCGGCTGTGGCATTGGTCAGGTCGGCGCCGGCCAGACAGGCGCCTTTCAGGTTGGCCTCCGTCAGGTCGGCGCCCCGCAGGATCGCGCCGGCGAGATTGGCCCCCTCCAGGTCCGCAGTGCGCAGAATGGTGCAGGAGAGGTTGGCACCGCTGAGGTTCGCCCGCTTCAGGCTCACACCGGTCAGGTCCAAACCGCTCAGGTCCACACCGCTCAGGTCCACGCCGGTGAGCTTGGGGCGCGGATTGATGGCGACGAGGATGATCACATCGCGCCGCGTTAAATCAGCCATTTCCCCCTCCTTCCTCTTGTTCCGTTCCTATCCGCACGCCCGATGCAGACGCCCTGCCAGGTGCCGAGGGCGATGGCTCGTTCCTTATGATGCTCCAGCCCGAGCGGCTACGAGCTTTTCTGGGCGCTCCACCTCGGTTATCTTCTCAATGCGCACCGCACACACCTTGTATTCCGGAATTTTGGCCACCGGGTCCAGCGCCGCGTTGGTGAGGACGTTGGCGGCGGCTTCGGCGAAGTGGAAGGGCATGAAGACCACGCCCGGGGCGACGCGGCGGGTGATCCAGGCCTTGGTTTCGACTGCGCCGCGCCGGCTGACCAGCCGGATGCGCTCCGACTTGCCGATCTGCAGGCGCTCCGCGTCGAGGGGGTTGATCTCCACGTAGCCCTCCGGCACCTCTTTATGCAGTTTCGGGGAGCGCCGCGTCATGGTGCCGGTGTGCCAATGGAACATCACGCGCCCGGTGGTCAGGATGAAGGGATATTCCTTATCGGTCAGCTCGGCGGGATCGCGATAGTGCACCGGCTGGAACCGGCCCAGGCCGCGGGTGAACTGCTCCGTGTGCAGGATGGGCGTGCCGGGGTCGTCCGGCGTGCGGCAGGGCCACTGGAGGAAGCCCAGTTCCTCCAGCCGGCGGTGGCTGATGCCGCCGTAGATGGGCGTCAGGGCGGCGATCTCGTCCATGATTTCCGCCGTGCCGGCGTAATCGAATTTGCCGTAGGGGCCGGCCGGCGTGCCGAGGCGCCGGGCGATCTCGCAGATAATCTGCCAGTCCTCGCGGCTTTCGCCGATGGGCGGGATGGCCTGCCGCACGAGCTGGACCCGGCGGTCGGTGGCGGTGAAGGTACCGCTGGTCTCGGCAAAGGAGGCCGCCGGCAGGACCACATGGGCGAACTGGGCCGTCTCACTCAGGAAGATGTCCTGCACCACCAGGAACTCTATCCTTTCCAGCGCCTCGCGGGCATGGTGGATGTTCGGGTCGGAGAGCAGGGGGTTCTCGCCCATGATGTACAGGGCGCGGATGGCCCCCACGCCGGCCAGGTCCACCATTTCTGTCACCGTGAAGCCGGCGCGCGCCGGCGGCGCGGCCCCCCACGCCTCCAGGAATTTCTGGCGCACCTTTTCGTCCGTCACAGACTGATAGCCGGGATAGACATTGGGCAGGGCGCCCACATCGCAAGCCCCCTGGACGTTGTTCTGGCCGCGCAGGGGGTTGACGCCGGTGCTGGGCCGGCCGATCTGGCCCGTCACCATCGCCAGGTTCGCCAGGCTGACGACGTTGTCGGTGCCGGTAGTGTGCTGGGTGATGCCCATGGCATAGACGATGGCGGCGCTCTCCGCCCGGGCATAGGCCCGCGCCGCGGCGGCGAGCTGATCCGCAGGGATGCCGGTGATCTGTTCCACCCGTTCCGGCGGATACTCCTTCACCACCTCCCACAAAGCGTCAAAGTTCTCCGTGCGGGTAGCGATGAATTCCTTATTCTCCAGGCCTTCACGGAGAATCACGTGGATCATGCCGTTGATCCAGGCCACGTCGGTGCCCGGCCTCTGGCGCAGATGGAAATCGGCGAAGCGGGCGAGCTGAATGTCGCGCGGGTCCACAACAATGAGCGTTGCGCCGCGCTCCTTGGCGCGCATAATACGGGCACCGATGATAGGATGGCCTTCGGTGGTGTTGGAGCCGGTCACCAGGATACAGCGGGAGTTCTCCAGCTCGGGGATGCTGTTGGTCATGGCGCCGGAGCCAAAGGTCATGGCCAGGCCGGCCACCGAGGGGGCGTGGCACAGGCGGGCGCAGTGATCAATGTTGTTGGTGCCGATGACAGCCCGCGCCAGCTTCTGCATCAGGTAGTTGGCCTCATTGGTCGCCTTGGCGGATCCGAACAGGCCGATGGCGTCGGGGCCGTACTGGTCTCGGATGCGTTTCAGCTCGCCGGCCACCCGCTCCAGTGCCTCATCCCAGCTCACCTCCACAAAATCGTTCCCTTTGCGGAAAAGCGGTTTTGTCAGGCGGTCGGGGTGATGGACAAAGGCGCCGGCGTTCCATCCCTTGATGCACAGATGCCCCTCGCTCACCGGATGCGCATAATCCGGGTAGGTTCCCACTACCTGGCCGTCCAGCACCTCCAACAGGAGCCCACAGCCTGTGCCGCAGTATGTGCAGATGGTGGGTACATTACGGTATTCCATGGAGCGCATTCCTCCTCAACATGCAGTCATTCGAAAGCTCGTCGGGCATCAGCGCCGGGGCGGGTGAAGCATGTCCATATCCGCCAGGAAGATAGTGCTGTCCATCAACGGCGGTTCGTTGGGGTCCGCGCCGGCGTAATAGTGGAACACCGTCTCCACATCCCGCTTCAACAGTTTGTAGAGAATGGTCAGCGGGATGTCCGCCGGACAGGTGCGCTCGCACTCGCCGCAGGCCACGCATTTCCCCACGGTGTGCATGGCGCGGATGAGATGAAACATGGGGAAGGGCGGCGGGACGGTGCCCGACGTCACCCAGAGGTTATCCTCCAGCACGCATTCCTTGCAGAAGCATTCCGGACAAATGTTGCGACAGCCGTAGCATTTGATGCATTTGGCAAAGGCATGCTTCCAGAAGGCCAGCCGTTCCTCGCGCGGCTTGGCCAGGAAATCATCCAGGAAGGTCTGGGGGATGCCCTCGACCGTCTCGCCGATATCCACCTGTTTGGGGAAGGGCATTTCACAGCGGCAGTATTCCGCCTGCTCCTTCGTGCAGGCCACGCCGATCATGGTGAGCTTATCCAGGAATATCTGCCGGCGCTTGGCCATTTCCACCAACTGCCGCTCGTCACAGCCGCGCACCACCACGGCAAAGCGCTTGTCCGGGTACTTGGCCTGAATGATGCGCACCGGCGTCGGCAGGGGGAACTGCGGGGACAGGGCCAGCTCCGAGAGATCGTCCCCGGGCAGGAACAGGTGTGGGGCAGTGCCCTTGCCCACCCGCCGCAAGGCGATCACGCCGTCCACCTGGGGCATGATCTCCTGAATTTTCTTGCGCAGTGCTTCGAGCATGCGTTCTTCGTCCATAGCATCCCCCCGCTATCCCGTGACCATGACCCGCTTGATGGGGCCCAGCTCACGCACTGTTTCGGTGAATTCCTTGACGATGGTGGCGAAGCGCTCGCCCTCGGCGGCGGAGACCCATTCCAGCCGCAAGCGGTCCGGCTCGATGCCGGC
The DNA here is from genome assembly GCA_028275445.1 of Anaerolineae bacterium. Taxonomy (GTDB): domain Bacteria; phylum Chloroflexota; class Anaerolineae; order JACIWP01; family JACIWP01; genus JACIWP01. The sequence continues at coordinate 4,031 of JAPWUQ010000113.1, read as the reverse complement.
GTATGCCAGGAGCTGGCGCAGCATGGGGATGCGCTTGGACGTGCGGTGATTGCCGTCAATGTAATGGCAGTCCCCGATGTGACATCCCAGCACGATGACCCCATCCGCGCCCTCATGGAAAGCTTTCAACACCAGCTCCGGCGAGACACGTCCCGAGCACTGCACGCGCACGATGCGGATATTCGGTGGATAGGACAGGCGCGAGGTGCCGGCCAGGTCGGCGCCGGCGTAACTGCACCAATTGCACAGAAAGCCGATGATCTTCGGCTCATATGGCGGCTGTTGAACGTTCGACTCAGGCGAGCTCATATTCACTCATCCTCCCCAGAATGCCCTCAATTTCCGCGATCAACTGCTGATCCGTGAAATGCGCCATCTTGATGGACTTGCTGGGACAGGCGGCCACACACGTGCCGCATCCCTTGCACATGGCGCTGACCACATAGGCATGGCGCGCCTCTTCATCCATGCGGATGGCCTTGAAGGGGCAGGCCACAATGCATTCGCCGCAGGCGGAGCATTTCTCGGCGATGACCTCGGCGATGATCGGTTCGATGGTGGCCTGGCCGCGGCTCATCAGCGACAGCGCCTGTGCCGCGGCGGCGCTGGCATGGGCGACGGTGGCGGGGATGTCCTTCGGCCCCTGGCAGGCGCCGGCCAGGAAGACGCCCTCCACGTTGGTCTCCGCCGGCCGCAGTTTCGGATGAGCCTCCATGAAGAAGCCGTCGCGACTGCGGTTGATGTTGAAGATGCGCGCCACATTTTCGATGTCTTTCGGCGGCACCATGCCGATGGCCAGCACGACCATATCCACCGGCACCTCCACCACCTTCCCCAGGAGCGTGTCCTCGGCGCGCACGATCAGCTTGTCGCCGTCCTGAATCACCTCGGAACCCTTGCCGCGGATGAAGTGGATGCCCTCGTGCTGGACGCGTTTGTAGAATTCCTCATATCCCTTGCCGCCGGCGCGGATATCAATGTAGAACTGGTAGACCTTGGCGTGGGTCTTCTCCCGCGCCAGGTGCGCCAGCTTCAGGTTATGCATACAGCAGAGCTGAGAGCAGTACGGGTTGGTGTTCTCATCCCGACTGCCGATGCAGTGCAGGAACGCAATGCTCTCGGGCACCCGCCCGTCTTTGGTGACGATGCGGCCTTCCGTCGGGCCGGAGGCGTTGCACAGCCGCTCGAACTGCAGGCCGTCGAGCACGTTGTCATAGCGGCCGTAGCCGTACTGCGGCAGGGCGGACATGTCATACAGCTCGAAACCGGTCGCCAGGATGATAGTGCCGACCTCGACCTCGACGTACTCTTCCTGCTGTTTGAAATCAATGGCGCCCGGGCCGCAGGCCTTGACGCATTTCATGGAGCACTTGCCGCGGGTGAGCAGGAGACAGTGCTCCGCGTCGATGATGGCCTTCAGCGGCACGGCCTGGGGGAAGGGGATGTAGGCGGCGCCGCGCTTGCCCATGCCCATCTCGAACTCGCTGGGGATGCGGTCTTTGAGCACACAGGCCTGCGTGCACAGGCCACAGCCGGTGCAGACATCCTCTTTGACGTAGCGCGGCTTGCGCTTGATGCGCACGCGGAACTGCCCGACATGCCCCTCGACGGAAACGACCTCGGAATAGGAGAAGAGGGTGATGTTCTCATGCCGGCCGGCATCCACCATCTTCGGCGCCAGGATGCACTGGGCGCAGTCCAGGGTAGGGAAGGTCTTGTCGAGCTTGGCCATGTTGCCGCCGATGGAGGGCTGTTTCTCCACCAGGTAGACGTGATAGCCGGCGTTGGCGATGTCCAGCGCGGCCTGGATGCCGGCGATGCCGCCCCCCACAATCAAGGTGCTGGGCGCGATCTTGACCTGCCGCGGCTCCAGCGGCTCGTGCAGGGGAACGCGCTCCACCGCCGCCGCCACCAGCTCCTTGGCCTTCTGGGTGGCCTCGCCGCGGTCCTGGTGCACCCAGGAAACATGTTCGCGGATGTTGGCCACCTGGAGCAGGTAGGGGTTCAGGCCGGTGCCCTGCAGGAGCCGGCGCCAGGTCACCTCGTGCATGCGCGGGGAACAGGCGGCAATGACCACCCGATTGAGCTTGTGCTCGATGATGGCCTTGCGGATCTCCTCCTGCCCGGGGTCGGAACAGGTATACTTATTGGTCTGGGTGAAGACGACATTGGGCAGGGTGGCGGCGTACTCCGCCACCTTCTCCACGTCCACGGTGGCGGCGATGTTACTGCCGCAGTAGCACACGAACACGCCGATGCGAGGCTTTTCGCTTGCGTGGGTTGGCGTCATGGTCCCTCCTCTAGCTCAGGGCCGCCAGGACCTCGCGTGGGGATACCACGCGGTCGGCGAAGCCCAGTTGGTCAGGGTTCATTCCGAGGGCAAGCCCCACCAGTTGGGTGAAGTAGAAGGTCGGCAGGGGCTTTTCGCCGGCGCGCAGGGCCGGCCCCTGATACGGGTCCAGCATCATGTCGCACATGGGACACGCCAGAGCCATGCTGTTGGCCCCGCGCTGTTGGGCCTTGAGCACCAGATCGCGCGTCATGCCCAGCGCAATGCGCTTGTTGCTCAACAGCAAGGCGCCGCCACAGCAGTGCGTCTTATAGGGGAAATAGTCCACAACCTCGGCGCCCAGGGCCGCCATCAGCTCGTCCATGGCAGTGGGGTTCTCCGGGCTGTCGAATTCGTTGCGCGGCCGGGTGATGAGACAGCCGTAGTACGGGGCGATTTTGAGGCCGGCCAGCGGGCGGGTGACGCGCCGGCGGATCTCCTCCAGCCCCACATCGCGCACCAGCACCTCCAGGGGGTGCTTGACGCGCACTTTGCCGGTCAGGCTGACATCTCCCAGGACGGCGTTCACCTCGGCCCGCAGATGGGGGTCGGAGCGCACGGCCTGGGCGGTCTTGTTCAGGTTCTTGAAGCACTCACTGCAGGGCGCCACCACATCCAGCCCTCGGGCCTCCGCCCAGGCCAGGTTGCGGCCGGAGAGGGCATACATGAGGAGCTCGTTCTGGCTGGCCGGCGTGGCCCCACAGCAGTTCCATCCCTCGATCTCCAGCAGTTCCACGCCCAGCGCGTCGAACACGGCGCGCACCGAGCGGTCATATTCCTTGGCGCTGGTGGTCAAGCTACAGCCGGGGTAATAGGCATAGCGCAGTGGACTCATCGGGACACCTCACGCGTGGGATGAAGCCGCCGGCGCGGCTTTCTGCCGCGCTTCCACAGCCTCGAATATGCGGCGGATCTGGGCCAGCCCTTCCGCCGGCAGACGCTCCGGCAAGGGCGAGATCTTGCCCTTCTGGAACAGGGCCAGGCCGATGGGAGCGGCCCCCAGGATGCCCAGGGGTTCCTGCCGCAGGTGATAGCGGATGAGCAGTTCCGGCTCGAACATGCGGCCGTAGCGCCGCACGACGTCCAGGAAGGCTTTGTTGAAGGTCATGCCGGCGGTTTCGGCGTATCCTTCGGCGATGGCGATGCCGCGCAGCCGGCCCAGGATGTCGGTGACGTGGATATCGCGCGGACAGCGCACGGTGCAGGTGTAGCAGGTGGTGCACATCCAGATGGTGCGGCTCCGCAGGGCTTCGTCGAACAGGCCGGCCTGGAGCAGGCGCATGAGGGCACGCGGGGTGTAGTCCATGGCAGGCGCGGTGGGGCAAGAGCCGGCGCATGTCCCGCACTGCATGCAGACAGATACCTCTTCCGCGATCCTCTCCAGCGCCGAGGCCGCCGCAGGGGAAAATCTACGCCCGAGAATATGATTCATATCGCGCCTTCACCTCCCAATTTGCGTCAAAATTTGCAATATTTCCGTTTTCTTCCGCATATATTGTCACGTTCATACTGGATTTTGCCGCTCATATATCGAGAATTCCATCACAATAAAAAGAGGGCCAATCCACCTGGATTGGCCCTCTTCCCGGATACAATATCCTATCGCGAAAACGATGCAGCCAGCGCTTGAACTCCACCGCAAGATACCTCACGGGATACTGTTCATACCTCGATGGCAAGGCATGTCAGGGTGTTGGTAACG
>JAPWUQ010000112.1 GCA_028275445.1 Anaerolineae bacterium | reverse complement strand
GTCATCTCGAAAAAGGTCGAGGCCGCCCTGCGCAGCAGATGCCAGTGAGCGGGGCCTACTCCTCATACTCCTCGCGCGAGAGCAGATGCCAGTTGCCGATGTGCACATTCTGCAGGCCGGCCGATTTGGCCGCCTCCACTGCCGCCAGGGCATGCGAGCGTGCGGTCGTCGGCAGGTCCGGCATGAAGCAGTGCGGCGCAAACCCCAACAGGACATAGGGGATAGCGGGATGGAGGCCGGCGATAAAGCCGGCGATGCGGCGAACCTCCTCCACATCCACATAGCCGGGAACCAGCAGTGTGCTGGCGACCACCAGTGGGGGCGCCGGCCGCTCCTCAAACCGCCGTGCCGCCCTGGTGAAGTTCTCCAGCGTTTGTCGGTTGGAAGCCCCCGTGAGCACCATGTGCAGCCTTTCATCGAAGGCCTTCAGGTCGAACTTGACGATCCCACCGCTCTGCAGTGACAGCTCTACCGCCTGGTCCATCAGCTTGGGATGGGCGTTGCCGGCGGTCTCCCAACATACGACTACCCCGCGCTGTGCCAGCAGGCGCGCCGAGGCGAGCGCGTGCGGCATCTGCGAGGCCGGATCTCCCCCGAAATAACAGACACAGTACGTGTCCTTGCGCGCGGCGGCCGCTAGTTCCTCTGCGGAGAGGAAAGGTCCCCGCTGGATATCCGCCTCGCGGTAGTGCCAGTTCTGGCAGAACAGACAGTCAAAGGTACAGCTTGCGTAAAATACCGCCAGGTTATGCGCCCCGAACTGATGCCGGCCAGTGCATACCGGGTCCGCCACACAGTTGGTCGGCAGGGGATCGCGGTACCAGTGCAGCAGCCCGCGCTGCGGCGTGCCAGCCCAATGCACCAGCCGGCCGTTCCGCACCGTCCGCAGGCCGCAGAATCCCCGCCCACCCTCCGGGATGCGGCAATGATGCCCGCACAACACGCACGCCGTGCCCGCCGGATCGTGCGGCGGGGCTTCGGGCAGGCCGAACAGCCGGCGGCCGCGCCGGTGCGCCTCGCCGGCCAGTTGTACCGCCTCCTCGGGTCGCCGGCGGATGCACTCCAGGCACACGCCGAGAAAGCCGGCGATCAGAGCGCCGCGCTTTCCGCAAATGCGACAGCGTTTCTCCCCTGCTTCCCGCATCCTGCCACCTCATGCACTATCGCCGGCGGTGAGCCGGCGAAACCGCAGGGCATCCTCCCACATGCTGATGTTGTTGAACATACAGTAGGCCTTCGCAAACCCCTGGCACCAGGCGGCTAACTGCTCCAGGTCCTCGTCCGTGTACTGATAGCGGTAGCCGGTGCGGCCGTGCAGTCGGAAGTAGGCTGTGCCATCCGCCGCCGGCAGGCCCTGGAACGGATCCACCGCATGAATGACGTCGTACTCGCGGCAGATGCCGGCGATGATCTCCCGCGGCCACTCGCCGCGCGGCTCCCACGCCAGCCGCAGGCCGGCGGGCCGGCGGGCACGCTCCAGAAATTGGCGGATGTTGCGGATATGTTCTGGGGTCGGGGTAAAGCGGGCCGGGCACTGCAGTACCACGATGCTCGCCTGCAGGGCGCCGGCGATCTCCAGGGTGCGTTCCCAGGCTGTCATCACCTCGTCGGTCGGTCGGAAGAAGCCGTAGTGCTCCGCCGGCCCGGGCAACTGCAGGCCGGCCTTGCGATAGGTGGGGGAAGAAGGGTCATGGGTGATGGCCTGCCAGGCCTTCATGGTAAACTCGAAGGCCGGCGGCGCTTCCTGGCGCCAGCGCCGCGCTGTCTCCACCTGGGGAAGCTTGTAGAAGGTTTGCTGGACTTCCACCAGGTCAAACTGCGCGAAGTATTCCGCCCGCGAGCGTACGAACCCACAGCATCCGATGCGTATGGTGGCCATGGTTCCACCTCCCTCCACGCTCCATTCCATTCTATCCATATCGTGTGCTCATGCCAAGCATGCGGCAACTGTCGCGCTGGACGTATCCCGCCATGTGTTGTATAATATAGGCCGTTGTGGTACCGCCTCGATGTGGATGGCACCCCCACGCAACTGCAGTGTGAGCAGTCGCCCGCCGGCGGCAATGAGGTCCGCTCCAGCCCAGCGCCGGCTGTGCCCTTGTCGCTTCATAATCCCAGCATGTCGGAGGAATCACCGCATGGCGTATAACCTTGCCCAGAAGCTCATCGCGTCCCATCTCGTCGCCGGCAGAATGATCGCCGGCGAGGAAATCGCCATTCGCATTGACCAGACGCTTACCCAGGACGCGACCGGCACAATGGCCTGGTTGGAATTCGAGGCCATGGGCCTGCCGCGCGTGCGCACGGAGCTTTCCGTGAGCTATGTGGACCACAACATGCTCCAGACCGATTTCCGCAACGCCGATGATCATCGCTATCTACAAAGCACCGCCGCCAAGTTCGGCGCCTATTTCTCGCGGCCGGGCAACGGCATCTGTCATCAGGTCCACCTGGAGCGCTTCGCCGTCCCCGGCAAGACGCTTCTCGGTTCCGACAGTCATACTCCCACCGCCGGCGGACTCGGCATGCTGGCCATCGGCGCCGGCGGTCTGGATGTGGCGGTCGCCATGGGCGGTGGGGCGTTTTATCTCACCATGCCGCGGGTCGTGGGGGTGAAACTGATCGGCCGGCTCCAGCCCTGGGTCTCGGCCAAGGACATCATCATTGAGCTTCAGCGCCGGCTGACCGTGAAGGGCGGCGTGGGGAAGATCATCGAGTACTACGGGCCGGGCGTGGCCGGCCTGACCGTGCCCCAGCGCGCCACCATCTGCAACATGGGGGCCGAGCTTGGCGCGACGACGTCGGTGTTCCCCAGCGACGAGCGCACCCGCGCCTACCTGGAAGCGCAAGGCAGAGGAAAGGCCTGGGTGCCGCTCGCCGCAGATCCGGATGCTACATATGACGAATACATCGAGATTGACCTGAACACGCTGGAGCCCATGATCTCCCTGCCATCCAGCCCGGACAACGCCGTCCCCGTCCGGGAGGTGGAGGGAACCCCGGTGGGGCAGGTGTGCGTCGGCTCCTGCACCAATTCCTCGTACGAGGACCTGATGACAGTGGCGGCTATCTTACGCGGCAAGACCGTTCATCCCCGCGTCAGCCTGACGGTCACGCCGGGCAGTAAACAGGTCTATGAGATGATTGCGGAGAATGGAGCGCTGGCGGACCTCATCGCCGCCGGCGCCCGCATCCTCGAATCCGCCTGCGGCCCCTGCATCGGCATGGGCCAGTCGCCGGCCACCGGCGTTGCCTCCGTGCGCTCCTTCAACCGCAACTTCAAGGGGCGAAGCGGGACACCTGACGACGCTGTCTACCTGGCCAGCCCGGCCACCTGCGCCGCCACCGCGCTGAATGGCGTCATCACGGATCCCCGCCGGCTGGGCGAACCCATCGTCATCGAGCCGCCGGCGCGCTATCTCATCAACGACAACATGATACTGCCGCCGGCGGAGAACCCCGATGAGGTGGAAATCATCCGCGGGCCCTGCATCAAACCGGTGCCCCAGGCGCGTCCCCTGCCCGATACCCTGCGCGGCCGCGTGCTCCTGCGGGTGGGGGATAACATCACGACGGACCACATTATGCCGGCCGGCGCCCAGGTGCTTCCCTTGCGCTCTGATATCCCGGCCATCTCCGAGTACGTGTTCTGGCGGGTGGACCCCGATTTCGTGCGCAGGGCCAAAGAATGGGGAGGCGGCTTCGTGGTCGGCGGCGTGAACTACGGGCAGGGTTCCAGCCGAGAGCATGCGGCGCTGGCGCCCATGTACCTGGGACTGCAGGCGGTCATCGCCAAGTCCTTCGCCCGCATCCATCACGCCAACCTGGTGAACGTGGCCATCCTGCCGCTGACGTTCATGGACGAGGCGGATTACGCCGGCCTGGAGCAAGGGGATGAGCTGGAGATGCGCGATGTGCACGCCGCCCTGCGAGCCGGCCGTCCCATCACCGTCCATAACCTGACCAAGGGCACCTCGTTCCAGGTCCGCTACGACCTGACGCCGCGGCAAGTGGAGGTTCTGCTGGCCGGCGGACTGCTGAACTACATCCGCGCCGGCGGAGTATAAAGGATTGAGGAGTGATGAAGCGATGGCATATCGTGTGACGTTGATTCCGGGAGACGGCACGGGTCCCGAGCTGATCGAGGCCACCCGGCGCGTGCTGGAGGCGACCGGCGTGCCGTTTGAATGGGATGTGCAGGAGGCCGGCGCCGATGTAATGGAGCGCTACGGGACCCCCTTGCCGGAGCATGTGCTGGATTCCCTGCGCCGGACGAGAGTCGGCCTGAAAGGCCCCATCACCACGCCGGTGGGGACTGGCTTCCGCAGTGTGAACGTCGCCCTGCGGCAGGCGCTGGACCTGTACGCCAACGTGCGGCCGGCGCGCTCGTTCAAAGGGGTGCAGGGGCCATTCCAGGATATTGACCTCGTGGTCATCCGAGAGAATACCGAATGTCTCTACGTGGGCATTGAACATGAGGTTATCCCGGATGTGGCGGCAGAGGCCATCCGCATCATCACGCGGCATGCCAGCGAGCGCATCGTGCGCTTCGCTTTCGAGTATGCGCGCGCCAACGGCCGGCGCAAGGTCACCGCGGTACATAAGGCCAATATCCTGAAGACCACCGACGGCCTGTTCCTCAAGGTAGCGTACGAGGTCGCCTCCCAATACCCCGATATCGCCTTCGATGACCGCATCATTGACAACATGTGCATGCAGTTGGTCCAGCATCCGCATGAGTACGATGTGTTGGTGATGCCGAACCTGTACGGCGACATCGTCAGCGACCTCTGTTCCGGCCTGGTCGGGGGCCTGGGCATGGCGCCGGGGGCCAACATCGGGGAGGACATGGCGGTATTCGAGCCGGTGCACGGTTCCGCGCCCAAATACGCCGGCCAGAATCGGGTGAACCCTACGGCCACCATCCTGAGCGGGGTGATGATGCTCCGTTATCTGGGCGAGCATGACGCCGCCGACCGCGTCCAGCGCGCTGTGGAACGGGTCATCGCCGAAGGGCGCTACGTCACCGCCGACCTGAAGCCCTCGCGCGACGACCCCACCGCAGTGGGCACGCAGGAAATGGCGGATGCCATCATCCGCGCCATGAACGAATGACCCCCACCCTGCTTCAGAAAAGCAACCGCCTGGAATGAGTACCCTCATTCCAGGCGGATTGCTTCTCAGCCCGCCGGCTGTGTAGATAGCTTCGACGAAAGCGAGCTGAGTGCTGGCCGTAGACTGCAACGATGGCGCAATGCCGGCCAGGGCATGGGCTGGAGCGCATGGAATCCACGATGACGCCCATGCCGCGGATGGTCCCGGGCTACCATGTAGCAGTGACGAGGGACCACTTCGCTATATATATATCCCAAAATCCAACCTTTGGCAAATCTGCGCCTGTCAGAATTCCGCCGGCCTAATCCTCGTATACCCGCCAATAGGGCCGTTCCGGTTCCCAACTGCGCATGAATTCCTCGCGTGGGCGGGCCAGCAGGACCTCGGCTTCGGCGCACACCGTTCCATCCGGCAGGCGCAGTTCCGCCGCCGCCAGGGCACGGCGCTCATCCCGGCGGATCAACCAGCCCACCGCCTCCAGCGGCACCCCGGTTGGGGTCGGCCGGCGGTACTTTACCTCCAGCTTCATCGTCACCATTAGGCTGTCATCCACATCGCCGCCCAGGAGCACCGCCCGGCCGGCCGTCTCATCCAGGATGGCCGCCACAATGCCGCCGTGCACCACGCCGGGGTAACCGTTGAAATGTTCCGGCACAGTGACGGTCGCACGCACCTGCCCGTTGGCGCGGTCTGTGTACCATGTGATCTTCAGGCCGACGGGATTCTGCCGGCCGCACAGAAAGCAGTATCGGGAGCTGGGCTGTTTCTCCACGCCGTGAACCCTCCTATGACTCCAGTTGTTCCGCCGGCCGCCAGGGATGCTCCGCCACCAGCCGGCGAATGATCTCCGCGGCCTCCATCACATCCTGCCGGGTGATGCCGCGATAGGTCACGAACCGGATGACGGTGCCCAGGCCGGGCAGTCCCCGCACACCGCGCTCCGCCAGGAAACGCGCAAAGGTGCCGGCGTCAATGCCCAGGCCGGCGACATCCACGTTGACCATATTGGTCTGCACCGTCTCCATGTCAATGTACAACCCCGTCACCCCGGCCAACTGCTCGGCGAAAAGGCGGGCGTTGGCATGGTCCTCCGCCAGCCGGCCGATCATGGTGCGCAGGGCCACCAGGCCCGGCGCGGCGATGATGCCGGCCTGCCGCATGCTCCCGCCCAAGGCCCGCCGTATTCGACGTGCCCGCTCAATGAACTCTCTGCTTCCCACCAGCAGGGACCCGACCGGCGCGGACAGCCCTTTCGAAAGGCAGAAGGACACCGAATCCACCGGGCCGGCCAGTTCCCGCGCCGGCACTCCCAGGGCCACCGCCGCGTTGAAGATGCGCGCCCCGTCCAGATGCACGGGCAGGCCGGCCGCATGGGCGATGTCGCTGACCTGTGCGGTGAAGGCGGGCGACAAGACGGTGCCGCCGGCGGCATTATGCGTGTTTTCCAGGCACACCAGGCCGCGCGCCGGAAACCCCTGGCCGGCCTTGCGCAGAGCGGTGCGCAGGGCATCCAGGTCCATAGCGCCCCGCCGGCCGGGCACCAGGATGGGCTGAAGGCCGCAGACCGCGGCATAGCCACCGAATTCATTATGGTAAATATGCGCCTGGGATTCCAGGATGAGGGGAGCGCCGGCTTCCGCGTGGGTGCGCATGGCGATCAGGTTGGACATCGTGCCGCTGGCGGTCAGCATGGCGGCTTCCTTGCCCATCAGCTCCGCGGCCAGCGCCTCCAGTTCCAGCACGGTGGGGTCCCCGTCGCGGGAATCGTCCCCCAGGCGGGCGGTCAGGATGGCCTCCAGCATTGCGGGGGTGGGCTGGGAAAGGGTATCACTGCGCAGGTCAATGATGCGTTCGGGCATATTGCGCACCTCGGCGGGATGGCCGGCCTAATATTTGCGCACCACGGCGCGATAGGTCATCGGCTGACGGCTCTGCAGTAACTGTGACTCCTCGCGCGCCTTGCGCACCAGGTCCAGGTCCACCCGCACGATGCTGTAGCCCTCGATCGGCTCGTCAATGGTGCTCAACACCTCGCCGTAGGGACTGATGACCGCGCTGTGACCGAAGAAGCGGTAGCTGTATTCCTCGCCGATGCGGTTGGCCGCGGCTACGAAGGCGGCGTTCTCCATGGCGCGGGCCTTGAGGAAGGTGTACCATTCGTCCTGGCGCGGTTCCTCCCAGTTGGCGCACACGCAGAGCAGTTCCACCCCGTCCAGCACCAGGGAGCGAGCCGCCTCGGGGAAGGCCAGGTCCCAGCCGATAAGCACGCCGATGGTGCCGAAGCCGGCGTCAAAGACAATATACCGAAAGCCCGGCCGGAAGGCCAGCTTTTCCTCGCCCTTCAGATGCACCTTGCGGTATTCCAGCACCGCCTCGCCCTCTGGGCCGATGAGCACCGCGCCGTTGTACAGGATGCTCTCGACCTTCTCTTTGGTGGGCAGGCCGAAGAGGATATGGACGCCGAACTCGCTGGCGCGCCGCGCCAGGAGATTCACGCTGTGGCCGGGCACGCGTTCGGCCAGCTCGGCGAAGCGCATGCCGCACTCGTACCCCGTGGTAGCCAGCTCGGGAAAGATGATCAGGTCCACCGGTTCTTCCAGGCAGATCTTCTGGATGAGGTCGGACATATGGATGAGGTTGCGCTCGACCTCGGCCAGTTCCGGCTGGGTCTGGACAACGGCAATGGTTACCTCGCGCATGGGGCACTCCTTGGTACGCCTTGATGGGGTGGCCGGCTGGTCACCGCGCTGTTTCCGAACAGCGCCGGCAATGATACTTGATTTCGATGAGGCTGTCAAAGCCGGCGCTCTCGGGGGGAAGGGCGCTTAGCTGAGGGCGACGTCCAGCACCATCATGATGACAAAGCCAAGCAGGGAGCCCACTGTGGCGATGTCCGAATGTCCGCCGTTTTGCGACTCCGGCACCAGCTCTTCGATCACCACGTAAATCATGGCGCCGGCGGCGAACGCCAGGGCATACGGAAGCAGGGGACGCGCCAGGAACACCGCCGATGCGCCCAGGACGCCGGCGATAGGCTCTACCAGGCCGGAAAGCTGGCCGTACATGAAACTGCGGCCGCGGGAAAGCCCCTCCCGGCGCAGGGGCATGGCAACCGCCAGGCCTTCGGGCAGGTTCTGCAGGCCAATGCCTATCGCCAGGGCCACTGCCGCGCCCAGGGAGGCAGAGGGATAGCCGGCGTGGATGGCGCCGAACGCCACGCCCACTGCCAGTCCCTCGGGAAAGTTATGGAGGGTAATGGCCAGCACCAGCAGGACGCTTCGCCGCCAGGTGGTGCGCAGGCCTTCTGCCGCCTGCTCCGGCATATCCAGATGCAGATGCGGCAGGAGATAATCTACCAGGCGGAGGAAGGCGCCCCCCAGGAGAAAGCCGGCGGCCGCCGGCATCCAGGAGGGCACCCCTCCCATTTCCGCGCTCAGTTCGATGGCCGGCGCCAGCAGGGACCAGTAGCTGGCCGCGATCATCACGCCGGCGGCAAAGCCCAGCATCAGGTCCAGCAGTTTCTGGTTGACCTGGCGCGTGGCGAAGACGCCGGCGGCGCCGGCCGCGGTCATCGCCCAGGTGAAGCAGGTGGCCAGGAGAGCTTGCAGGATGGGGTTGAGCTGTTCCATGGGCGGCCGGCCGAAGGGTTATGCCAGCTTCAGCGCCTTGATGATGGCCGGCAGGAAATGCGGCAGGTCATCCGGCACCCGGGAGGTGATCAAGTTGCCATCCACGACCACCGGTTCATTGAGCCAGATACAGCCGGCGTTTTCCATATCATCTCGGATGGCGCTCACGCTGGTGGCCTTGCGGCCCTTGAGGATCTTGGCGGAGATGAGCACCCAGCCGGCATGGCAGATAGCCGCCACCACCTTGCCTTTCTTGTCCATATCCGCGACGAAGCGCAGGATATTGGGATCGCGCCGCAGGCGATCCGGGCAGAAACCGCCGGGCACGATCACCGCATCGAACTCATCGGCGCTGGCCTCGGCGCCAGAAAGCTGGCTGACCGCCGGATAGCCATGCTTGCTGTTATAGGTTGCGCCCGCCTTGGGGGCCACTACGACGACCTCCGCGCCGGCTTCCTTCATCCGGTAATAGGGGTACCAGAACTCGACGTCCTCATACATGTCCTCGACGAGAATCGCTACTTTCATTGCCGGCCTCCTGTGAAGCTGATAGATGGAATGCGCCACGTGATGGATTGGATACATCATACACGGAAAGGGGGAATGCGTCAAGCGATATCTCTCGAGCTTGTCAAAAAAGTTCACATGCCGGTACGTGAATTTGCCG
>JAPWUQ010000111.1 GCA_028275445.1 Anaerolineae bacterium | reverse complement strand
GTCATCTCCAACGCCGCGCGCGAGGGGGCCCGCTACGGCATCATCTATCCGAACAACATCCACGCCGGCTTCAGCCCGGACCCCAACAACATCATGTATCGGGTCAATTCGAAGCTCTTGCTGATTAAGAACTCGACCGAGAACCCATATATCGAGGTCACCTTCCCGGACAACTGCCGGAGCGTCGGATGCCGCATCTCCGTGCGGGTCACCGTCTGGTTCCGGCCGTGGACCTTCTTCATCCCCAGACTGCGCCTGGTATCGCAGTCCACCATGTACATCGAGTGACAACCGTAAACGGGCGCCTCCCGTTCAGAAAAGGAGGGGAACGGCAATGAACGAGAAGTGGTTACAGCGCCAGAGAGGCCAGTCCATCGTGATTGTGGCGATGGCCATGATCGTACTGCTGATCTTTGGGGCCTTCGCCACGGACCTGAGCTTCGCCTTCTTCCAGCGGCGCGCCATGCAAAACGCCGCCGATGCGGCCGCGCTGGCCGGCGCGCGTGCCCTGGGCCTCTACCAATTGGACCCCACTGCGCCGACGATGACCTCGGATGATCTCTTCATGATCATCCAGGAATACGCGGCGCGCAACAAGGCCAAATACGTGGAGGCCTACTACACCGCGCCCGGTGGGGTGCGTGTTGCTCCCATCCGGCCGGGGAGCGGCTCACCCGTCCCGAAGAGCGGGGTGACCGGCGTGGAGGTCATCGCTTCCACCGATTTCTCCAGCTTCTTCGCCCGGGTGCTGGGGTATAACATTCTGCAGGCCAAGGCACAGGCCGGCGCCGCTTACGGCACCGCCGTCACCGCCAAAAACGTGGTGCCCATCGCCGTCCACGAGCGCTTTGTGCAAGTGGGGCAGGAAGCCACCATCTACGACCGCAACCTGGCCAGCGGCAATGCGGATACGGGATGGCTGGCGCTGACCTGCCGCTATCCGAGCTACGGCACCTACTGCACGCCCACGAACCCGGACCTGCGGGACTGGACCGCCGGCGGCTACCCCGGCATCGTCCGCGTCCCCAGCCAGGTCTCCGGCACCGCCGACCATGACTTCTGGGGCAACGTCAGCGTCCTGCGCCCCGGGGATGTCATCATCCTGCCGGTGTTCAACAACGTCTACCACTACACCACCTACAGCAAGTGCAACCCCAGCTACGTGGCCCAGTACGGTGCCTACGAATGCTGGGCCAACGAGGAATTCGGCGGCGTGACCCCGGTCTACACCACCAAACCCCAGTATGAGAACTTCCTGTTCTACAACCTGGTCTCTTTCGCCGCCTTTGAGGTGCACTCGGTGGGTGGGGATTCCATCACCGGCAAGTTCATCCCCTACAGCGTGGAGGGCGACTGGATCAACCCCACCAGCTACGGTGTGTTCGTGGTCAAGCTGACCGATAACAAGGGCATGCCCACCCCGGTCCTGCCCACCCCGACACCGCCGGGTGGTCAGCAGTGCGATGCCAGCATCTCGCTGGTGTTCACACCGCAGACGGCCTCGGACTGCGGCACATTCACCTTCACCCTGACGGTGCAAAATACTGGCTCACAGGGCGCGGCCCGGGACCTGACCATCCATATCTACGCCACCCAGGGGGAGGAATGGATCCAGTCCATCTCGCCCGAGATCTGGAACGTGGGCACGCTGGCCGCCGGCGAGGTCAAGACCCAGCAGGTCGTGGTCACCATGATCCCCGACTGGATGGACCTGCCGCCGGAAGGGCCGGCCTTCGGCACCGAGTTCAAGCTGGAGGCACGCGTCATCGCGGAGGGCTGCCGGCCCGAGCACAACATCGGCAAGCGGGACACCGCCACCGGCGTGAAAGATGCCACCTGCCGGCCGCCGGCCCCCACGCCTGTGGTGACCGAGACCATCACGCCGGCCGTCACGCCCAATTACACGCCCACGCCTACCATCACGCCGACGCCCACCACCGCGCCGACCTCCAGCCCCTGCGGCAACGGCCATGTCATCGATTTCCTCGGCAGTAACTTCGACGGAGCAAACACCACCTTCACCTATCGGGTAACCTCGGGACGCGCACCCTCCATCAGCCACTGGGTGCTATCCCTGCCGAACTGCATGACCGCGGCGGACATCGTTGGCGCCAGCGAATATTACGAGTTCACGAATTCCGATCCCAACACCGGCGTGCGCGGTATCAAATTCGACGTCGGCTATGAGGACAATGAAACCCGTGTCGTCACGGTGACCTTCCGCGGCTACCACGGCACTGAACAGCGGGAGTACTCTATCAAGGCGGGTGGAAACGTATACTACTGTTCGGTGGCCGGCCCAACCTGCGCCATACAACCTACCTCAACCCCTACCCCACCGCAGAGCTGGGTCACCAATTGGAGCGGCAGTTTCGTCGGTTCCGGCGTACAGTACTACGCCTACCCGGTGTGCAAGTTTGAGCCAGGTTGGATCGAAATCACTGGCACCGTCTCGATCCAGCCGGCGGGAGCGGCCGCCTACCTGCAAAAGACCTGGTATGTCGTCAACCCTAAGGACAGCTCCGTCTGTCCCCCTGAGGTGCCGGACTGTCTGGAACCCCAATACTCCACCGAGCTGATCCATGGGGATACCCAGTTCACCATCCGTGCCTGGTGGCCGGGCATCCGTCCCAACGATCAAGTAGTGGAAATTCACTACGGCGCCAACATCCTGAACGCCAGCGGCAATCCCATTCATAACGGCATCGGGCTGGATATCTACTGGTATCCTTGGGTGTGCTCGGAGCCGCCAACCCCGACACCTACGCCCACCAGCACCTCCACACCCACGCCGTTGCCCACACCCACTTTCACGCCGACTCCAGTGCCTACCGGCGGGGATCTCTGGGTCACGGATTGGAGCGGAAGCTTCCTCTATTCGGGCCATCAGTACACTTCTATCCCGCTCTGCCAGTACCAGGCCGGCTGGGTGGTGGTCACCGGCACCCTGACCATCGAGCCGCCCGGCGCCAAGGCCTACCTCCAGCGCTCCTGGCGAGTGGTACATCCCAACACGCCCGAGATCTGCCCGCCCGAGGCGCCCAACTGCAACGAAACGCAGTACGAGGAACCGGAGCTCATCCGCGGCGACACGCAGTTCACCGTTCGGGCATGGTGGCCCGGCATCCGTGCCACGGACCAGGTCGTTGAAATCCATTACGGCGCCAATATCCTGGATGCCAACGGCAACATCATCCATGAGGGCATCGGCCTGGACGTGTACTGGTATCCGTGGGTGTGCACGCCGTCCAGCCTGACGCCCACACCTACCCGCACGTCCACGCCGGCGGAGACCCCGACGCCCACACCGACCCACACGCCGGCTCCAACCGCTACGCCGACGCCCACCTTCACACCCACGCCGATCCCGCCGAGCACAGTGGTGCCCACGGTTGGCCCGTCGCCAACGCCACTGCCCGGTGGTCACAACATCACCTTCCTGGGCAGTGTCTTCGACGGGACGAGTACGAAGTTCCGCTATCGGGTGAAGTCGGGCTCCAAGCCGGCCATCAGCAACTGGGTGCTTTCGTTGGGCAACTGCCTGAGCGCCGGCGACATCGTCGCCGCCAGCGAGGCGTATGAGTTCGTCAACTCCGACCCGAACTCCGGCCTGCGCGGCGTCAAATTCGGTACCGGCTACTCGGACGGCCAGACGCGCAATGTCTGGATCACCTTGCGCGGTTACTGGGACATCGAACCGCGGCAGTACTCCATCAAGGCCGGCACTCAGGTGGTGTACGGCAGTGTCGCCGGGCCCAAGTGCGCGCCAGCCCCGACGTCCACGCCTACTTCCACGCCGGCGACGACAGCCACCCCGACGTCGGCTCCTGCTACCGCTACATCGACGCCGGCGCCGGCCACCGCGACGCCCACGCCGCAGGCCACGCCCGCCCTCATCCGCATCAACGCCGGCGGGCCTGCCTGGCTCGACCCATCCAACAACCAGTGGTCAGCGGACGGGTTCTTCAGCGGCGGCACGGCCTACTGCCCCGGCACCACGCATCCCATCGGCGGCACCAATATGGACGACATGCTCCGCTGTTATCGGGCCGGCGGGTCCTTCACCTATCAGTTCACCGGCCTGGAGAACGGCACGTACACCATCAACCTGTGGTTCATCGAACCGTGGTGGACGGCCAGCGGCAAGCGCCAGTTCAAGGTGCTCATCAACGACCAGCGCGTGCTGAACTACTTTGACATCTTCGCCCAGGCCGGCCATGACTACAAGCTGGTCAAGTCCTTCACCGCCACCGTCACCAACGGCACACTGAAGATCAGCTTCGTCGCCCAGAAGGACAACGCCATCGTCAGCGGCATCGTCGTCCGCAAGGCGCAGTAAGACCACCACTCCCACCACATAGTCACAGGGCCGCGTCCACCAAAGACGCGGCCCTGTGACTTTCTGCAAGAGAGGAGATGTACCGGAGGGATTCTCTGTTCGCACTAATCAATTATTGTCATGTTCAGGAGAAGGCCACGGCGGACGCCGGCTGTCCCTCTACCTCCCCGCGCGCGACCTGGAGCACATAATCAATCACCCGTGCCGGGATGTTCACCCCAGTGGTGTGAATGCTGTTGCGGAACTCCATAGTGTAGTTCACCTCATTGACCAGCAGGCCGCGATCCTCATCCTCCAGGATATCAATGGCCAGCACCCCGCCGCCCACAGCGCGCGCCGCCGCCCGGCTCAATGCGTCCAGCTCCGGCGTCACCGGGCAGTTGGATGCCCGCCCGCCCCGCGCCGTGTTGGTGATCCAATGCTCGGAGGAGCGGTAGATAGCGCAGATGGTCTCATCCCCCACCACAAAGGAGCGGATATCCCGACCGGGCTTGCGGATATATTCCTGGATATAGAAGATGGAGTGCAGGAAGTTGCCCAGCGTCGCCTTATGCTGGATCACCGCCTCGGCGGCATCCCGATCGTTGATCTTCACCACCATGCGGCCCCAGGAACCCACCACGGGCTTGATGACGACCGGATAGCCCATCTGCTCGATGGCCTCCAGCGCTGACTCCTCGGTGAAAGCGATGACGGTGCGGGGGGTGGGCACGCCGGCGCGCAGGAGCGCGCTGGTCGTCATAAACTTGCTCCCGCAAATCTGCGCCACCTCCCAGCGGTTCACCGTCGGGATGCCCCAATCCTGGAAGACCCGCAGGGCATGCTCCGCCCGCGAATGCTGGATACAGCGCTCCAGGATCACATCCCAGCGGCGTACCGGCTGATCCATGGGCAAAATCAACTGTCGGTCATCGATCAGCTCGAAATCCAGCCCGCGCCGCTCCATCTCATCGGCCAGGAGCTTCTCCTCCGCCCGCACGCGCGACAACAGCATTCCGATTTTCACAGCCATGCCTGCCTCCTGAAGATATCCCCAGATGAATTCGATACATACCGCCGGCCCGGCGCCGCCGGCCGCGGCACACCCTGCGCCGGCAGTGGCTCCAACACCAGACCATCCCCGACCGCGCATTCCAGCTCATGATACGGCGCGGCCCACCATGTCTCCCCGGTATGCCCTGCTCCGCCGCCGGCAGGACGTTCCAGCGCATCCCTTTCCCGGCCGGCCGCCAATGCCTCGACCGTCTCCCGAATGACCGCCGTCACCTGCGCCGTGCTCGCCTGCCCGCCCAGGTCCGGCGTCATCACCCGCCGGCGCAGGGCGGTCTCCACCCCCTGCACCAACCAGCCGGCCGCCTCCGCCTCCCCCAGGTACGAGAGCATCATCGAGGCGGCCAGGATAGCGGCCATAGGGTTAGCAATGCCCTTGCCGGCGATATCCGGCGCCGACCCGTGCACCGGCTCAAACACCGCCGCTGTATCACCCAGGTTGGCGGAGGGCGCCAGGCCCATCCCGCCGCACAGCGCCGCCGCCTCGTCGGACAAAATATCGCCGAACATATTGGTGGTGACGATGACGTCGAAGGACTCCGGATCCCGGATCAGCCGCATGGCCATGGCATCCACCAGCACTTCCTCCACCTCGAGGCCAGGGAATTCGCCGGCCACCTGGCGCACCGTATCGCGGAACAGGCCGCAGGTCAGGGGCAGGATGTTCGCCTTATGGACAATGGTCAGCTTGCGCCGCCGGCCCATGGCCAGCCGGCAGGCGGCACGCGCCACCCGTTCCGATGCCTGTCGGGTAATGACGCGCTCCGCCACCGCCCGCTCCCCTTCCAGACGCTCCTGCTGGACATACAGGTCCTCGGTGTTCTCCCGCACGATGAGCAGGTCAATGCCCGGCCGGACGCCGGCCAGGGGCCAGGAGCGCGCCGGCCGCAGGTTGGCGTACAGGTGGAACTCCCGCCGCAGTGCCACGATGGGACTGCGGTAGCCCTCGACGCGCCGGCCGGTGGGCGAGGAGACCGCGCCGAACAGGGTCGCATCCGCTTCCCGCACCGCCTGCACGGTCTCGTCCGGCAGAGCTGTGCCCAGCTCCTGGAAACATGCCCAGCCGGCCTCCGCGAAATGAAAGCGCAGGTCCAGCCCCGTAGCGCGCAGGACCTCGATGGCCGCCGGCACCACCTCGCGGCCGATACCGTCGCCTGGAATGACACAGATGGTGTATGCCATCACTCTCCTCCTTGCTCCCCTGTGCGCTGACCGGGCAGGCGGCCGTAGCGGCGGAAATATGCGACCGTACTGCCGGCCTCCCATATCTCTCGCACGAAGTCGGGCGGCGGCTTGAGGGGATATTCCTGGCCGGCGTCCGTCACCACCACGTACCGCTCCATATCCAGCGTCACCTCCTGCCCATCGCGCAGTACACCAGTCAGATCGGCCTCGAACAGCGGGATGCCCAGGTTCAGCGCGTTGCGGAAGAAGATGCGGGCAAAGCTCGGCGCGATGATGGCGCCGATGCCGCACAGCTTGAGCGCCTTGGGGGCATACTCGCGCGAGGAGCCGCACCCGAAGTTCGCGCCGGCGACGATGATATCCCCGGGGCGCACCTCCCGCGCGAACTCCGGCCGGGCCTCAATAAAGGCATGCTTCGGCAGTTCCTCCTCGGAGGTCATGTACGGGGCATAGCGGCCCGGTACAATCTGATCGGTATCCACATCCTCACCAAACAACCACACCCGTGCCATTGCTCCCCTCCTTCACAGAAACTCGCGCGGGTCGGTGATGCGTCCGGTGACCGCGCTGGCCGCCGCCGTCGCCGGCGATCCCAGGTAAATCTCGGCGTTGGGCGAGCCCATGCGCCCGCGGAAGTTGCGGTTGGCGGTGGAAATGACCACCTCGCCGTCGCCCAGCACACCCATATGCCGGCCGATGCACGGCCCACAGCCCGGCGTGCCGATGGTCGCGCCGGCCTCCAGCAGGACCGCCAGGGTGCCGTCCGCCATGGCGTCCATCAGCACCTGGCTGGACGCCGGCACCACCAGCATGCGCACGCCCGGCGCCACTCGCCGGCCCCGCAGGATGCGCGCCGCTATCCGCAGGTCCTCCAGCCGGCCGTTGGTGCAGGTGCCGATAAATACCTGGTCCACCCGCACATGTCCCAGCTCGGCGGCCGGCCGCACATCGTCCACTCGCGGCGACACCGCCACCAAGGGAACCAAGGAATTCAAGTCCACCTCCACCACCCGCTCGTACCGCGCCCCCGGGTCCACTTTCAGCCACTCCGGCACCCGGAAGCGCTCCGCCACCTCGCCGCTGGGCGGGATGATGCCGGCCTTGGCGCCCAGCTCCGTCGTCATGCAGGCCAGCGTCTGCCGCGAGGCCAGGCTGAGCATGTCCACGCCGTGATACTCGACCGCCCGGTAGGTCGCGCCGTCGGCGCCGAGAGCCTGCTCCACCCAGAGGGTCAAGTCCTTGGCGGTGACGCCGGCGGAGAAGTCCCCGCGCGCGCGGATGCAGATAGTCTCCGGCACCTTCAGCCAGGTGTGCCCTGTCGCCCATGCCAGCGCGATATCGGTCGCTCCCATGCCGCACCCGAAGGCCCCCACCGCGCCGTAGCTCGTGGAGTGGGAATCGGAGCCAATGACGATCTGCCCGGGGCCGGCCAGCCCCTCTTCGATCATCACCTGATGGCACACCCCTCGCCCGACATCATAGAAATGTCGGATGCCCTGCTCCATAGCGAAGCGGCGCACCTTGGCCTGGGCGTTAGCGGTGGCGATATTGACCGCCGGCGCCACATGGTCAATGATGATGGCGATCTTGTCCGGGTCAAAGACCCGCTCCACCCCCAGCTCATTGCGCATGACATCAATGATGCTGGGCGTGATGGAATCCACCCCCATAGCGCAGTCCACGGGAACCACCACCAGATCGCCGGCATGCACCTCGCGGCCGGCGGCGTGCGAGATGATCTGCTCCGAAAGCGTCAGGCCCATGCGAACTCTCCCTCCCTCTCTCCGCGAGATGTCCATTCCTGCAAGATGGTGTCCACATCGCTCAGCGTCAGCGGACGGGTGTCCGCCAGCGCCTTGATATGTGCGGTGACCTCTTTGATCTGCTGGTCCGTCATCTTCAGGCCCAACTGTTCGGCGCGCGCCTTGATGGCGTTCCAGCCGGTCAGCTTATGGGCGATGCTGATGTAGCGGGTGAGGCCGAAATCGCGCGGGTTGATGGCCTCATAGGTTTCGGGATTATTGAGCAGGGCTTTGGCATGGATGCCGGCCTTATGGGTGAAGGCCGTGATGCCCGTGATGTAATTATTGAAGGGGATGGAGATGCCCACCATATTGGCCACCATGGTCTCCAGATCGCGCAGCATCTCCAGCTTGTACTTCTTCACCAGGGAGCGGTCTATGGTGTACAGCCGGGCGATGAGGCCGCCAAGGGGGGTGATGCCGTTGCGTTCGCCGATGCCGAGGATACTGGTGTCGACGTGAGTGGCGCCGGCCTCCAGGGCGCAGTAGCTGTTGGCAATGGCACAGCCGGCGTCATTATGGCCGTGAAACTCGATGTCCGTCGTCGGCTTAATCACCTGGCGGATGCGCCGCACCACATCATACACCTGAAGCGGCGTGGCGATGCCCACTGTATCGGCGATGCCGACGCGATCCACCCCCACCTGGTCCACCGCGGCGAAGATCTCCAGCAGGTCATTGATATCACTGCGGAAGGCGTCTTCCCCGCTGAAGCGCACCTCCAGCCCCTGGGACTTGATGTACTCCACCACCCGGATGGCACTCTCGATGATGTACGGGATGTCCTTGCCGTGGCTGAATTCCCGCAGGTAGGAGGAGGTGCCGAACAGCACGTCGATCCCCTGGACGCCGGTGTCCACGGCCAGCTTGGCGTCCTCCAGCGTACAGCGCACGTGGGTGACGACCTTACAGCGCAGGCCCAGGTTGGCGATGGTGCGGCAGTCGCGGAAGGACTGTGGGGAGGCCGCCGGCGAGGTCAGCTCGATGTACTCCACCCCGAACTCATCCAGCGCCTGGGCAATGTCGATCTTCTGCCCGGTGGTGAAATTGGCGCCGGCGAACTGCTCCCCCTCTCGCAGTGTCGACTCGATAATGTTGAACCGCTCAATGGCCATGCTTTCCCTTCTCCTATCGCTCCAGGATTATGACAACGCCCTGGTCAAGCCATTTCTGGCTCGCCAGGGCGTGCATCTCTGCCTCTGTGGAGGGGCTCCTCAGCCCCTCGCCTCCCTG
>JAPWUQ010000110.1 GCA_028275445.1 Anaerolineae bacterium | reverse complement strand
TCAGCTCGCTCTCCCACATCACCGGAACGGTGGCCATGGCCCGCCGGCCCGATGAGGTCAACCCGGAGCGGCGCTCCAGCGGCAGCCAGTTCTACATCTGCCTGGCGCCCCAGCCCCATCTGGACGGCCAGTACACCATCTTCGGGCAGGTGATCGAGGGCATGGACACGGTCCTGCGCATCACGCCCGGGGATGTGATGCGGCGGGTGACCATCCGCGAGAAATGAGCCGGCGCACCGTTGGCGGCCGGCGGGGGTTACAAATATTGGGGGAGGTTTTCCTCCCCTCCCCGCATGCGGGGAGGGGCCGGAGGTGGGGCAATACCGAATCTATACAGGAAGCGTATTCCACTATGAATAACTGCGCAAGCCCGTCTGCGCTCCAGAACGGAACCCAAGGACATAGACGCCGCTTCACCCTGCGGGAATGGTGGGCCGGCATCCAATGGCGGCAGGTCCTGCCGCGCCTGTTGATGTTCCTCTTCGCCATCGCCATCACCCTGGTCATCATCATGTACCGAGATACGCTGGGACAGTTCTCCCGCTACGGCCTGCTGGGCATCTTCATCATCAACGTGCTGGGCAACGCCACGCTGGTCATGCCGGCGCCGACCATCGCCTTCGTCTTCGCCTTCGGGAGCACCATGCCGGCCTGGCAGGTGGGGCTGGCCGCCGGCCTGGGCAGTACCCTGGGCGAGATCGTCGGCTACATGGCCGGCTACGCCGGCAGTGCCATCGTCGAGGACCGGGCGCGCTACGAGCGCGTGCGCGCCTACATGATGCGCTACGGCCCCTTCGCCATCTTCGTGCTGGCGTTCATCCCCAACCCCTTTTTCGACCTGGCCGGCATCGCCGCCGGCACCCTGAAAATGCCCCTGTGGGAGTTCCTGCTCCCCTGCTGGGCCGGCAAGACCCTCAAGATGCTGGCGGTGGCCTACGCCGGCGCCGGCTCCATCACTTTCCTGACCTCGCTCTTCCAATCCTTCTGACCCGCCCTGTCCAGAAAGGGCCGGAAATTCGCCCCCCGCTCCCTGGCTGTGGTATAATGCCCCCAGCGAATCCCAGAACGCCAACAAAGGTCACAGCATGTTCGAACTAGTCTTTCTCGGCACATCGGCATCCGCCCCCTCCGTCCGCAGAGGGCTTTCCTCCGCTGTGGTGCTGTATAAAGAATACCGCTTCATGATCGACTGCGGCGAGGGCACACAGCGTCAGCTCCTCCAGAGCGGCCTCGGCTTCAAACGGCTGGACAAGATCCTGCTGACCCATGGACATCTGGACCACATCCTGGGGCTGGGCGGACTGGCCTCGACCTTTGCGCGCTGGGAGATGATCCCGCGGCTGGAGATTTACGGCGGCGCCTGGGCGCTGGAGCGGGTGCGGGCGCTGATGCAGGTGGTCTTCGGCGCCGGCACTCCCCCCATCGAAATCGTCTATGTCGAGATCCGCCCCGGCGTCGTCATGGCTGACGAGCACTTCGAGATCATCGCCTTCCCGGTGGTGCACCGCGAGAGCGGAAGCCTGGGCTACACCTTTCAGGAACGGCCCAAGCGCCGCTTCCTGAACGACAAGGCGGAGGCGCTGGGCGTGCCGGCCGGCCCCGAACGCCGCCGGCTGGTGCAGGGCGAATCCATCACCCTCGCCGACGGCCGCATCGTCACGCCGGACGAGGTGCTGGGACCCGAGGAGCCGGGCGCCAAGCTGGTCTTCGTCGGGGATGCCGGCGAGGTCGAAAACCTGGTGGAGCCGGCGCGCGGCGCCGACGCCCTGGTCATCGAGGCGACCTACTTGGAGGAAGAGCGCGAGATGGCCCGTCACTTCGGCCACATCACGGCGCGGCAGGCCGCCGAACTGGCGGCGGCCGCCGGCGTGCGGGAACTCATCCTGACGCACATCTCGCGCCGCTACACCGCCCAGCAGGTGCTGGAGGAGGCGCGCCAGGTCTTCCCCGCGGTGCGCGTGGCGCGTGATTTCGACGGCTTCCGCATCACCCGCGACAAGCCCATCACCCTGGTGCGCTACCCGATCTCCGCCGGCGAGGAGCCAGAGGAATCCAAAACCCCATCGTAAGGGCAGTGCATGCGCCGCCCGTATTTCCGCATTCCCACTGCATTGGGAGGATATCCAGAGCCATGACCCATCCTGTGATCGGCATCCCATGTGCCCGCATTGAGCTGGACGCGGACCGCCCGCCGGTAATGGGCGTCCAACGGACCTACATCGAGGCATTAGAGCGCGCCGGCGCGGCACCGCTGTTGATCCCTGTGGGCATGCCGGCAGACGCCCTGCAGGCGCTGGCGGAGCGATTGGACGGCCTCCTGCTGGCCGGCGGCGAGGACGTGGACCCCCAGTTCTACGGGGCCGAGCGCCATCCCACCATGCGGCATACCGACCCCCTGCGCGACGAGACGGAAATCATGCTGACCCGCTGGATGGTGACCCAGGACCGCCCGGTGCTGGCCATCTGCCGCGGACATCAGCTCCTGAACGTCGCGCTGGGAGGCACGCTGATTCAAGATATCCCTTCCGAGCTGTTGGTGGCCTGCGATCATCCCCGCTTTTACCCGTCCCATGCCCTGGATGAGCTGGCGCATGAGGTGCGGCTGGCAGTGGACAGCCGGCTCTTCGCCATCCTGGGACAGGCGTCCCTGTGGGTCAACTCGCGGCATCATCAGGCGGTGAAGGAGCTGGGCCAGGGGTTGGTCGCCACAGCCTGGGCGCCGGATGGAGTGGTAGAGGGCATGGAACTGCCCGGCCGGCGGTTCGTGGTGAGCGTGCAGTGGCACCCGGAGAACCTGCTGGACGCCGTGCCGGCCATGCGCCGGCTGTTCGAAGCCTTCGTCGCGGAGGCGGCCCGATGAGCGACGGCCGGCCCATCGCCCTGTTCGATTCGGGCGTGGGAGGGTTATCCGTCTGGCGCGCCGTGCGGGAGCTCCTGCCGCAGGAAGGGCTGGTCTACTTGGGGGACACGGCCCATATCCCGTACGGCCGGCGCTCCCACGCCGAGATCGAGAGCTACGCCCATGAGATCGTGCGCTTTTTCGTGGAAGAGCTGGAGGCCAAGCTGGTGGTGGTGGCCTGCAACACCGCTTCGGCGGCCAGCCTGCAGAGCCTGCGGGCCAGGTATCCGGTGCCGATCGTGGGGATGGAGCCGGCGGTCAAGCCGGCCGCCGAACGCACGCGCCGGCGGCGCGTGGGGGTGATCGCCACCCAGGCCACTATCCAGGCCACGGTCTTCGCCCGGCTGGTGGAGCGCTTCGCCAATGGGGTCGAGGTCTGGACGCAGGCCTGTCCGGGCCTGGTGGAAGCGGTGGAGGAAGGCCGGCTGGAGGATGCCGGCACGATCGCCCTCCTGCGCGAGTACCTTTCCCCCATGCTGAAGGCCGGCATTGATGAACTGGTGCTGGGGTGCACCCATTATCCCTTTCTGATGCCGGCCCTGCGCCAGGTGGTTGGCCCGGACGTGGACATCATTGACCCGGCGCCGGCGGTGGCGCGCCAGGTGGGCCGGGTGCTGGATATGCACGGCCTGCGCACCGATTCGCTGTCCGCTGGGAGCACGCGCTTCTTCTGCACCGGGGATGTGCACCGCTTCCACCAGACCGCAGAGCGGCTGGTTGGGCCGATCGGTGAGGTGCATCCATTGATCTGGGAGAACGGCCGGCTGAGGATGGCGCCGGCCGGCAGTCTCACCAGTGCTCGATAGCCCAGCACAGCTCCCGCTGGGTGGTGGTGGCATTGCCCAGCTTGCGCACCACCAGGCCGGCGGCGTAATTGGCCAGGCGCAGGGCATAGGCGAACGGAAGCCTGGCGGCCAGCGCCATGGTCAGCACAGCGATGACCGTGTCGCCGGCCCCTGTGACATCATAGACCTCACTGCGGTTGACCGCCGGCAGGATGACGAAGCCCTCGTTCCGGCTCAGGCCGGCCATCCCCTGCGGCCCGCGCGTGATGACCACCGCCTGCGCCTGCAGGCCGTCGAGCAGGTCCTGGCAAGCGGCCTCGATCTGCGAATGGGTCACCAGCTCCCGCCCCAGGGTCGCCTCCGCCTCCGCCTGATTGCATTTCACCAGGTCGAACCCCTTGTAGCGCGATAAATTGCCCTGGGAGTCCACCGTGGTCAGAAGGTTATGGGCGCGGGCGATTTCCAGCACCGTCTGGGCCATGCCGTCGGACATGACGCTGGTGCGGTAATCGGAGACCAGCAGGGCCTCGGCGCGGGGGGCCAGCTCGCGAAGATGAGAGACCAGGGCTTCCTGCACAGCGGGGTCCAGCGGCCGGCGGTCCACCCGGTCAATGCGCGCCAACTGCTGGGGAAAGCGCAGACTGCCGCGCGAGATGATGCGGGTTTTGGTGGTGGTGGGGCGCGAGGGGTCCACCACGACGCCGGCGGGGTCAATGCCGGCTTCCCGCAGTTCCTGCAGGAGCTGACGGCCGGCCTCGTCATCACCCACCACGCCCACCTGCACCGCGATGCCCTGCAGGGCGATAATGTTGCTGGCCGGATTGGCGCCGCCGCCGGGCCGGTAAAACTTGCGCTCGAACTCCAGCACCGGGATGGGCGCCTCGCGGGAAAGGCGGGTGGCCTGCCCCTCGATGTATTCATCCAGGAAGAGGTCGCCGATGACGACGATGCGACGCCAGGACAGGCGCGGCACGACGGCGATCAGGTCGGCCGGCGCAATTCCGCTCATCGCTCCTGTACGCTGACTCATCTACCTATCCATCTGACAATGGAATCTAAGGGTGTGGGAAAAGCACAGCGGATACACCGCCCCATCCGCGATCCACACCTTTTCCAACGCCCTCTCTAGCGGGATTATACGCTCTGCCGGCGAAGATGACAAGCGGTTGAGCCGAACCGCGCGGGACTGCCGGCGCGAGGGCCGCGGCCCTTTGCCGGCAGTCCCCAGCATATCAGCGGAACGGGTTCAGGAGCTACATCCGCCCCAGGACGGCCCGCAATGCCCGCACCGCCTGCTCGACCTTTTCCGGGGTGATCCAGTAGTGGGTGACCAGGCGGAACTCCCGCTCCTTCATCCAGCCGATCCGGACCCGATATTCGGATTCCAGGCGCGCCACCAATTCCTGAGGTTCCAGCGGCACGGATTCGCTCAGCCGGAAGTAGATGATGTTGGTCTGCACGGTGTTGAGGTCAATGATCACCCCTGGCAGGCCGGCGAGGGTTTCCGCCAGGATGCGCGCGTGGCGGTGGTCTTCGGCCAGCCGGTCCACCATTTCCTCCAGGGCGACAATGCCGGCGGCGGCAATCACTCCCACCTGGCGCATCCCACCTCCCAGGGCCTTGCGCCAGCGCCGGGCATGGTAGATGAACTCTTCCGTGCCGCAAAGCATGCTTCCCACCGGCGCGCACAGCCCCTTGCTCAGGCAGAACATCACGCTGTCGACGTGCTGGGTGAATTCCGTGATGGGACAACCCAGGGCGACCGCCGCATTAAAGATGCGGGCGCCGTCCAGGTGTACCGCCAGGCCGTGCCGGTCCGCGATCTCCCGGACCTGGGCGAAATAGGCGGGAGGAACCACGACCCCTCCACAGGCATTATGCGTGTTTTCGAGGAAGATGGCCCGGGTGCGGGGGAAATGGGGATTGTCCGGCCGGATGGCCGCCTCGATGGCGGCCAGTGGCAGGGTGCCGTCCGGCAGGTTGGGGACCGGGTGCATGGCGATGCTCCCCAGGGTGGATGCCCCGCCGGCCTCCCAGATGAAGGTATGGCACTTGTCCCCCAGGATGATCTCATCGCCGCGGCCGCAGTGCACCAGCGCGGCGATGAGGTTGCCCATGGTGCCGGTGGGGACAAAGAGGGCGGCCTCCTTGCCGGCGCGTTCGGCGGCCATCCTCTCCAGGCGCTGGACCGTGGGGTCATCCCCCCAGACGTCATCCCCCACTTCCGCGGCGGCCATGGCAGCGCGCATGGCCGGCGTGGGCCAGGTCACGGTATCCGAGCGTAAATCCACCGAATCCATCACGTTCATCGTATTGCCTCCTGATTGGCTCCCAGACCACATGTCGTTCTGGGATAGGGATGTCACAGTTCAACCCCGCCGGCGCCGCCACAGCCGCCATCCGATCCCAGCGGCGGCGCCGGCCAGCAGTGTCCCCAGGCTCACCGCGGCGCCGATACGCAGGCTGGCCGGCGCGTAGCGAAAGGCCACCGTATGCTCGCCGGCCGGCAGGCGCACGGCGCGGAACATCACGTTTGCCCGATACACAGCTACCTCTTGCCCATCCACATAGGCCCGCCAGCCTGGGTAAAAGGCATCGCTCAGCACCAGGTAGGCCGGCCGTTCCGAGCGGGTGCGCAGTACCACCTCTTCGGGCGCGTAGCGCTGGATCTCCGCCGGCACATAGCCGGCCCAGCCGAAGTCCTCCGCCGGCGCGTCATGGATCAGCACCAGCGAACCGGGGTCGAAATCCTCCCGCCGCATGATCTCCAACGCCTCTTCGTCGTCCGCGACGGCCCGCGCCCGCCCCACCAGATAGGCGCGCGGCAGATTATCCAGGTTGCGGTATATCTTGACGTCGCCGGAATGCACCAGCCGGAACCGCCCCCTATCGGAGACCACCAGGCTCCGGTGGGCGCCGGTCCGGCCGTCAATCAAGGAGATGCCGCGCACCACCAGCCGGCACCCTGCCGGCCCGGTCCAGCGCACCCGCAGTTCCGCCGGCCGGAACGCGCCGCCCAGCGGCAGGCGCGCCGCATAATCCGCCCCGCCGTCCCCCCACTCTCGGCCCACCCGGGCCTGGGCATGCGCGGTGCCAGCGGCGTAGCGGCCCTCGGCGGTCTCTCGGCCGGCGCGCACCGGCAGGGCATGCCAGACGCCGGCCGCATCCTGCCAGCGCAGTTCCGCCACCACCGTGTCGTCCGGGGTATCCCCACACCCATCCAGGTACGAGATGAGGCCGATTTCGGTGGCGGTGAAGCTGTAGGGATTCTCTATCGCGACCTCCGCCCGGCCGCCGGCGCCCAGCGCCGCCCCGAACTGCAGATCGTAAAAGACGTCGTCCATCCAGACATCCCAAACCTTGTCGGTGATGACGTATTCGACGTTCAGCAGGGCCAGCAGGCGGGCCGGCGGCACCTGCTTGAGCTGTTCGCGCAGCCGGCCGTCCGGCAGGATATCCTCCGGCGGCAGGAACAGCGACTGCATGGCCACATAGCGCTGGAGCGGGAGCACGCCGCCATCATAGCCGTCCACGGCCGCAATGCGGTACAGCAGGGGCAGGTTCGGCGCGATGACCTCCTTCTGCTTGGCCGCTACCACCAGGTCATAAACGGCCTTTTCGGGGAGCCGGCCGCGCCAGTTGGCATAGATATCGGCCAGGTCGCCCGGGTCGTACTGGATGCCCGACATGCTCAGGAAGCGGAAGGTCGGCGCGCCGCGCCCCCAATGGGCGGTCTCATCCCCCAGCGTGCTTTCCCCCGCCGGCATATCGCGCTCATCCGCCGGCCGGCCGTCCGGCCGGAGGTGCAGGCCGGCGGCCAACAGGTGCGCCGGCGCGGTGCGCAGGGAGGAAAAGGCGTCCCACGCGGTGGGCGTCGCCAAGGGCAGGGAGCGGCCGGCGACATAGAGCTCGACCACCAGCAGGCCGGCCAGCCCGATCCCTCGCCAGAAGCCGGAAGCCCGACGGCCCAGGACGATCACCGCCGCCAGCAGGATGAGGGTGATGCCCCAGCCGGCCGCCGTGCGCGCGGCAGGGCGTTCCAACCAGCCCACCGCCAGGCCGGCGCCAATCATCAGGAGAAGCAGAGCCGCCCCGACAGCGATGACGCCGCTCCGCCGCTGGAGCGCCGTCCATACCGCCTGGGGGCGCGCGCCGGCCAACCAGGCATCCAGGCCGGCGCCGGCCAGCAGTGCCGCGCCCAGCGCGTACAGCACCAGCCAGCGCGCCGGCGCCCGGAAAAGGTTGAACCCGGGCACCAGGCGGTAGAGGATGTAGTAGAAGGGATTATAGCCGCCGAAGGCCAGGAACAGGCCGGCCAGCGCCAGGCCGGCCCCTGCCCGTACGGTCGCGCGGGATCGGCCGGCCAGCAGGCCCCACACGGCCAGTGCCAGGCCGATCCATCCGATGTAGGCCACATATTCGCTGAACACCATCTCCCCATAGCCGGGGAGGAAAGCGCGCACCAGGAGCTGGGGCTTCAGCGAGAAGGACACGGCCTCGCGATAGCTCATCCCACCGCCGCGGATGGAGAGCGAGGACAGCTCCAGGGTGGGCAGGAGCTGGACGGCGCACAGGGCCAGCGCCGCGCCGGCGGCCAGCCCCAGCGCGGCGGCGCGCCCGACCAGCCATTTGCCCGCGTACCCGCTTCCTTGCCGCCAGCCGGCGCGCCAGGCTCGCCAGGCCGCATGGCCGGCCGCGTCCAGCGCCAGCGCGAACAGGGCGATGTACCAGGACTGTGTATGGCCGGCCAGGAAGGCGGCCGCCAGCAAGCCGGCCAGGGCGAACCAACTGCCGGGCCGCCAACGGGCCGGCCCCTCGTCCCGCCCGACCCCCATAGCGTGTTCCAGGCACCACAGCATCCAGGGCAAAAGGGCGGACACAGCGAGCTGATTGACATGCTCCGCCTGTGCGCTCAGAAATCCTCCCAGCGCGAAGAGCACGCCGGCCGTCCAGGCGCCGGGCCGTTCCAACCCGCGCCAGCGGGCGTACATATAGGCGCCCAGGCCGGCCAGGGCCAGATGAAACAGGATAAAGGCGTTGATGGCGTAGGGCGCCGGCAAACCGACCAGCAGGAGATTCACCGGGTAGAGGGTGCCGGCCTGGATGTTAGCGAACAGCGGCACGCCCAGGAACAGATAGGGGTTCCACAGAGGAAGCCGGCCGGCACGCAGGGCGGACGAGACGGCGTCGCGCAGGGGATAGAAATAGGTGAAGAGGTCCACGCCGACCAGGATGCGGCCGGCGGTGAGGCCGGACCAGAACAGGAGCGGCAGTACGCCCAGGCTGAGCGGCCACAGCCAGGCAACGGCCATCCGCCATGGGACCCCCTTCTTACACGCTGGTAGCCGCATCGGCCTGCTCCCCCGCTCAACGCGCCGGCTGGCCGGCCGTTTCCGCGCCGGCATGCAGTTCATATACCCGGAAGGTCACCTGCCCGTCCGGCCGCACCGTCCGAAAGCGCTCCTGCAGGGAAAGGCCGGCGGCCTGCAGTGCCTCCGCGACCGGCTCCCACTCCCGGCACATCGGGAAGACGATCCAGTGCGGCACGTCCGACCACGCCCGCACCTTCGCCACCACTTCCTCCGGGGAAGTATACCACTGAAAGGCATACGGCGCGTTATAGAGGTAATAGAGATAGTGCCAGCCCAGCCAGTGATGATAGATGACGGCGTTCGCCGGCACATGCGCCCGCACGTATTCCGCCACCTGGTCAATGCCCCAGTAGGCCCCATGGTCTCCGCCGGCCGGGTATTCGCCGCGCGCCGCCTGGCCGGCGGGGAAAAGGACCAGCAAGAGTATCAGCGCCAGGATGCCCAGCGCCGCCGGCTCCTGCATCCGCCAGCGCCGCAAGGCGTGGGTGAACGCCCGCCCCACCAGCACGGCGGCCAGCGGCACCAGCCCCAGCAGATAGCGGTCCCAAATATTAAAGCGCACCAGCCAGTGCCCCAGCAGGAAGCAGAGGCTGAAGCCGGCGCTTATGAGGTCGAAGGCGGCTTCCGCCG
>JAPWUQ010000109.1 GCA_028275445.1 Anaerolineae bacterium | reverse complement strand
GAGCCCGTGCCCACCACCAGCACCTCCGGCAGGGGCTCGCACTGGGTCAATTCCCACAGGTCCACCACTGCCAGCGCATGCCCTTCCTGCCGCCACCAATCGGGATGGATGCCGTCGGGAAGGATGAGCAGGTCCGCCCGATAGGTCTTGCCGTCGATCAGGATTCGGCCGAACTCATATCCCTCGATGAGATGCATGGCGAGCGACCTCCTTTCGCCGGCGCATCCGACAATCTTCCCGGAGCCAGCCCCCCGATGCTCCGGGATTCCAAAAAGGCCACTGCCCTGGCCAGCACCTCTTCCGGCGTCAGCGCATCGGTATCAATCACCAGATGGGCGTGTGCGGCCGCATGGGCCAGCCGGCGCTCCTGCTCCTGCCAGTAGGCCGCGTCGTAATCCACCTCTCGCCGGCGGGCCACCACCTCGTAGCTGGCGTGAAGATAAATCAGGATATCCGGCCGGGTGATGCGCTGCCACATGTACGGGACGTACGAGTGCTCCTGCCCCACCTGGCGGGCGTTGTACCCCAGGGCGCGCAATCCCTCGACCAGGGTGGTCTTGCCGGCGGCGCACACCCCCACCACCGCGATCAGCGGTGCCCGAGCGGATGATCCCTCTCCATGGCTCATCGCCAACCATGCCCTCCTGTGCTGTGACAGGGTTGCGGGCTGCTGTGCTTGGCGGACTGCCATGTCCTTATATGTATTATACATCAAAATGGGAAGCGCACGCTCATTTTGCGGATTTGTACGGCGCCGGTATGGGGGTAGACGGCCAGCACCGCCGCGCTGATGTCATCCGCCGGCCGGCCGTCGTCCAGGGCGATGGCCTCGGAGATGAGTGCCTCGGCCAGGGTTTCGGCGCTGGCAGAATTCTGGCGCAGATGGGCGCAGGCGAAGGCGGGGATATCGAGGGGTTGGCCTTTCCGCCGGCCGGCGGCCAACAGGCCGTCGCTGAACAACAGGGCATACAGCCCTGCCTCGAGCTGAATCTCACTGATGACCGGCTTGGTGCGGGGATGGATGCCGATCGGCTCGCTGGGATCATCCAGCAGGGTCACCGCGCAGTCGCCGGCCGGCGCGCGCCGGATGATGACCGCCGGGCACTGCGTGTTGCGCGAAATGACCAGCGTGCCGGTGGTCAGATCCACCGAAGCGATGCTGACCTCCGCGGAGACCTTCCCCTGCCGCAGGGTGCGCAGGTAATCATGGGCCGCGCGCGCCGCCGCCCCGTCCCGCACACCGTCCGCC
Source organism: Anaerolineae bacterium (assembly GCA_028275445.1). GTDB lineage: Bacteria > Chloroflexota > Anaerolineae > JACIWP01 > JACIWP01 > JACIWP01. The sequence goes on along the minus strand of JAPWUQ010000109.1, from coordinate 8,450 downwards.
AGCAGGGAGATAATTTTGCGGGCGGCGATATTGCTGATGAGCTTGGCCGCCCGTCCACTGCTCTGCCCATCGGCCAGCACCAGGGAAAGCCCGCCGTGCGGACGCTCGATGACCTCGACCGTGTCGCCGCTTTCGCTGACGGCGTACTTCGCCACCTTGGCCACCGCGATGTGCAGTTCCAGGCCGCGCGCCACAATCACCATCGGGTCTACTCCTTGACGCTGACCGTCAGGGAAAGGGATGCCTGCGCTGTGGCGGAGCTTTGGGATGTGGCACTGAGATAGGCCTCGCCGGCGGAGCCGACCGCGGCATCGGCCGGCACCGTGAAGGTCACGCTGACCGTCTTCGTCCCGCTGGCGGCCAGCGCGATGGTCACCGGGCCGGCCCCTTTGTCCGCCCCATCCACGATGAGCCGCACGCTCCACCCGGACATGACCGCCGGGAAGAGCTGGAGCACCACATTATCCGGCACCGTCGCCATATTGCGCACGGTGACGTTGAAGGTGGCGGTCTGGCCGGCCTGCACCTGCGCGGACGTGGCGCTGGCAATCAACTGAACGGCATACTGCACCACTGTCGGCGTGCGGGTGGGGGTGACGGTGCGCGTGGGGCTGGCCGTGTAGGTCGGCCGCGGGGTGAAGGTCGGCGGCCGGGTGAACGTCGGCCGCGGCGTGCTGGTCGGGCGCGGCACCGGTGTCGGGAAAGGAGTCGGGGTGGGCCAGGGCGTCGGGGTTTCCGCCGGCAGTGTCGGGATGATCACCGCCGTGAAGGTCGGGCTGGGGACAGGCGTGTCCGTGGGGATCGTGGTCGGCGTATCGGTGGGGGGCGCCGGCATGGTGGGTGAGCTGACAGGCGTTCCCACGGGCGCGGTGGCGGTCAGCGCCGGCAAAGGGGTGGAGGTCGCGAAGGCGCTGGCCGGCCGGAAGCCGCGCGTCTGATAGGCCACCAAGGCCCAGGCACAGACCAGCAGTATCCCCATAGTAATGAGGCCGCCCACGACCACGGCCATGGGGCGGGTCTGCCAGGGCCATATCCGCGCCTGGGGGCGCGCCGGCGCCGGATAGCGCTGTCCATAGGCCATTTGCGCCGCCTGCAGGCGCGGACAGCGGCTAAATTCCCCGCTCAGACACAGCCGCTCCTGCTCGTCCTCCGTGATGGGGGTCGGTGCGGGGAAGGCGTAACAGCGGTTGGCCGGCGAGGGCTGTGGCCAATATGTGTCCGGACCGTTCATCGCGCCCAGATAGGGGCACACGCGTTCCTCGGAAGTGCTCACAAGCTCTTACCCCCCTCTTTTCCCGATATCACCTGTTCGAGCCAGCGCAGGGCCTCCTCGCGCGTGGCGAATGTGCCGGCGGCCTGCTCCTCGCGCACCCGCTCCAGCCATCTGCCTACGGCCGGGCCAGGGGCCAGCCCAAAGCGCTGGATCAGGTCCTCCCCGGTGACCAGGCGCGGCATCCCCGCCGGCCCGCCGGTGCGCGAGAAGAACTCCAGCAGGGCCTGAACGACCCTCTGCACGGGCTCCCAGACCTCCGCCGGCGGCCGGCCTGGCCGGCATGCGGCGGTATCCGCCAGCGACAGGAGACATACGCCCAGGCCCGCATCCCCCAGGTCCCGGAAAAAACGGTACTGTGCCCGCGGCGTCAGCTCCCTTTCCCTGGACAACAGCAGGGGGCGCAGATGATGGGCCACACAGGCGCAGACATAGGATATCTCGCGCTGGGAGAAGCGGAGCCGGCGCATGATCTCCTCTGCCATCTCCGCGCCCTTCCGCGCATGGCCGAGGAAGCGCACCCGTCCCACCTCGTCCACCCGGCGCGCTGCCGGTTTGGCGATGTCGTGCAGGAGGGCCGCCCATTTCAGCGCCTGCCAGTGGGGCCGCTCCTCCGCCAGCTCCTGCTCCAGGTGCCGGCGCAGAGCCGGCCGGTAAGGCTCCAGGAAGGCCCATTCCTCGGGCATCAGTCGGCCGCCGTCCTCCGCCGGCAGACCGATGGCGCGCAGGAGTTCCTCCAGCCGCGCCACCGTGAGCAGGGTATGGTCCCAGACATCAAGCTGATGCGGGGCCGATTGGCCCACGCCGGCCAACCCTTCCAGCTCCGGGATGGTGTACCGCCACAGCCCCAGCCCAGACATGCGGCGCAGGGCCTCAGCGGAGTTGGGCAGGGACAGCATGCGGTGCAGTTCCTGCTGAATGCGTTCGGGAGACTCTTCCGCCAGCCCGCCGGCATCCCGCCGGATGGCCTCCAGCAGGGATGCATCCACGTAGAAGCCCAGCTCGGCCGCCAGCCGTACTGCCCGCACGGCGCGGATGGGGTCATTGACGATGGCCTGCGGGGTGACGGGGCGCAGGATGCGCCGGCGGACATCTCCCTCGCCGTCGAAGGGGTCTATCAGGCGCCCGGCGCACAGCTCCAACGCCAGGGCATTGATGGTAAAGTCGCGCCGGGCCAGGTCCTCCTCGATCCGCTCGCCTTCTATGCGGGAAAGGTCCAGGAAGATGCGGGGATGATTCTCCCGCAGGAGCACCACCCGGGCGAAGCCGCGCTCGACGTCGAGGACGTAAAAGCCGGCCCCGAGCTGGTCCGCCAGCCGGCGGCCCCACTGCACGGCGTCGTCGGACATGACGATGTCCAGGTCATGGATGGGCCGACCCAGCATGAGATCGCGCACACAGCCGCCCACCAGGTACACGTCGGACAGCCGGGAGCAGAGAAGTTCACGGGTGCGCGCGGCCCATGGGTTGTCTGCGAACAGCCGCTCCAGGCGTTGGGGCCACTGGTCCACGTCATTGGCGCCGGCGCCGGCCGGCACGAGCGCGGTAGGTTCCTCTTTCGGCCGGCGCGTCTTGGCGGCCCGATAGGCCTCCTCCGGGTCCCGTCCCACGCCCACCACCTGCCGGCCCTGGAGCGCCGCCCAGCGCCGCTCATCCTGATCGGAGTATGCCGTCTCATCCTTCGGCATAGGGGTACCGAACCTGTGTCACAGCTCCTGGGGCAGGGCGACCGGCAGGCCGGCTTCCAGCAGGCGTTTGGCTTCCTCCAGGCCGGCTTGCATCGCCTTGACGTTCAGCTCTTCCGTTCCCTTGGGCACCAGGGAGCGGATAGCCTTCTCCAGGGCTTCCTCGGACACGATCTTCGTCAGGCCGCAGATAAGGCCCAGCGCCACCATGGCCGCCGTGATCTCGCGGCCGGTGGCCTTGACGGCCAGCTCAGTGATGGGCACCGCGACCACACGCGTGGTGGGAGAGCGCTCCACATTGGTGGAATCAATGATGAGCAGGCCGTCGCGCTTCAGATCGTAATAATAGCGGTCGCTGGCCTCCTGGCTCATGCAGACCAGCAGGTCGGCGTTCATCACCTTTGGGTAATATATCTCACCGTCGGAGATGATCACCTCTGATTTGGAGGCGCCGCCGCGCGCTTCCGGGCCGTAATCCTGGGTCTGCACGGCGTTGCGCCCATCGTACAGGGCGACGGCCTCCGCCAGGATGCGGCCGGCCAGGATCATGCCTTGGCCGCCCTTGCCGGCGAGACGCACCTCATAGCGTCCGATGCCTGTCCGGGTGCTCTCTTTCTTCGCCGTCTCTTTCTTCACGCTTTGCCTCCCGACTGCGCCCGCTCGATGATCTTCTGGTAGAGCTGGGTGTATTCCGGCACCTCGCGGTCCACGAAGATACCGCGCACAATCTTCCCCTGCAGTTCCTCGGGTGGGAGCTTCTCGGCAGTCTGTCGGGTGACGCTGTTCTCCTTGAGGGCGCGCATCATGTCCACGGCAGAGCCCAGGCGGTTCAGCCGGCCGTAAGTGGTGTGGCAATAGCTCACCGCTTCGATCAGGGCAAAGCCCTTTTTCTCCAGCCCCTGCTCGATGTAGCCCTGCAGTTCCTCGACGTGATAGACCGTACTGCGCGCCACGAAGGCCGCGCCGCACACCTGCGCCAGCTCGCAGATAGGGAAGTCCTGCTCGATATTGCCGTACGGCGCGGTGGTCGCCAGCATGTGCTGGGGGGTGGTGGGGGAATACTGCCCGCCGGTCATGCCGTAGGTAGCGTTGTTGATGACGATGGCCGTCAAGTCAATGTTGCGGCGGGCGGTGTGGATGAAATGGTTGCCGCCGATGGCCAGCGCATCGCCATCCCCCATCACCACGATAATTTTCAGTTCCGGCCGCGCCAGCTTCAGCCCAGTGGCAAAGGAGAGGGCGCGGCCGTGGGTGGTGTGCATGGTGTAGAAGTCCAGGTAGACCGGCATGCGTCCACTGCACCCGATGCCGGAGATCATAGCCACCTGATTTTTGTCATAGCCCAGCTCGTCCACGGCGCGGATGATGGCGCCCATGACAATGCCGATGCCACAGCCGGCGCACCAGATGTTCGGGAACTTCTTCTTATGGCGCAGATAGTCATATATCAACTGGCGCTGGGTTGCCATGATGCTCTCCCCTCCCTATTCCTTGTACTCAATGGCGGCGCGAATCTCCTGGGGGGTGATCATCTCCCCATCCGCCCGGCGCACCCGCCGCACCTTGGAGCGCCCGACCAGCCGCTCCACCTCCAGGGCGATCTGTCCCATGTTCATCTCCGGCACGACCACGCGCTGGGCCTCGTGCGCCGCCAGCAGGACCTGGTCCTTGGGGAACGGCCACAGCGTTTTCAGGACGAGCAGGCCGACGCGATGCCGCCGGCACATGTAAATCGCCTCCTTGGCAGCGCGCGCCGTGCATCCATAGGCGATGACCAGCGTGCGCGCATGCTCCACATTGATGGCCTCGGTGATAGCGATATCATCCACATGGGCGTCGATCTTGCGGAAAATGCGCGTCAGCCAGGCGTTGATCTCGTCCAGCCGCTGGGTGGGGAAGCCGGCGCGATCGTGCATCAGCCCGGTGATGTGATAGCGGAAGCCATCGCCGAAGTTGGCCATGGGCGGGACATCGGAGGCGGTCTCCTCATAGGGGAAATACCACTCCGGCGGCACGTTGGGCCGGGCGCGGTCAATGATCTCCAGTTCCTCCGGCGCCGGCAAAATGACCTTCTCGCGCATGTGCCCCACCACTGCGTCCATCAGCAGGATGACCGGCGTGCGGTACTTCTCCGAGAGGTTGAAGGCCGTCACCGTCAGGTCAAAGCATTCCCGCACCGAGGTCGGGGACAGCGCGATGATGGGATGGTCGCCGTGGGTGCCCCAGCGCGCCTGCATCACATCCCCCTGCGAGGGGCTGGTGGGCTGACCGGTGGATGGCCCCAGGCGCTGTACGTCCACAATGACGCAGGGAATCTCGGCCATGACGGCATAGCCGATGTGCTCCTGCATCAGCGAAAAACCCGGGCCGCTGGTGGCGGTCATGGCCTTCAGCCCGCCCACCGAAGCGCCCAGCACTGCCGCCAGGCTGGCGATCTCGTCTTCCATTTGGATGAAGACGCCGCCCACCTTGGGAAGCTCCCGAGCCATGGTCTCCGCGATGGTGGTGGAAGGGGTAATGGGGTAGCCGGCGAAGAAGCGACAGCCGGCGGCCAGCGCCCCGTAGGCGCATGCTTCATTGCCCTGCAAGAATGCCGTCCTCATCTCCGCACCCTACCTCCTACAGACTGGCCGGTTTTTCGTGCCGGCTCATCACCCTCCACCAGCTCCACCACAATGGCGAAGTCCGGGCAGTGGTAAACGCACCAGTTGCAGGCCGTGCACCGCTCCTCATGCGCCACCACCGGATGGCCCTCCGGCCCCAGCTCGAAGACTTTGCGCGGGCAGAAAGCCACGCACAGCCCACAGCCCTTGCACCAGTTGTCAAAGACCGTGACCCTGCCTCGTCGCTTCGGACGAGGCTTTGTCGTCTCCGGCGGGGCCTCCTCGACGACTTGTGATTCTTCTCCTGCTTGCATATCGGGTGTTCCTCCTTTGGAAATCGCTCCACGCTGAGATACGGCACAGGGTCTGGCCGGCCGTTCCACCTCGCCAACCTGTACGTGCATATTGTAACATTTTCGGCCGGCTCGTCAATCTGGGGAGCGCCCTGCCGGCCTACAGCATCCCCGCCACGATGTCGGCGATCTGCTCCGGGTGCTCCGCCACGCGCACCCCCGCTTCTTTCAGGCGGGCGATCTTCTCCCGGGCGCCGCCGGAGCGGCCGGCGATGATAGCGCCAGCGTGCCCCATGCGCTTGCCCTCCGGCGCCGTCAGGCCGGCGATGAACGCCACCACCGGCTTGCTCATGCGGCCGGCGATATACTCCGCCGCGATCTCCTCTTCGTTCCCCCCGATCTCGCCGATCATCACCACCATATCAGTATGCGGGTCCTGCTCGAACAGCTCCAGGATGTCCACGAAACTGCTCCCGATGATCATATCCCCGCCGATGCCCACCGCGGTGGACTGTCCGATGCCCCGCTGGGTGAGGGAATATACCACTTCATAGGTCAGGGTGCCGCTCCGGGATACCACTCCCACCGGCCCGGGGCGGTGGATGTGGCCCGGCATAATGCCCACCTTTGCCTGGCCGGGCGTGATGAGGCCGGGGCAGTTGGGGCCGATGAGGCGCGCCCCGCGCGAGCGCACGAAAGCGACCACCTTGAGCATGTCCAGGGCCGGGATGCCCTCGGTAATGCACACGATGAGCTGAACGCCGGCCGCGGCCGCCTCCATGATGGCATCGGCGGCATATGGGGCCGGCACGAAAATTGCCGAGGTATCCGCGCCGGTCGCCTCCACCGCCGCGGCCACTGTGTCGAAGATGGGGATGCCCTCCAGCCATTCGCCGCCCCTGCCCGGCGTCACGCCGGCCACCACCTGCGTGCCGTATTCCACCATCTGCAGGGTGTGGAACGAGCCTTCGCGGCCGGTGATGCCCTGCACAACCACTCGCGAGCGATTATCCAGCAGGATGCCCATGGTCCCCTCCCGTTATGCCGCCGGCGCGGCAGTGCCGGCCCGCGCCGCTTCCACCGCCAGGCGGGCGGCCTCGCTCAGCGTGCGCGCCGTGATGAAATTGGCCTCGGCCAGCAGACGCCGGCCCTCCTCCTCGTTCGTGCCGATGAGGCGCACCACCACCGGCACCTTCGACGGCACTTGCGCGAAAGCCTCCAGGATGCCGCGTGCCACCTCATCACAGCGGGTGATGCCGCCGAAGATGTTGATGAGCACGGCGCGCACATTGGGGTCCGCCAGGATGATGCGCAGGGCTGCTGCTACCCGATCGGCGCGTGCCCCGCCGCCGATGTCCAGGAAGTTCGCCGGCGCGCCCCCATAAAGCTTCGTCATGTCCATGGTCGCCATAGCCAGGCCGGCCCCGTTCACCATACAGCCGATGTAACCGTCCAGCTTGACGTAGCTCAGGCCGTACTGGCGCGCTTCCCGCTCCGCCGGCGACTCGTCCAGCATTTCTCGCGCCCGTGCCAGCTCCGGCTGGCGGTAGAGGCCGTTGTCGTCCACCACCATTTTGCCGTCCAGCGCCAGCAGTTCGCCGCCGGCCGTCACCGCCAAGGGGTTAATCTCCGCCAGGGTCGCATCGGAGTGCATCAGCGCCTCGTACAGTCCCAGCCCAATGCGGGTGAACTGGGTCAGCAATGCGCGGTCCAGCTCGATGTCGCAGGCCACCTGGCGCATCTGATAGGGTTGAAGCCCGAGCAGGGGATCAATATCCACCCGGGCGATCTTTTCGGGTGTCGTCGCCGCAACTTCCTCGATGTCCACCCCGCCGGCCGCGGATGCCATCAGCACCAGCCTGCGGCCGGCGCGGTCCAGCACGATGCCCAGGTACAGCTCCTGTGCGATGTCGGCGGCCTGGTCCACCAGGACGCGCCGCACTGTCAGGCCTTTGATCTGCATCCCCAGGATAGCCTCCGCCGCGGCGCGGGCCTCCGCCGGCGTCTCTGCCAGGCGGATGCCGCCGGCCTTGCCGCGCCCGCCGGCCAGCACCTGCGCCTTCACCACCACCCGGCCCCCCAGACGGGCGGCGATTTCCTCGGCTTCCTCCGGCGTCTGCGCCAGCTCCCCTTTCGGGATGGGGATGCCATGCTTGGCGAAAATCTGCTTCGCCTGAAACTCGTACAGATTCATGACAGGCCTCCTTGCCAGTATCTATTCCTGCCCCGCCTGCGCCGGCCTATAGGATAGGGCGGCCGGCGGCACCGGCTCCCATTCCCCCGCCGGCGGCCGCCAGTACAGGGTCAGGCCGCTGAATTCCCCCTCCAGCCGGCGGTATTCCAGACGCAGGGCGTGCGGCCCGGGGGTCAACAGCACCTCCCCTTCGACTATAGTCTTTGCCCACGGCTGGCCGGCATCCTCCAGCACCGTCTGGTTGTCCAGCGAAAGGCGCACCGCGCCGGCCTGGACCACAGCGCGAACGCCGTATCGGCCGGCCTGCTCCACCCTCAGCCAGCCCTCATAGGCCGCGCAGTAGGGCCGGCCGGCCAGGACGTTCGCCGGCGCGCCCTCCCATTCGCTGGGCACCGTCTGCAGGGC
>JAPWUQ010000107.1 GCA_028275445.1 Anaerolineae bacterium | reverse complement strand
CCCATCCACTGCCAGCCGGCCAGGAATTCGATGTTGCCGGCCGGCCCGCGGATGGGCGACGGGATGAGGCCGAACGGCATCAGGCCCATTGCCAGCGCGCCGCGCAGGACCTTTTCCAGGACGGCGCGATGCACCGCCGGCTCCCGCACCACTCCCCCCTTGCCGACCTGCTCCCGGCCGGCCTCGAACTGCGGCTTGATAAGCGCCACGATGATGCCCTCCGGCTTGAGCAGGCGCACCGCCGCCGGCAGGATCAGGAGCAGGGAGATGAAGGAGACATCTATAGTGACGATGTCCACCTCTTCCGGCAGTCGCTCCAAATAGCGAGCGTTGACCCGTTCCATGACCACGACGCGTGGGTCCTGCCGCAGGGACCAGGCGAGCTGGCCGTAGCCCACATCAATGGCGTACACCTTCCGCGCACCGCGCTGGAGGAGGCAGTCCGTGAAGCCGCCGGTGGAGGCGCCGATGTCGGCGGCGACCCAGCCGGCGACATCAATACCGAACCGCTCCAGCGCGGCCTCCAGTTTATATCCGCCTCGGCTGACATAGCGCATCTGGCCGGTCAGGCGGATATTCGCGTCCACGGGAACGGCGGTGCCGGGCTTCTGGATGGGCTGGTCGTTGACCAGCACCTGGCCGGCCATAATGAGCCGGCGGGCCTTCTCGCGCGTTTCCGCCAGGCCGCGCTCCACCAGCAGGATATCTAACCGCTGTCGTTCTGTCCTGGGCATATCATCCGTGCGCTGGGCTGGTATTTGGCCGGCATTGTAGCACAGCCCTGGCCGTCAGCAAAAGCCGGAGGGCATGGGTTGTTGCAGGCGGTGGGGGAGTGTGTTATAATGGGACAGGTGAAGTTTCCATAACTTGGGCATCAGTCGGGCAGTGTTCGGCAGGAGGTACGGGCATGAAGGTGCAGGCGGAGGCGCGGGCAGTGCCCCGCACGGTGGCGGAGCTGTTGCGGCGGGCGAGGCTGGGCGCCGGCGTGGAGGTGGAGGAATGCGCCGGCCTGCTGGGCGTGTCCCCCGAAGAGTACCTGGCCTATGAGTCGGGCGAGAAGGAGGTCAGCCTGCCGCAGTTGGAGCTGTTGAGCCGGCATTTCGATGTCCCGGTCACCTATTTCTGGCATGAGCCGCAGGCGGAGCATCAGGAAGTGGCATCGCTTCCCCCGCAGATGTTCCTGGCTGTCCGCCGGCGTATGATCGGCGTGCTCCTGCGGCAGGCGCGGCTGGCCGCCAGCCAGAGCCTGAGCGAATGCGCGCGAGTGCTGGGGGTGGATTCCGAGACCATCGCCAGCTATGAGTACGGCAAGGAGGATATTCCCTTTTCCCACCTGCGCCGGCTGGCCGACTTCCTGCATGTGCCCTTGACCTATTTCACTGATGAGAGCCTGCTCTCGCACTCGGAGAAGGAGCGGCAGATGCTGGAACTGCTGGAGCAGATGCCGGCGGATGTGCGGGAGTTTGTCCTGAAGCCGGCCAACGTGCTGTATCTCCGGCTGGCCATGCTGTTGAGCGAACTTTCCGTGGATACCCTGCGGCGGCTGGGCGAGGGCCTGCTGGATATCACGCTGTAGCCAGCCATGGGCTGGATCGGCAGGCCACTGGTCAGGTGGTGAGACAGGAGCATACCATCTTGACAGCGCCATTCCTGCTCCCTGAACAAACATCCCGTTTTCTGACCCTCCCCGGGCTGAGCGAGCTCCTGCTTTCGCGGGATGTGAACCTGATTGCGCCGGGACTGCTGGATCGCGTCATTCTGGAGTGTCAGGCCGGCGTGGGCGCGCTCCTCTTTGTGGGACAGCCGGGCAAAGCGCCGGTGCGCATCCGTCATGGGGATTGGTCCGAGCCGGCCCTGCGCCAGCTCAGCCGCTGGGAACAGGCGGTGCTCGGAGAACTGCAACAGCGGCGCATGTATGCGGTCACCGTGCCGGCGCCCTCGGAAGCGCGCCTCAGCGATGGGGCGATCATCCTGCTGGTGAATGCGCCCCTGTTGGCCGGCGCGGAAGTGGTGGGCACGCTGACCGTCGGGTTTACCTCGGAATTCCCCGTCCCCCCCGATTACCGGGCCATGCTTCGGAATGCCGCGGCCAATGTGGGCATGCTTCTGCGTCTGGTACATGATCTGAGCGTCAGCCGGGACAAACTGACGCAGTTGGAGCTGTTCTTCCAGATCGGCCAGCGCATGGTCTCCACCCTGGACCTGAACCGCTTGCTGGTGGACACGGTCGGCATTGCCGCCAGCATCGTCAACGCCAGCGCCGCGTCGCTGATGCTGGTGGATGAGGAGCGGCAGGAGCTGGTCTTTGAGATTGCGCTGGGCGAGAAGGGTGCGGTCTTACAGCACACCCGCATCCCCCTAGATGAGGGGATTGCCGGCTGGGTGGCCACCCGCGGCAAGCCCATCATCGTGAATGATGTGGCGCGCGATCCCCGCTTCTCCCGTCAAGTTGATGCGCGCACGGGGTTTCTGACCCAATCGGTGCTCTGCGTACCCCTGCAGATCAAGGGCAAAACCATCGGGGTGCTGGAGGTGCTGAACAAGTATTCGGGCGAGGGATTTGATGAGGAGGATGAGGCCCTGCTGATGACCATCGCCGGCCAGGCCGCCATCGCCATCGAGAATGCCCGCCTGTATCAATCCCTGCGGGAGGAGCGCGATAAGATCATCACCGCGCAGGAAGATGTGCGCAAGGAACTGGCACGCAATCTGCACGACGGCATTGCCGCCCAACTGACCGCCATCACCTGGAACATAGACCATATCGAGCGGCTCATGGAGAAAAAGCCGGAGGATGTGCCGGCCGAGCTGGAATCGGTGCGGCAGTTGGCCCGCCAGGCCTCCCGGCAGGTGCGCCTCCTGCTGTTCGAACTACGCCCGGTGATCCTTGAGACCCGGGGCCTGCTGGCGGCTCTCCAGTCCTATGTCGAGCAGTTGTCTGCGGACAAGACCCTGCAGGTGCATCTGGAGGCCCAGCCGTATTCCGGCCGGATCAAGCCTAAGGTGGAGGGCACGATTTTCTCCATCATTCAGGAGGCGGTCAATAATGCCCGCCGGCACGGCAAACCGCAGAACATCTGGCTGAGGCTTTTTATGGACGAACACCGCCTGCATGTGGAGGTGGAGGACGACGGGTTGGGCTTCAACCGTCAGGAGGTGGAGCGCAATTACGATGCGCGCGGCAGTCTTGGCCTGCTGAACATGCGCGAGCGGGCGGCGCTTCTGGACGGCACCTTGATGATTTATTCGCTGAGCGAAGGGCGGGAACGGGGGACGCTGGTAACGCTCGACGTGCCACTGCGGCCGGATGTTTGGGAAACACCGCCGCCGGCGGCAGTTGGGCCGGCAGAGGCAGAAAAGGAGGGGATGGGGCACAATGAGTGAGGGGACCCTGCCTGCCGCTGACATCGAGGCATGGAAGTCCGCCGGCGTGGATGCGTTCCGCCGCGGGGATTACCAGACGGCGGAGGAAGCGTTCCAGCAGGCGCTGGCGCAGTGCGAGCGCGCGGGGGATGAAGCGGGGCAAGCCGAGATGCGGGTGAACCTCGGTGTGCTGGCCATCCAGCGCGGGGAGTACACCAGTGCCGAGCGACTACTGCAGGAGGCGCTGGAGACATTCCGCCGGCTGGGCCGGCGCTCCGAGGAGGCCCAGGTGCTGGGCAATCTGGGGACGCTGTATGAGCGCCGCGGCCAGGCTGGGCGCGCCTCGGAATATTACCGGCAGGCTGTGACGATGTTCGAGGAGTTGGGCGAGCGGGAGAACGCCCAGGCCACGCTGGCGGCGCTGACGCGCCTGCAGGTGACCCATCGGAAGTGGCTGGAATCGCTGTTCACCTATGAGCGCATGTTGGCCGCCGGCCAAAAGCTGACCTTCAAGCAGAGGCTGTTTCGCTGGCTGTTCCGCATCATGAGCCGGCTGATGAGGTTGTGAGGCATCCCAGAGACCTGATAAAAGAGAGGAGGCCATGACGGCCTCCTCTTCTTGCTTCCAGCGGGGGTTATTCGTTCTCCGCCTTCTCTTTGGCGGCCTGTTCGATGATCTTCTGAGCGATGTGGTTGGGCACGATGTCGTAGTGCGAGAACTCCATGGTGAACAGCCCGCGCCCCTGGGTCAGGCCGCGCAGGTCAATGGCGTAGCGGAGCATCTCCGCCAGCGGCACCAGGGCGGTGACGGTGGCCTTGCCCTTCTCCTGGTGCATGCCCTGGACGCGGCCGCGCCGCGTGTTGAAATCGCTGATGACATCGCCCATGTATTCCTCGGGCACGGTGACTTTCACCAGCATGATGGGCTCCAGGAGCACAGGGCCGGCCTCGGGGATGCCTTTCTTAAACGCCAGGTGTGCGGCGAGCTTGAAGGCCAATTCCGAGGAGTCCACCGGGTGGTAGGAGCCGTCGTAGAGCACCGCCCGGAAGTCCACGGTGGGGTAGCCGGCGAGCACGCCGTGCTCCATAATCTCGCGCAGGCCCTTTTCCACGGCCGGGATATAGTTCTTGGGGACGGCGCCGCCGAAGATCTCATCGGCGAACTCGAAGCCGGCGCCGCGCTCCAGCGGCTCGAAGCGGATGAAGACGTCGCCGAACTGGCCGCGGCCGCCGGTCTGCTTTTTATGCCGGCCCTGGGCGGATGCGACCTTGGTGATGGTCTCGCGGTAGGGCACTTTGGGCACATCGGTGACCAGCTCCAGGCCGAATTTGGCCTGCAGTTTACGGATGGCGATATCAATGTGGGTGTCCCCCATACCGGACATAATGGTCTCGCCGGTGCCCGGCTCGCGCTCGACCTTCAGCGTCGGGTCTTCTTCCAGCAGTCGGGCCAGGGCGCTGGACATCTTGTCCAGGTCCGCCTTGGTCTTGGGGAAGATGGCCACGCTGTAGACCGGGTTGGGGAACTTGATGGGTTCCACCGTGATAGGATCGTCCTTACTGCACAGCGTTTCGCCGGTCGTGGTCTTGGACAGCTTGGCGACGGCGCCGATATCGCCCGGCCCCACTTCTTCCGTGGGGATCTGTTCCTTGCCCCGCATGAAGAAGAGGGTGCCGATGCGCTCCTCGCTCCCATCCGAGGCGTTGACCACGCGCGAGTCACTGCGCATGGTGCCGGAGAGCACGCGGAAGTAGCTCAGCTTGCCGACGTAGGGGTCGGCGGTGGTCTTGAAGACACGCGCCACTAATGGGCCGTTGGGGTCGGCGCGCAGTTCGACTTCCTCGCCCGTGTTGACCCGCTTGCCGGCGATGACGCGCTCCGCCGGCGAGGGCAGATAATCCACGAAAGCGTCCACCAGGGCGCGGATGCCGATGTTTTTCAGGGCGGAGCCGCAGAACACCCCCACCAGCTCGTTCTCGGCGATGCGCTTGCGCAGGCCCTTCACGATTTCCTCGAGGGTGAGCTCCTCGCCCTCCAGGTATTTCATGATAAGCTCGTCATCGCTTTCGGCGGCGGCTTCGACGATGGCCTGGCGGTACTCGTTGGCCTGCTCCTGCAGTTCGGCCGGCACCTCCGCCTCTTTGCCTTCCTCTCCCAGGTAGGCCTTCATCTTGATGACGTCCACCACGCCCTGGAAGGTTTCCTGACTGCCGATGGGGAGCTGGAAGGGGATGATGCGGGTTTCAAAGAGGTCGGAGAGCTGGGAGACGACGCGCCCGAAGTTGGCGTTCTCGCGGTCCATCTTGTTGACGAAGACGACCCGCGGCAGGTTCGATTCGTCGAGGTAGGACCAGACGAGTTCGGTGCCGACTTCGACGCCGGCCACCGCGTCCACCACCACGATGGCGGTATCGGCGGCGGCGATCGCACCCTTCACCTCGCCGACGAAGTCGAGATAGCCGGGTGCATCCAGGACATTGATCTTGGCCTGCTGGTATTCGCAGGGCAGGACGGAGGTATTGATGGAAATTTTGCGCCGGATTTCCTCCGGGTCGAAGTCAGAGACGGTATTGCCATCATCCACCAGGCCGCGGCGCTTGAGCGCGCCCGTGTTGAACAGGATTGCCTCGGCCAGGGTGGTTTTGCCGGAACTGCTGTGTCCTACGAGCACCACGTTGCGGATCTTATCAGGGCTATACGTTGACATCCATCCCTCCCGATGATAGCATTGGGTTGTCTCGAGCTGGTGAGGCCGCCGGCAAGCGGCCATAAAAATGGCGGCAGGCGATATCGGTCGCGCAGTCTGCCGCACCACACACCCCTTGGGGGTGAGCATGCGAATGGGAAATTCCCATATTTTATATTGTAATCGAATACGCCCTGGTTGGCAAAAACCGGGGGCCGAAGTGTCAAGAAAGCCTGTGGGGTGATGGCACATGGCGGAATTACCGGAGGAATGGTCTCGCCCGGGCACATATATCCTGTGGCTGTACCTTCCCGCCGGCAGGGTGATGAACATCGGGCAGTTGGGGATGTTTTCCCTGCCGGCCGGCTATTACGCGTATGTCGGGAGCGCCAGGGGCGCCGGCGGCGTGCGGGCGCGTGTGGAGCGGCATTTGCGGTTGGAAAAGCGCACGCGTTGGCATATTGATTATCTCCTGCCGGCCGCGGTGGTGCAGGCGGTATGGGCGGGGTTCGATGCCCGGCAGGGGGAATGCGAATGGGCGGAGCGGCTGGTACGGCGAGGCAGTGCCCGCAGGATCGTGCCTGGCTTCGGCGCTTCGGACTGCCGCTGTGCCGGCCATCTGCTCTACTGGCGCAGGCCGCCGGACAGGAGCGCGCTGGAGGCGGTGTTCCAGCCGGTGGAGACCTGGCTTCCTGGCGGGGCAGGCGTCAGCGCCGGCGCAGGATCAGGTTGGCCAGGTCGAGGATGAGCACCACGCGGCCGTCCCCTAAAATGGTCGCGCCGGCCAGGCCCGGCACAGACCGCAGGATGCCCTTGAGCGGCTTGACCACGATCTCGTCCTTCCCCAGCACGCGATCCACCAGCACGCCGACTTCCTGCCGGCCGCGCCCCGTCAGTATCACATAGGCGCGGCCGTTGGCACTGCCGTTCGCCGGGCCGGCCGGGGAAGAGGCCCCCAGCAGTTCGGGCAGGGACAGCAGTGGGATGGTGCGCTCCAGGTTCAGCACGCGCTTGTTCCCCAGGAAACCGATGCGCTCGTGTCCTACTTCGACCAGGCGGTTGATATAGTTCAGGGGGATGGCGTACTGGTCGGGGCCGGCCTGGACCAGCAGTGCCTCGGTCAGGGCGATGGTGATGGGCAGGCGCAGGCGGAATGTGGTGCCCTTGCCGGGGCGCGAGAGGATTTCCAGCTCGCCGCGCAGTTCATCCATGGCCTGCTTGACCACCGACATGCCGACCCCGCGGCCCGAGACCTGGGTCACGGAGGCGCTGGTCGAGAAGCGCGGGTCGCAGATGAGCAGGAACACCTGCTCGTCGGTCATCTCGTGCAGTTGCTCGGGAGTGATGATGCCGCGGGCGACTGCGACTTGCTCGATGGTTTCCCGGTTCAGCCCTCGTCCGTCGTCGGAGACCTCGATCACCGCCATATCCTGTTCGGGGCGCGCCGACAGACGGATCAGCCCTTCGGCCGGCTTGCCGGCCGCCAGCCTCTCCGCCGGCGGCTCCAGCCCATGGTCCACCGCGTTGCGCAGGAGATGCAGTAATGGGTCGCTCAGACGCTCTACCACCGCCCGGTCCAGCTCCATGTCCCGCCCCTCGATAATGAAGCGCGCTTCTTTCCCCTGCTGTTTGAGGAGGTCACGCACCATGCGCGGGAAGCGGTCGAAAATCTGGCCGATGGGCACCAGGCGCGAGGCCAGCACCGCATCGCGCAGTTCGTTCAGCAGGCGGGTGTGATCCTCAAGCGCTTCCATCAGGGCGGGGGTGGGGTTTTGCTCGGCGGCCTGCCACAGACGACTGCGGCTGATGACCAGCTCTCCCACCAGGTTCAGCAGGTGGTCCAGGTGCTGGAGCCGGATGCGCACCATGCCGGCGCCGGCCGTCTCGGCCGGCGGGGCCCCGGGCGCCGAGGGGACCGGGGTTTCGACGGCTGTCGGGCGCGCGGGTTCGCCGGCGGGTTCCGCTGTCTCTGCGGCGGACTGAGCCTCCACGTGCACGACATCCGGGGCGGCGCGGAGCACCTCTACGATTTGTTCGGCCGGCAGTTCCGTCAGCAGGAAGACGACCAGTTCCGTGCCCCAATCTATACGGGTGAGGTCATCGGCATGCGGCATGGAATCCACGACCCGGCCGAGCTCCTCCAACTGGCGGAGCAGGGAATATGCCCGGGCGCCTTTCAGGGAGGAATTGGCGTCGAGGAAGATTTTCAGGCGGATGAGCCCGGCAGGGCCGGCCGGGGCGCCGGGCAGGCCGGCGGCCGGCGCGGCGGGAGCCGCCGGGCCGGCTTCCTGGGCCTGTCCGCGGGTGAGGAAGGAGCGCAAACGCTCCACCCAGCCTTCCACGTCAATGGAGGGGGGCTGGTCGCCGGCGATATCGTTCAGCAGGGTCTGCAGAGCGTCGGCCGCCCCGAAGGCCAGGTCGAACCAGGCCGGGGAGGGCAGCAGCCGGCGCTGTCGGACGGCATCCAGCAGATCCTCCAGCGCATGGGCCAGGCCGGCCATCTGCTCATAGCCCATGGTGCTGGCCATGCCCTTGAGGGTATGGGCGGCCCGGAACACGCTGTTCATGGCTTCCTCATCGTCAGGCCGCTGTTCCAGCGCCAGCAGGTGCTGGTTCATGGCCTGCAGGTGCTCCTGGGACTCGCTGAGAAACAGGTCTTTATATTCGCTCATGTCTATCATGGCAGACGCTCTCGCAGACGCATGGTCTGGACGGCTTTCACGATTTCCTCCGGGATGGAGGACAGGGGGACGATACGGTCCACACAGCCGGTGGCGGCGGCGGCCTTGGGCATGCCGTAAATAACGCACGTCTCTTCATCCTGGGCGATGACCCAGCCGCCCTGGGCTTTGATGGCCTGGATGCCCTCCGCACCATCGGTGCCCATGCCGGTCATCACGACGGCCACTATCCGCTCCACCTCTTGCTCCACCAACGAATGGAAGAGCACGTTGGCCGCCGGCCGCAGGCCGTTGACGGGCGGCGAATCGTCGAGGTGCAGGAACAGGGGGCCGCCCGGGAAGGAGCGCTTGACGACCAAATGAAATCCGCCGGCCGCCACATACGCTCTGCCGGCATGCACCGGGTCGCCCTCCGCGGCTTCCTTTACCGGGAACTGCCCCTTGCGGTTCAGCCGTTCCGCGAAGGAGGCGGTGAAGCCCGGCGGCATGTGCTGGACGATCAGGACGCAGGCCGGCAGGTCTGCCGGCAGGGCCGAGATGACCCGGTCCAGGCTCTGCGGTCCGCCGGTGGATGCGGCAATCGCCACCACGATGGGGTCAGTGGGATGCAGGAGGTGGGTGGTGGGCGGGCGGGGGCGCACCAATGTCTGGGTGGCCGGCCGGGCAGGGACGCCCGGCGCAGTCTCTGGGCCGGCAGTGCCGGGGCGAGAATCGGCGGCGGCGCGGATCTTCGCGGTCAGCTCCTTGCGCAGAGCGTTCAGGTCGGCGCTCAGGAAATTGCCCGGCTTCAGGAAAATATCAACGACCCCCTGCCGGCGCAGGGTGTTCGCCTGGTGAGGCTCGACAGCGCTCATCACGGCGATGATGGGGATGTTGAGATACTGGACACTGCGGAGTGCCGCAAGCGATGGCGCGTCAGAGGGATCAATGCCCCAGATGAGCACCTCCGGACGGTGCTGGTGAATGGCCGGCAGGGCATTTTCCGGGTCGGTCAATGCCA